>JAKOND010000055.1 GCA_022702125.1 Burkholderiaceae bacterium
GGGATGTGATAATGCGCGTTGCAAATCAAAGGCAAACGGGTCACGGTCCGGCGCAGCAAGCATCTCGCCCATGGCCGTAGGCTCCAAGTTCCGGCGCGGTTTCACAAGGACCGGCAAAGGAGCACCCAAGGTTTTTCGTCAGAGAAAATCGCAAAGGTTGATCATGGAAATTTCCAAGGCCGAAATGGCTTCCACAGCGGCTGCCGCGCAGTCCACCGGACACGAATCCCCCCAGGAACTCATGGGCGCCGAGGCGCTCGTCAAGTCGTTGCAGGCCGAGGGCGTGCAGTACATCTGGGGCTACCCCGGCGGTGCCGTCCTCTACATCTACGACGCGTTCTACAAGCAGGACACCATCCAGCACGTGCTGGTGCGCCACGAGCAGGCCGCCATCCACGCCGCCGACGGCTATGCCCGCGCGACCGGCAACGTCGGCGTGGCGCTGGTGACCTCGGGCCCGGGCCTGACCAATGCCGTCACCGGCATCGCCACCGCGTACATGGACTCCATCCCGATGGTGATCATCAGCGGCCAGGTCCCCACCGCCGCCATCGGCCTCGACGCCTTCCAGGAATGCGATACGGTCGGCATCACCCGTCCCATCGTCAAGCACAACTTCCTGGTGAAGGACCCGCGCGACATCGTCTCGACGATCAAGAAGGCCTTCCACATCGCGCGCACCGGCCGTCCGGGCCCGGTGGTGGTCGACATCCCGAAGGACGTCTCCTTCAAGAAGACCACCTGGACCGGCTATCCGGAATCGGTCGAGATGCGTTCCTACAACCCGGTGCGCCGGGGCCACGGCGGCCAGATCCGCAAGGCGCTGCAACTGCTGCTGGCGGCCAAGCGGCCCTACGTCTACAGCGGCGGCGGCGTGCTGCTGGGCAACGCCTCGAACGAGCTGCGCACGCTGGTGGACCTGCTGGGGTGCCCGGTCACCAACACCCTGATGGGCCTGGGCGCCTATCCGGCCTCGGACCGCAAGTTCCTCGGCATGCTGGGCATGCACGGCACCGTCGAGGCCAACAACGCGATGCAGAACTGCGACGTGCTGCTGGCCGTCGGCGCGCGCTTCGACGACCGGGTGATCGGCAACGTCAAGCACTTCGCGCAGAACGACCGCAAGATCATCCATATCGACATCGATCCGTCGAGCATTTCCAAGCGCGTCAAGGTCGACATCCCGATCGTCGGCGACGTGAAGGACGTGCTCGCCGAGCTGATCGCCATGCTGCGCGAATCGCCGGTCAAGCCCGACGCGCAGGCCCTGGGCCAGTGGTGGGAAACCGTCGAGGGCTGGCGCAGCCGGGACTGCCTGAAGTACAGCCTGGGCGACGGCGAGGTCATCAAGCCGCAGTACGTGGTCGAGACCCTCTGGAACATGACCAAGGACACCGAGGCGTACATCACCTCCGACGTCGGCCAGCACCAGATGTGGGCCGCGCAGTACTACCGCTTCGACGAGCCGCGCCGCTGGATCAATTCCGGCGGCCTGGGCACCATGGGCGTGGGCATCCCCTACGCCATGGGCATCAAGCTCGCCAAGCCGGACGCCGAGGTGTTCTGCATCACCGGCGAGGGCTCGGTGCAGATGAACATCCAGGAGCTGGCCACCTGCCGGCAGTACGAGACGCCGATCAAGATCTGCTCGCTCAACAACCGCTACCTGGGCATGGTGCGCCAGTGGCAGGAGATCGAGTACTCCGGCCGCTACAGCCACAGCTACATGGACTCGCTCCCCGATTTCGTGAAGCTCGCCGAGGCCTACGGCCACGTCGGCATGCTGATCGAGCATCCGCGCGACGTGGAGCCGGCGCTGCGCGAGGCGCGCCGCCTGAAGGACCGCACCGTGTTCATGGACTTCCGCACCGACCCCACCGAGAACGTGTTCCCGATGGTGCAGGCCGGCAAGGGCATCACCGAGATGCTGCTGGGCAGCGAAGACCTGTAGCCGGATCGCCCGGATGCCCAGGTGCCGCCTGGGCTCGGCGCTATCGATTCGATAGCTGATCCATCCTTCCCCACCCGTCTCCCTGACGAATCTATTGACTGCCGAGCCCGCGCATTACCGTGCGCGGGGGAGGGCAGCGAAAAGAGGAATCGCACCATGAAGCACATCATCGCCGTCCTGCTCGAGAACGAGCCGGGCGCACTGTCCCGGGTCGTCGGCCTGTTCTCGGCCCGCGGCTACAACATCGAGTCGCTGACCGTGGCGCCCACCGAGGACCACAGCCTGTCGCGGATGACCATCCAGACCAGCGGCTCGGACGACGTCATCGAGCAGATCACCAAGCACCTCAACCGCCTGATCGAGGTGGTCAAGGTGGTCGACCTGACCGAGGGTTCGTACACCGAGCGCGAACTCATGATGGTCAAGGTGCGCGCGGTCGGCAAGGAGCGCGAGGAGATGAAGCGCACCGCCGACATCTTCCGCGGCCGGGTGATCGACGTCACCGACAAGAGCTACACCATCGAGCTCACCGGCGACCAGTCCAAGAACGACGCCTTCCTGCACGCCATCGACCGCAGCGCGATCCTGGAGACGGTCCGCACCGGCGCCAGCGGCATCGGCCGCGGCGAGCGCATCCTGCGCCTCTGACCCTCCGGACGCGCATGCGCTGCCGGCATCCGGCCGGCGCCGGTGCGTCCGCTCCCTTCCATTCCGTCCGCGTGTCGACAGGCTCGGCGCGGACGGGTTCCTTCCCCGGCGACTGTTTTGCACGCGTTCGCCCCGAGCCTGTCGACCTGGGCGTCATCGCCAACCACCCACACCAAGCGGAGCACTTCATGAAAGTCTATTACGACAAGGACGCGGACCTGAGCCTGATCAAGGGCAAGACGGTCGCCATCATCGGCTACGGCAGCCAGGGCCATGCGCACGCGCAGAACCTCAACGACAGCGGCGTCAAGGTCGTGGTCGGCCTGCGCAAGGGCGGCGCCTCCTGGCCCAAGGTCGAGAAGGCCGGCCTGCGGGTTGCCGAAGTGGCCGACGCGGTCGCCCAGGCCGATGTCGTCATGATCCTGCTGCCCGACGAGCAGATCGCCAACGTCTACAAGAACGACGTGGCGCCGCACATCAAGCAGGGCGCCTCGCTGGTGTTCGCGCACGGCTTCAACGTGCACTACGGCTTCGTGCAGCCGCGCGCCGACCTCGACGTCTGGATGGTCGCCCCCAAGGCCCCGGGCCACACCGTGCGCGGCACCTACGCCCAGGGCGGCGGCGTGCCCCACCTGATCGCCGTCCACGCCGACCAGAGCGGCAAGGCCCGCGACCTGGCGCTGTCGTACGCCGCGGCCAACGGCGGCGGCAAGGCCGGCATCATCGAGACCAACTTCCGCGAAGAGACCGAGACCGACCTGTTCGGCGAGCAGGCCGTGCTGTGCGGCGGCACCGTCGAACTGATCAAGGCCGGCTTCGAGACGCTGGTGGAAGCCGGCTACGCGCCCGAGATGGCCTACTTCGAATGCCTGCACGAGCTCAAGCTCATCGTGGACCTGATCTACGAAGGCGGCATCGCCAACATGAACTACTCGATCTCGAACAACGCCGAATACGGCGAGTACGTCACCGGCCCGCGCGTCGTGACCGAAGAGACCAAGAAGGCCATGAAGCAGTGCCTGAAGGACATCCAGAACGGCGAATACGCGAAGAGCTTCGTGATGGAAGCCGCTGCCGGCCAGCCCACGCTGATCAGCCGCCGCCGCATCAACGCCGAGCACCAGATCGAGATCGTCGGCGCCAAGCTGCGCGCGATGATGCCCTGGATCGCCAAGAACAAGCTGGTCGACCAGACCCGCAACTGATCCTCCGCGATCGGACGCGCCGCCCGTGCGGCGCAGGCAGGGGCCGCCGCAGGGCGGCCCTTGTCGTTGGGGCGCTGGTTACACTCTGGCGCTCGGATGCGATGCCCCGGCGCGCATGCCTCGAATCTTCCGGAACCGAAAGCACCCTCCATGCAAGAAATCCATCGCGACCCGGTCGCGGAGGCGCACGACGGCGCGGATGCCGCACGCAAGCGCCGCAAGGGCATCTACATCCTGCCCAACCTCTTCACGCTGGCGGCGCTGTTCGGCGGTTTCTACGCCATCGTCATGGCGATGAACGGCCGCTTCGACCTGGCGTCGCTCGGCATCTTCGCGGCCATGGTGCTCGACAGCCTCGACGGCCGGGTGGCCCGCATGACGAACACCCAGAGCGCCTTCGGCGAGCAGATGGACTCGCTCTCGGACATGGTGTCCTTCGGCGCCGCCCCGGCGCTGATCGCCTACGAATGGGCGCTGAAGGACCTGGGGCGCTGGGGCTGGATCGCGGCCTTCATCTACTGCGCCTGCGCCGCGCTGCGGCTGGCCCGCTTCAACGTCAACACCGCGGTGGTGGACAAGCGCTATTTCCAGGGTCTGCCGTCGCCGGCCGCGGCGGCGCTGGTGGCCGGCTTCATCTGGCTGGTGACCGAATACGGCCTGCAGGACGCGGCCGCCTGGCTCGGCTGGAAGCAGATCGTCGGCATCACCTGCTTCTTCACGCTCTTCGCCGGGCTGACGATGGTGACCAACGTGCCGTTCTACAGCTTCAAGGACATCCGCACCAAGCGCAGCGTGCCCTTCGCGGTCATCGTGCTGATCGCGCTGGGCATCGCCGTCATCAACATCCACCCGCCCACGGTGCTGTTCGGCGTGTTCGTGGTCTACGGCCTGAGCGGCTACGCGGTCTACGGCTGGCGCAAGGCCAAGGGCCAGCAGACCAGCGTGATCGCCACCTCGACCGACGAACCCGAGGAGCGGGGTCTGCACCGGTAGTCCGTCCCGGGCAGGTGTGCTACATTCTTTCGCCATGAACCGCGTCGCTTCGCTGCTACTACTATCGTCCTCCGGGCGGAGTCGGTAGCGCACGCGCGCGTTCACACCACTCGACGGCCCGTCTGCACCAGCAACGGGCCGTTCTGTTTGGGGTTGCTGGTTTCTCCCTTCCACACCAAGAGATTCCGCCATGCTCCAGCAGCCCTCCCGCAAGTACCGCGCTTTCCAGCCCATCGGCCTCAAGGACCGCTCCTGGCCCGACGTCGTGATCGACAAGGCCCCCATCTGGCTGAGCACCGACCTGCGCGACGGCAACCAGGCCCTGATCGAGCCGATGGACATCGAGCGCAAGCTCAAGATGTTCGACATGCTGGTCAAGATCGGCTTCAAGGAAATCGAGATCGGCTTCCCCTCCGCGTCCCAGGTGGAATTCGACTTCGTGCGCCGCTTGGTGGACGAGGACCGCATTCCGGACGACGTGACGGTGCAGGTGCTGACCCAGGCCCGCGAGCCGCTCATCCGCCGCACCTTCGAATCGCTGCAAGGCGTGCCGCGCGCGATCGTCCACCTCTACAACGCGGTGGCGCCGGTGATGCGCCGCGTGGTGCTCGGCATGGACTGCGACCAGATCGTCGAGCTCGCGACCTCCAACGCGAAGCTGTTCCAGGACATCGCCAAGGAGCATCCCGGCACCCGCTGGACCTTCGAGTACTCGCCCGAGATGTTCTCCACCACCGAGATCGAATTCTCCAAGCGGGTGGTGGACGCGGTGACCGCCGTCTGGCAGCCGACGCCGGAGCACAAGTGCATCATCAACCTGCCGTCCACCGTCGAGCAGTCCACCCCGAACATCTTCGCCGACATGATCGAGTGGATGCACCGCAACCTCGAACGGCGCGATTCGATCGTGATGTCGGTGCATCCGCACAACGACCGCGGCACCGGCACCGCCGCCGGCGAGTTCGCGCTGATGGCCGGCGCCGACCGGCTCGAGGGTTGCCTGTTCGGCAACGGCGAGCGCACCGGCAACATGGACATCGTCAACATCGGGCTCAACCTCTACACCCAGGGCGTATCGCCGCAGCTCGACTTCTCCCACATCGACGAGATCCGTGCGGTCGTCGAGCACTGCAACCAGATCCCGGTGCATCCGCGCCATCCGTACGTCGGCGACTTGGTCTACACCTCGTTCTCCGGATCGCACCAGGACGCGATCAAGAAGGCCTTCGCCGCGCGCAAGGAGGACGACATCTGGGACATGCCCTACCTGCCGATCGACCCGAAGGACCTCGGCCGCAGCTACGAGGCGGTCATCCGCGTCAACAGCCAGTCGGGCAAGGGCGGCATCGCCTACCTGCTCGAAAGCGAATACGGCCTCGAGTTGCCGCGCCGGCTGCAGATCGAATTCAGCCAGCGGGTGCAGAAGTCGATGGACACCGAGGGCAAGGAGCTGACCGCGCGCGACATCTGGAGCATCTTCGAGGAGGAATACCGCCTGGACACCACGCCCGCGCCGCACCACCGGGTGGTGGAGAAGACCGGCAGCGAAGGGAGCACCGTCGAACTCGACGGCCAGATCCAATGGCAAGGGGCGGACACCGCGGTGCAGGGCACCGGCACCGGCCCGATCGACGCCTTCGTCGACGCCCTGCGGCGCAGCACCGGCCATGCCGTGCGGGTGGTGGACTACCACCAGCACGCCATCGGCACCGGCGCCGACGCGCGTTCGGTCGCCTATGTGGAAATGCGGGTGGACGACGGGACGACGCTGTTCGGCACCGGCATCGATCCCAACATCGTGACCGCTTCGTTCAAGGCCATCCTGTCGGGCCTGGCGCGCGCCAGCCAGCCTTGAGCGGGACGTTCGGGCACCGGTCATGCCGGTGTCCGAGCCGCGTCAAACGCCTGTCACGGGGCATCCGGCCTCGCACTCGGTTGGCAGTGTTGCAAAAGTGCAAATATCTGAATGCAACACTGGACAACTGCTTATAATTTTGGCAATTCATGCCACTGAAAATCGCTCAAGCCCGTGCGCTTTTGCGATTTTTTTTGTAGGCCTTTTCTTTCATTCGTATTCCTCCCCGGAGATTTCGATGCCCCCTGGTAAACGTTCTTCTCTGTTCATGAACCGGCTTGCCTGCGCCGTCTCGCTCGCCGTTTCAGCCGGTGCCCTGCTGCCCCAGGCAGCCGAGGCCGCAACGGCCAAGAAGACCGAAGCCAAGCAGGCGCATGCCCGCAAGGTCGCCGCGAAGGTCGAGCCCCGCAAGCAGGCGGCGCGGCAGGAGCCCCTGCGCAAGACGAGCGCCCAGGCCATCAACGTCACCATCCGCAAGCCGGTGATCCGCGCGGCGGCGGTCGCCGCCGCGGTGGTGGCCGCGCGGCCGTCGTTCGGCAAGCTGGCGGGCCTCCATTCGGCGCAGGACCCGCTGGACCTGAAGTCGAGCGTGGCCCTGGTGATCGACCAGGACACCCAGGAGGTTCTGCTCAGCAAGAACGACGACGCCGTGCTGCCGATCGCCTCGCTGACCAAGCTGATGACCGGCCTGCTCATCAGCGAAGCGCGCCTGCCGATGGACGAGATGATCACCATCACCCAGGACGACGTGGACACCGAGAAGTGGAGCAGTTCCCGGCTGACCGTCGGCACCACGCTCACCCGCGAGGAGATGCTGCACCTGGCGCTGATGTCGAGCGAGAACCGCGCGGCGCATGCCCTGGGCCGCACCTACCCCGGCGGCCTGGCGACCTTCGTGACCCTGATGAACGCCAAGGCGCGCATGCTGGGCATGGTCGATGCCCGCTACGTCGAGCCCACCGGGCTGTCGAGCCGCAACCAGGCCAGCGCGCGCGATCTGGCCATCCTGGTCAATGCCGCCTACAGCGACGCCACCGTGCGCCAGCTGTCCACCTCGCCCAACTACATGGTCGCCGTCGGCCAGCGGACGCTCCAGTACAACAACACCAACGCGCTGGTGCGCAACCCGGCGTGGAACATCGGCGTGCAGAAGACCGGGTTCATCAACGAAGCCGGCCAGTGCCTGGTGATGCAGGCCAAGATCGCCGGCCGCAAGCTGATCATGGTGTTCCTGGATTCGGCCGGCAAGCTCAGCCGGGTGGCCGACGCCGAGCGCGTGCGCCGCTGGGTGGAATCCAATCCGTCGGCGCTGGTGCTCAACAAGCACATCGACGGCTGATCGCCCGTCGGGCGCCCGGTCGTCGGGCGCCGCGCGGTCCGCGGTCAGTCGGGCGTGCTGTGGCCGAGCGCCTGCGAGATCTGGCGCGCGGTCGCTTCGAGCTGCGACAGCCAGCTCTCCTGCATCCGGTCGGCGGGCGCCGAGATGGACAGGCCCGCCACCAGCCGTCCCTGGTCGTCGTGGATGCCCGCGGCGATGCACCGCACCCCCAGTTCGAGTTCCTCGTTGTCGCGGGCGACCCCGCTCTGGCGCACCCGCGCCAGCTCGCGCTCCAGCACCGGCAGCTGGGTGATGCTGTTGCGGGTGTGGCCCTGCAGGCCGGTGCGGGTGGCGTAGGCGCGGACCCGCGGCGCGTCGTCCACCGCCAGGAACAGCTTGCCGACCGAGGTCAGGTGCAGCGCGGCGCGGCCGCCGATGGCGCGCACCACCTGCATGCCCGAGCGCTCGCTGAAGGCGCGCTCCACGTAGATGATCTCGTCGCCCTGGCGCACGCTCAGGTTGACCGGCTGCTGGATCAGCCGGTGCAGCTCGCGCATCGACGGCAGGGCCGCGTCGCGCACGTTGAGCCGGCCCTTGACCAGGTTGCCGAGTTCCAGCAGCCGCATGCCGAGCCGGTAGCTGCCCGGCTCGGGGCGCTCGACGAAGCGGCCGAGCGTCAGGTCGTTCAGGATGCGGTGCGCGGTGGAAGGATGCAGCCCGGCACGCTCGCTGATGTCCTTCAGGGACATGGCCTCGTCGCGCGAAGCCAGCACGTCGACCAGGGTGAACATGCGCTCGATGACCTGGACGCTGGGCGTGGCGCGTTGTGCGGTGTTTTCCATGGGGTCCGGCAGCAGTGGGAACGGCCCGTATTTTATATGGCGAAAAGCGCTTCCGCGCCAGTCTGGTGCATTCCCTGTCGCCCGCACGACGCGACCGGGCACGGCGCCCGGTCCAGCACGGTTCAGCCCGGCTCGGGACGTCGCCAGAGCCAGGCCAGTACCGCCGACATGCAGGCGATGGCCAGCACGGCGGTCCACCGCCGGTGGGCCGTGCAGGCCACGATCACCGCGCAGACCGCCATCGAGGCGGTAGCGCTCCACTTCGCGCGGCGGCTGACGCGGCCGCCCGCCTGCCAGTCGCGCAGCAGCGGTCCGAACAGGCGGTGGCCCAGCAGCCACCCGTGCAACCGGGGCGAACTGCGGGTGGCGGCCCAGGCTGCCAGGATCACGAAGACGGTCGTGGGCATGCCCGGAACGAACACGCCGACGATGCCGAGCCCGATGCACACCACCGCGAAGGCCAGCAGCAGCCAGCGCACCGGCGGCGGCAGCGGCCGGCCGTCGGGCTGTCGGTCGGGCGGAGGCGGGGAGGCGGGATTCGTCATGGCGTTGGTTTCGGATTGTGCCCATGCGGAACCATCCGCCGGATCGCGGGGTCCAATCCGCACACCACGCCGCCGTGGCGGCGTCGGCAGCCCGCGGCCGGTTCGACTTTTTCCAGGAGATCACCATGGCCTTGCGGACATCCTTCCTTCTCGCGTGCGGCACGCTGCTGGCCTTGTCCGGATGCGCCGTGGCACCGCCGGGGGCCTACGTGACCGGCACGACGGTGTACGAGGGCGTGCCGGTGGCGGTGCCCGATCCGTACGGCTACGGCTACGGATACGGCGGGTATGGCGGGTACGGCTACGGCGGCCTGGGCTACTCGCGCATCTACGGCGGGCCGGCCTACTACGGCGGGTCACCCGGCTACTACGGCGGTCCGCGCTACGGGGGGCCACGGTTCGTCGGGCCGCCGCCGCGTCCTCCGGGGCCGCCGCCGGGCTTCGGCGGACCGCGTCCGGGCGTGGCGCCGCTGGGGACCATGCCGCCGCCGCGCTATGGCGGTTCGCCCCGCATGGGGCCGCCCGCGGGACAGGCCGGGCCGGGCGGACGGTCCGGGCCGCCCATGCGCTTCGTGCCGCGCGGCGGCGGGCTGCGCTGAGCCGGCCCGCGCTGAGCCGGCCCGCGGTTCTTGCGCCCGCCGGCGCCCCGTGCCGGCCGGGCCGGGCCGCGGCCAAGCCGCGGTGTCCCGGCGGTCCGCCGCCGGCCGTCCGATAATTCCGCGATGACCATCCGCGACATCCTCAAGATGGGCGACCCGCGCCTGCTGCGCATCGCCCCGCCGGTGCCCGCCGCCGATTTCGATTCCGACGCTTTGCACCTGCTGGTGGCCGACATGTTCGAGACCATGCGCGCGGTCAACGGCGCCGGCCTGGCCGCGCCCCAGATCGGGGTGGACCGGCAGCTGGTGATCTTCGGCACCGGCACGCCCAATCCGCGCTATCCGGAGGCGCCGGTGGTCCCGCGCACCGTGCTGCTCAATCCGACCATCGCGCCGCTGGACGACGAGGAGGAGGACGGCTGGGAGGGCTGCCTGTCGGTGCCGGGCCTGCGCGGCGTGGTGCCGCGCTGGAAGCGCATCCGCTACACCGGCTTCGACCCGTACGGCGACCCGATCGACCGGACGGTCGAAGGCTTCCACGCCCGGGTGGTGCAGCACGAGTGCGACCACCTGATCGGCATGCTGTACCCGATGCGGGTGCGCGATTTCCGCCGGTTCGGCTTCACCGAGGTGCTGTTCCCGGGGCTGGACCCGTCGGACGACGACTGACCGGTCGCCGCCGGTCCGGCCGACGGGCGGTCTTCGGGTGCCGGACATGCCGTCCGGCCGGCGGAAACGATTCGAAAGCAGGGCCGCCAGGGCACGCCGTACACTGCGCGGCGCACCGTTTTCCCTGCACAACCCTCCCGCCGAAGGACCTCCATGACCGCCCCGACCTCTCCCCGCCTGCGCCTCCTCGCCGCCGCCGCCCTCGCCGTCGCCGCCTGCGCGGCCAGCCTGCCGGCCCAGGCCGGCAAGGTGCTCGACGGGGTGAAGCAGCGCGGCACCGTCAATTGCGGCGTGACCAACGGCGTGGCCGGCTTCTCGGCGCCCGACAGCCAGGGCAACTGGACGGGCCTGGACGTGGACACCTGCCGCGCGGTGGCGGCGGCGGTGCTCGGCGACGCGAAGAAGGTCAACTTCGTGCCGCTCAACGCGCAGCAGCGCTTCTCGGCGCTGCAGGCCGGCGAGATCGACATCCTGGCGCGCAACACCACCTGGACGCTGGCGCGAGACGCCTCGCTCGGCTTCCACTTCACCACCGTCACCTACTACGACGGGCAGGGCTTCCTGGTGCCCAAGAAGATCAAGGTCACCAGCGCCAAGCAGCTCAAGGGCGCCGAGATCTGCACCCAGTCCGGCACCACCAACGAGAAGAACGTCTCCGACTACTTCCGCGCCCAGGGCATCAAGGTCAAGACGGTGGTGTTCGAGAGCTTCGAGGCCTCGTTCAAGGCCTTCTTCTCGGGCCGCTGCCAGGCCTTCACCACCGACAGCTCGGCGCTGGCGGGCCTGCGCAACAAGGAGGCGACCAACCCGGACGACTACATCATCCTGCCCGAGCTGATCTCCAAGGAGCCGCTGGCGCCGCTGGTGCGCCGGGGCGACGACGAATGGTTCGCCATCGTCAAGTGGGTGCCCAACGCGCTGATCGAGGCCGAGGAGGCCGGCGTCGGCCAGGGCAACGTCGACCAGCTCAAAGCCTCCAGCAAGGACCCGGCGGTGCAGCGCCTGCTGGGCGTGAGCGAGGACACCGGCAAGCTGCTGGGCCTGGACAAGGAGTGGGCCTACCGCGCGGTCAAGGCGGTGGGCAACTACGGCGAGATCTTCGAGCGCAACGTCGGCCAGAAATCCACCCTGAAGCTGCCGCGCGGCGCCAACCGGCTGTGGACCCAGGGCGGCCTGATGTACGCGATGCCGGTGCGCTGAGCATGGCGCTCCGCCACCGCGCGCCGGGGACCGGGGAGGCCGGTCCGGGCACCGTGCCCGGCGATGCGTCCGTCGCGCGCGCGATGCGGCGCGAGCGCTGGATCGGCTGGGGCGCGCAGGCCCTGCTGGTGGCCGCGGTGCTGGGCGGCGTGGCCTGGCTGGGCCAGCACGCGCTGGAGACCCTGCGCGCGCGCGGGGTGCGTTCGGGCTTCGATTTCCTCGGCCAGCCGGCGGGCTTCGAGATCGGCGAGGGCTGGCTCGATTTCGAGGCCGGCCAGCCGTTCTGGCGCGCCTTCCTGGCGGGACTCATCAATACGGTGCGCGCGGCGGTGCCGGCGGCGCTGCTGGCGGTGGCGCTCGGCACGCTGCTGGGCGTCGGCCGGCTGGCGTCGCACCGGCTGGTGCGCGGCGCCTGCACCGTCTACGTCGAGGCGCTGCGCAACGTGCCGCTGCTGGTGCAGCTGCTGATGGCGTATTTCGCGCTGACGCAGCTGCTGCCGGCCGCCGCCGACGCGCTGCAGCCGCTGCCGGGCGTCTGGCTCAGCAAGAGCGGGCTGACGGTGCCCTGGCCGGTGCAGGCCCCGGACGGCGGGGGCTGGACGCTGGAGTGGCCGGAGCGCTCCACCTTCAACGTCAGCGGCGGCGCGGCGTTGAGCCCGGAATACCTCGCCATCGTGGCGGCGCTGGGCCTCTACACCGCCGCCTTCGTGGCCGAGATCGTGCGCGCCGGGATCGCCTCGGTGCCGGCGGGGCAGGTGGCGGCGGCGCGGGCGCTCGGCCTGGCGCCCCGGCAGGAACTGCGCCGGGTGGTGCTGCCGCAGGCGCTGCGGGTGATCGTGCCGGCGCTGACCGGGCAGCTGCTGAGCCTGGTCAAGAATTCCTCGCTGGCGGTGGCGGTGGGCTATCCGGAACTGGTGTCGGTGGCCAACACCTCGCTCAACGCGACCGGGCGCGCCCTCGAGGGCATCGCGATCGTGATGGCGGTGTACCTGGGGCTGTCGCTGGCGATCTCGGCGGGCATGAATGTCTACAACGCGCGCGTCGCGCTGCGGGGCTGGCGATGAGCGTGTGCCGGACGATCGTCCTGGCTCGGAGGCCCCGATGAGCGTCCTGCCATCGTCGGCATCCGCGCAGGTCGTCGAACTCGACGGCCTGCCGGTCGGCCCGGGCGCCGTGGCGCCGCCGCCGGCCGCGTCCTGGGCCCGCCGCTGGGGCGCGGAGCTGTTCGGCACGCCCTGGCGGGCGCTCGCCAGCGTGGTCCTGCTGGTCGTGGTCGCCTGGGCCGCCGCGCACGCGTTCGACTGGGCCGTGCTGCGCGCCGTCTTCCG
>JAKOND010000094.1 GCA_022702125.1 Burkholderiaceae bacterium
CGGCAGATCGGCTTCACCGCCGAATCCTGAATCCGGTCCCGGGAGGGGGACCGCCGACCGCCCCGGCCGCGCATCGCCCGATGCGCCGCCGCCGGGCTTCCCCGCGCGCGCCGCAAGGCGCGCGGCAAGCCAGCGCGCGCGATACGGCATCGCGCCGCGCCACGAACCACAAGACACGAGACCCAGAGGAGACGACCATGCGAGCCACCGACACCGACACCACCCCCTCCGCCCCGCGCCGCGGCCTGCGCCGGGCGGCCACGGCCCTGCTGGCCGCCGCGGGCACGACCGCCGCGTTCGCCCAGGCCACCGGCGCGCCGGCGGGCATCCCGCCGTCCAGCGTCCAGATCTACGGCGTGCTCGACGTCGCGGTCGAGCGGCTCGACCATGTGGGCGCCGCCTCGGGCAACCTGACCCGCATGCCGAGCATCACCGGCACCCTGCCCTCGCGCATCGGCTTCCGCGGGTCCGAGGACCTGGGCGACGGCCTGCGCGCGGTCTTCAACCTGGAGACCGGCTTCGCCCCCGACCAGGGCACGCTCGGCCAGGGCGGCCGGCTGTTCGGCCGGCAGGCCTACGTCGGGCTGTCGGACAGCCGCTGGGGCACGCTGACCGCCGGCCGGCAGTACTCGATGCTCTTCTGGTCGGTGCTCGACAGCGACGTCATGGGCCCGACGCTCTACGCGCCCGGCTCGCTCGACGCCTACATCCCCAACGCCCGGCACGACAACGCGCTGTCGTGGCGCGGCACCTTCTCGGGCCTGAGCCTGGGCGCCACCTACAGCTTCGGCCGCGACACCGTCAACGCCGGCCCGAGCCCGGTCGGCACCAACTGCCCCGGCGAGAGCAGCACCGACCGCAGCGCCTGCCGCGCCTGGTCGGCGATGGCGAAGTACGACACCGCGTGGTGGGGCGCGTCGCTGGCCTACGACCGCCAGAACGGCCGCACCCTGGCCTCGGCCACCGACGCGATCTTCGGCAACCTCAACAGCAGCGGCAAGAGCGACAGCCGGCTGGCGCTGGGCGGCTACGTCAAGCTCGGCATCGGCGCCAAGATCGGCGGGGGCGTGATCCGGCGCGACAACGACGGCGACGCGACCAAGCCGCGCAGCGACCTGTGGTACCTCGGCGCCTCCTACCCGATCACGCCGCTGCTGGCGCTCGACGCGCAGTACTCCACCCTGCGCTACAAGAACGCGGGCGACGTCGACGCCGACCTGGTCGCGCTGCGCCTGGTCTACAGCCTGTCCAAGCGCACCGCCGTCTACGGCCAGGCCGGCCACATCCGCAACGACCGGCTCTCGGCCGTCTCGGTCAGCGGCGGCCAGGCCAACGGCAACCCCGCGGCCGGCCGGTCGCAGAGCGGCCTCGCGTTCGGCGTGCGCCACACCTTCTGACCGGCCCCGCGACGCAGCGACCCGCCATGGCCCAGGACTACCGCCCGCCGCTGGCCGACATCGGCTTCCTGCTGTTCGACGTGCTGCGGGCGCCGGCGCACTGGCAGACGCTGCCGGCGCATGCGGGCACCGACGCGGCGCTGGCCCGCCAGGTGCTGGAGGAGGCCGCGGCCTTCGTGGCCGGACGGGTGGCGCCGCTGCAGGGCCCGGGCGACGCCGTCGGCTGCCGTTTCGACCCGGCCACCGGCGCGGTCACCGCGCCGCCGGGCTTCGCCGACGCCTACCGCGACTTCTGGCAGGCCGGCTGGCCGACGCTGTCCTGCGCGCCCGAGGACGGCGGCCAGGGCCTGCCCTGGCTGCTGGAGGGCGTGCTCTACGAGATGCTGTCCGCCGCCAACCACGGCTGGACCATGGCGCCCGGCCTGCTGCACGGCGCCTACGAATGCCTGCGCCACCACGGCAGCGAGGCGCTGCGCGCGGCCTGGCTGCCGCGGGTGGCGAGCGGCGAATGGCTGGCCACCATGTGCCTGACCGAGCCGCACGCCGGCAGCGACCTGGGGCGGGTCCGCACCCGGGGCACGCCGGTGGCGGGCGACCCGGCGCCCGAAGACGGCGGCCGGCTGCGGGTGCGCGGCAGCAAGATCTTCATCTCCGGCGGCGAGCACGACCTGAGCGGCAACATCGTCCACCTGGTCCTCGGCCGCCTGCCCGGCGCGCCGGCCGGGCCGAAGGGGCTGTCGCTGTTCCTGGTGCCGAAGGTCCTCGCCGACGGCGGCCGCAACGCGGTGGCCTGCGAACGCATCGAGGAGAAGATGGGCCTGCACGGCAGCCCCACCTGCGCGATGCGCTTCGACGACGCCACCGGCTGGCTGGTGGGGGCGCCCCACCGCGGGCTGGCCGCGATGTTCGTGATGATGAACGCCGCCCGGCTGCACGTGGGGCTGCAGGGCGTAGGCCTGCTCGACGCCGCCTGGCAAAAGGCCGACGGCTACGCCCGCGAGCGCCGCCAGATGCGCGCGCCCGGCCGCAGGCACGCCCCGCCGTCCGGCCCGCCCGGCACGGCCGCGCCCGAGGCCGACCTGCTGGCCGACCACCCGGCGATGCGCCGCATCCTCGACACCCAGCGCGCCTGGATCGACGGCGGCCGGCTGCTGGCCTACCGCGCCGCGCTGGCGCTGGACGACGCCCGCCACCATCCCGACGCCGGCGCCCGCGCCCGGGCCGAACGCTGGTGCGCGCTGGCCACGCCGGTGCTCAAGGCCGCCTGGACGGCCCAGGCCTTCGAGGGCGCCAGCGCCTGCCTGCAGGTCTTCGGCGGCCACGGCTACATCCGCGAATGGGGCATCGAGCAGATCGTGCGCGACGCCCGGGTCACCATGATCTACGAGGGCACCAACGAGATCCAGGCCATCGACCTGCTGGCGCGCAAGGCGCTGCCCGACGGCGGCGCGGCGCTCGGCGGCTGGCTGGACGACCTGCTGGCCGAGTGCCCGGACGATGCCGCGCGCGGCCGCATCGCGCCGCTCGCCGACGCGCTGCGCGACGCCACCCGGCGGGTGGCCGATGCCGCCGCCGACGATGCCGCGCTGCCCTACCGCGTGGCCGACGACTACCTGCGGGCGACGGCGCTGCTGCTGCTGGCCTGGGCCTGGGAGCGCATCGGCGCCGTGGCGCCGCCCGGCGATCCGCGCTGGGCGCTGCCCGCCCGCGCGCTGCGCGAACGCATCCTGCCCGGCTTCGCGGCCAGCCTGGCGCTGGTCGACGGCCAGGTCCGGCCGCCCCCGGATTGATCCCCCCTGCGCGCCGCGCCGCGTTTTCCCGTCCGACGTTCCCGTTCCCGACCGACCCACAAGGAGACAACCATGGTCCGTTCCCCGATCCGCAACTGGTACGCCCGCCTCGCGGCAGGCTTGCCGATGGTCCTGCTCGGCGCCTGCGGCGGCGGCAGCGACGCGCCCGCGCCGCTGCCCCGGCTGGCCGCCGCGACACCGGCCACGCTGCAGTCCTGCACCGACCTGGTCGGCCGCGCGGGCTACGCCAACACCACCCTCACCGCCGCCACGCTGGTGCCGGCGGGCACGCTCACCATCGCCGGCCAGCCGGTGGGCGAGCACTGCCGCGTCACCGGCCGCATGTACGACCGCGTCAGCGCGGTCGACGGCCAGAGCTACGCCATCGGCTTCGAGATGCGCCTGCCGCGCGCCTGGAACGGCCGCTTCTTCCACCAGGTCAACGGCGGCCTCGACGGCAGCGTCGTCACCGCCACCGGCGGCATCGGCGGCGGCGGGCCGCTGAGCAACGGGCTGCTGCAGGGCTTCGCGGTCATCAGCTCGGACGCCGGCCACAGCGCCGCGCAGAACCCCCTCTTCGGCCTGGACCCGCAGGCCCGGCTCGACTACGGCTACCAGGCGGTCGGCAAGCTCACCCCGATGGCCAAGGCCCTGATCGCCACCGCCTACGGCAAGGGCCCGGACCGCTCCTACCTGGTCGGCTGCTCCAACGGCGGCCGGCACGCGATGGTGGGCGCCTCGCGCTACGCCGACCAGTACGACGGCATCCTGGCCGGCAACCCCGGCTTCAACCTGCCGAAGGCGGCGGTGGCGCAGCTCTACGGCGCGCAGCAGTTCAACACCGTGGCGACCAACCCGCAGGACCTCTCCAGCGCCTTCACCCCGGCCGAGCGCGCGCTGGTGGCCAACCGCGTGCTGGGCAAGTGCGACGCGCTCGACGGCGCCACCGACGGCCTGGTGCAGGACACCAAGGCCTGCCAGGCCGCCTTCTCGCTGCAGGCCGACGTGCCCACCTGCGGCGCCGCGGGCCGCGACGGCAGCTGCCTGAGCACCGCGCAGAAGACCGCGCTGGGCAACATCTTCCGCGGCGCGCGCAACAGCGCCGGCACGCCGATCTACGCGTCCTTCCCCTACGACGCCGGCATCACCAGCAGCAACTGGGCGGGCTGGAAATTCAGCTCCTCCGTCGAGCGCGATCCGGTCGCGGTGGGCTTCCTGTTCCAGGTGCCGCCGGCGCCGGCCAGCATGCTCGCCAACACCAAGGCCTTCTCCCTGGGCTTCAGCATGGACACCGACGCGCCGAAGATCGCGGCCACCAACGCGCTCTACACCGAGTCCTCGCTGTCGTTCATGACGCCGCCCAATCCGACCGACCTCTCGGCGCTGCGCAACCGGGGCGCCAAGATGATGGTCTACCACGGCACCAGCGACGGCGTCTTCTCGCCGGACGACACCGCCGCCTGGTACGACAACCTGCGTAACGCACGCGGCGGCGACGCCTCGGACTTCGCCCGCCTCTACCTGGTGCCGGGCATGAACCACTGCGGCGCCGGCCCGTCGACCGACCAGTTCGACATGGTCAGCGCCCTGGTCGCCTGGGTCGAGCAGGGCCAGGGCCCGGACCGGGTGGTCGCCAGCGCGCGCGGCGCGGGCAACGCCGGCGGCGTCAACGCGGACGTGCCTTTGGGCTGGTCCGCCGGCCGCACCCGACCGCTTTGCCCCTACCCGCAGGTCGCGCGCTACCGCGGCACCGGCGACATCGAGAGCGCCGCCAGCTTCGTCTGCCAGTAGCCGCGTCGGCAGGGGCGGCGGAGGCGGGCCGACCCGCCCCGGGGGCGGAACCGGCCACGGCACAATCGTCCGATGGCCGCCCCCACCTCCGCTTCCTCCGCCGCTTCCGCCGCGCCCCCGTCCGCCGCCCAGGAACTCGACACCTCCTACCTGGAGACCCTGGTCGGCTACAACACCCGCCGCGCGACCCTCGCGATCGTCGAGGTGTTCATGGACCGCATGGCGGCCTACGGGCTGAGCATCGTGGATTTCTCGGTGCTGTCGCTGGTCGGGCACAACCCGGGCGCCACCTCGCGCCAGCTCTGCGCCACCCTCGGCATCCTGCCGCCGAACCTGGTGGGCATCATCGCCTCGCTGGACAAGCGCGGCCTGATCGACCGCCGGCCCCATCCCACCGACGGCCGCGCGCTCGGCCTGCACCTGACCGACGGCGGCCTGGCGCTGCTGCGGCAGGCCGAGGCCACGGCCGCCTCGCTCGAGGACGACGCCACCCGCAACCTCGGCCCCGCCGAGCGCGCGACGCTGATCCGCCTGCTGCAGAAGATCTACCGCTGAGTTTTCCCGTCGGGCCGGCGATGCCGCGCCCGGCGCGGAGAATGCTTCTGATTACGTTCCGGCGCGGCCGGTGGGTTCCAATGCGTCGGGGACGCGGCGCGCCATCCGGCCCGCCGCGCCCTTTCCGCCATCCACGCATCCCCGACCGGAGGACCCATCCATGACCCGAACCCTGGCCACCACCGCCGCCGCCGCCGCTGTCGCCGTACTGCTGTCCGCCTGCGCCCAGACGGGCCCGCAGCCCGGCGCCGCCGCGCCCGCCATGCCGGCGCCGCCTCCCCCCCCGCCCTCCGCGTCGGCCGCTCCGATGCCGCCCGCGGCCCCACCGGGCCCCGCGGCGGCCCAGGTCTTCCGGCAGGCGCCGCTGCCCTACGCCTTCGACGCGCTCGAACCGGTCATCGACCGCGCGACCATGGAGATCCACTACGGCCGCCACCACAAGGCCTACTACGACGCGCTCAACACCGCCGCCGCGGGCAACCCGGAAGTCGCCCGCTCCAGCGTCGAGCAGCTGCTGCCGCGCATCTCGCAGTTCCCGGCCGTGGTGCGCAACAACGCCGGCGGCGTCTGGAACCACGACTTCTTCTGGAAGACCATGGCGCCGGTCGGCCGGGGCGGCGCGCCCTCGCCGGCCCTGACGGCCCGCATCAACGCCGACTTCGGCTCGCTCGACCAGCTCAAGGACCAGTTCAACAAGGCCGGCGCCGGACGCTTCGGCTCGGGCTGGGTCTGGCTGGTGGCCAAGGACGGCAAGCTGGTGGTGACCACCACGCCGAACCAGGACAACCCGCTGATGGACGTGGCCGAGACGCGCGGCACGCCCATCCTGGGCAACGACGTCTGGGAGCACGCCTACTACCTCAAGTACAACAACCGCCGCGCCGACTACCTGGCCGCCTGGTGGCAGCTGGTGAACTGGAACGAGGTCAGCCGCCGGTTCGCGGCCGCCGGCCGATAACGCCTTTCCTGCGCGGGGACCGCATCCGGGCCCCCCGGTTCTCCCGTCGCCGGCGCCGTTCGCGCCGGCCGGGGCCGTCCGCCCCGGCCGGCCCCGCGCACAATGGAGGGTGGCACCATGGTCTCCTGCATGGAGCCAGCAGTCGTTCGCGTCCGTTCCATCCGGTCCTTACCACCTTCCTTCATTTCTCCTTCCTTCCACCTTGAGGACACTCAAACGCCTACGCCGGCATGCCCGGCAAGCGCTCGACCCGGGCTTCGTGCAGCAATGGATCATCCTCGCAGCGGTTCTGGCGGGCCTGCTGGCCGCGGGCGGCTACGGCCTGCTGCACGCCCGCCGGACGACCCTGCAGCAGGAGCGCGACCGCATCGCGGTGCAGGCCCATGTGATCGAGGACAACCTGATGCGCCAGATCGAAGGCGTGGGCAATGCCCTGTCGGGGATGCGCTACGACCTGATCACCGGCGACACCCCGATCTCCCCCAGCCTGCCGTTGCGCCTGCGCACCCTGTCCGAGGCGATGCCCGGCGTCCGCAGCCTGCTGGTCCTCGACGCCGACGGCCGCGCGTTGCAATCGAGCCGCCCGGATCTGGTCGGACGGGATTTCAGCCACCGCGAATACTTCACGACCCCGCGCCGGCAGCAGGACGACGCCATGCTGTACGTTTCGCAGCCGTTCCTCACGTCCGACAAGGTCTACGTCATCACCCTGACGAAGACGATGCATGCGAACGACGGCAGCTATGCCGGCAGTGTCACCGCGTCGCTCGACCCGAACTACTTCACCATACTGGCGCGCTCCGTGCTGTACGCGCCCGACATGATGGTCACCCTGACCCACGGCTCCGGCCAGGTGTTCCTGTCGGTGCCGGAAGATCGCGTGCGGCCGGGCCTCGATGTCAACACGCCGGGGTCGATGTTCCGCCAGTACGTCGATGCGGGAAAGCTGAACCATGTCCTGCAGGGCACCGCCCACAACGGAACCGAGCGCATGGTGGCGATGCGCACCCTGGCGGGGCGGGATTTCCGGATGGACCAGCCCCTGGTCGTCATCGTCAGCCGCGACGTCTCCACCGTGCTGCGTCGCTGGTACGAGAGCGCGGCCCTGTCGCTGGTCTTCTTCATCGCGCTGGCGACGGTGCTGGGCTGCACGCTCTACCTGGAGCAGCGCCGTCGCCAGGTGCTGACCGAGAGCCAGAAACGCTTCGAATTCGGGCTGCAGGGCGCCGACCTGGGCCTCTGGGACTGGGACATCGCCCGCGGGCGCATGTTCGTCAATGACCGGGAATGGCAGATGCTGGGCTACCGGCCCGGCGAAGTGGACCTGACTCCGGCCTTCTGGACGAGCCTGCTCCACCCCGACGACCGTCCGCTGGTGCGCCGCGCGTTGCGCCCCCACCTGGCCGGCCGCCAGGGCTCCTGCCAGATCGAGCACCGCATGCGCCACAAGCAGGGGCACTGGGTCTGGGTGCTCGACCACGCGATGGTGGTGGCGCGCAACCCCGCGGGCAAGGCCGCGCGCATCCTCGGCACCCATCTCGACGTCTCGGCGCGCAAGGATGCCGAGGCGGCGCTCAAGACCACCACCCGGCGCCTGGAGCTGGCGATGAAGGCCGGCAACTTCGGCCTCTTCGACTGGCATGTCCCCAGCGGCCGGATCATCGTCAACGAAGAAGGCCTGACCATGCTCGGCCTGTACCCCGGACCGCCGTTGACGCACCTCGACCAGTGGCTCGCGCTGCGCCATCCCGACGACGAAGCCCAGGCCCAGGCCGCGCTGGCCCCGATGCTCGAAGGCGCCGACAACTTCTACCACGCCGAATACCGCGTCCGGCATGCCGATGGCTACTACTTCTGGATCCGCATACAAGCCGAAGCGTTCGAGCATGCGGCCGACGGCACCGCCACGCGGGTGGTGGGCACCTACCGCGACGTCGACCATCGCCGCCAGGCGGAGGACGCGCTGGCCCGGGCCGCCGACCTGCAGAAGCGCACCGGCGAACTCGCCAAGGTCGGCGGCTGGGAAATCGACCTGCAGGCCATGACGCTGACCTGGACCAGCGAGATCTACCGCATCCACGAACTGGACATCGCGAGCGGCATGCAGCTCTCGATCGAGAGCGCCATCGCCTTCTACGCGCCGCAGTCGCAGACCACCATCCGCCAGGCCATCGGCGACACGATCGAATTCGGCCGGCCCTGGGACCTGGAACTGCAGGTCCTCACCGCGCGCCGGCGCATGATCTGGGTCCGGTCGCAGGGCACGGCCGTGCTCGTCCAGGGACGCGCGGTGGCCATCATGGGCACGGTGCAGGACATCACCGACCGCAAGCAGTTCGAACTCGAATTGCACAAGGCGAACGAACGCCTGTCCCAGATATCGCTGACCGACGCCCTGACCGGCGTGGCCAACCGCCGCTGCTTCGACCGCACCCTGGAGGCCGAATGGGCGCGCGGCGCGCGCCAGCAGCAGCCCCTGGCGCTGCTGATGATCGACATCGACCACTTCAAGCCCTACAACGACGCCCTGGGCCATCCGGCCGGCGACGCCTGCCTGCGCGCGGTGGCCGACGTGCTGTCGGAATGCATCCGCCGCCCCGGCGAACTGCTGGCCCGCTACGGCGGCGAAGAATTCGCCCTGCTCCTGATCCATACGCCCCTGGAAGGGGCCGAGGTCGTGGCGCAACGCTGCCTGGAACGGATCCGCCAGGCGGCCCTGCCCCATGCCTATTCGCCGACCGCCGCCCAGGTGACGCTGAGCATCGGCGTTGCCAGCTTGGTCCCATCGGCGCACGAGCCCGCCAGCCGCCTGGTCGCCGAGGCGGATGCGCGCCTCTACCAGGCCAAGGCGCAGGGGCGCAATCAGTTCTGGTCGGGCACCGCGGACCCGTCGTCCTCCGCGATCGCATAGACGCGCAACCGGTGCCCGTCCGGGTCCAGCGCGACGAAACTGCGGCCGAAGTCCGGGTCGGTCGGCGGCAGGGCGATGGACGCGCCCGGACCCGCCACGCCGCATGGAGCCGGTCCACCTCGTCGGGCGCCGCCACCCGGAAACCCAATTCGGTGGAGGGGATGCGGGCGGCGATAGGCGGGGCGGCTGTCGGTTTCCGGCAGTAGCGCGCGGCTCGCGGCCGCGGCCGAACGCACCCTCGGGCGACGAAGCCGGCAGGCCCTGCGCCTGACGCCACTCGGCCAGCAGGACGCGCCTGCCCTCGTATCGACGGGAATCGCGCCGGCGCCCGGGCCGACCATCAGCATCGATGCGACGATGCCCTCGCGCAGTATCAGTTCGAGGAGGCGCTCGGACCGGGACATGGCGCCCGACGATGCGAAAGAGGCACGCAGGCCTCGGGAGCGACGCGAAGGATCAGAAGGACTCCCAGTCGTCGTCACGGGCCGCCTGCACCGGTTTCGCTTTGGCCTGGGATGCGGGCTGGGTCGCGCCGAAGGCAGGGGCGGCGGCCGGAGCCGCCGCCTTGCCGTCCGCCAACGCGAGAGCACCGTGCCGCGCGGCAGCCGCCGGCGCAGGACGCGCCGCGATCCGTCGGGGGGTTGCCGGCGCACGCTTTGCCGGCAGCTTCGCCGACGTCGCTGCGGCGGACGCGGCCGGTGCGCTGCGAACCGGCGACGGTGCGGGGGCGAGGGCCCTGGGCACGGCGCCGGCGGCATCGCCGAAGCGGAAGAACGCGACGGCCCGCACCAACTGCTCGGCCTGTCCCTTGAGGCTGCCGGCGGCCGCCGCCGACTCCTCCACCAGCGCCGCGTTCTGCTGCGTGGCCTGGTCCATCTGCGTGACCGCCTCGCCCACCTGCGCCA
>JAKOND010000109.1 GCA_022702125.1 Burkholderiaceae bacterium
TGGTCGGGCACGCCGACCTTGCCGATGTCGTGCAGCGGCGCCGACAGGAACAGCAGATCGATGTAGGCATCGGTCAGCACGTCGGCGTAGCGCCCGGTGTCGCGCAGGCGCTGCGCGATGGCGCGCACGTAATGCTGGGTGCGCTTGATGTGGGCGCCGGTTTCGGGATCGCGCGTCTCTGCCACCGAGGCCATCGATTCCATCGTGACCTCGCGAACGTTCTCGAGCTGTCGCAGCCAGTTGCGGGCGCGGCGACGTTCGATGCCGAAGCGTGCCGCGAAGCCGCCTACCAGCAGCAGGGCGGCCGCGAGCGTCGGCGCCGCGGCAGACACGAAAGCGCCCGCCTGCACGAAGAGGAGCGCGCTCACGGCCACCGGCAGGAGGCTGATCGCCAGGCCGCCCAGCAGCAGCAGCGGGCTGTCGCGGCCGAAGGCGAAAAGGGCGGCCATGGAGAGCGCCACCGCGATCGCCAGGCCGGCTGCGGCGCGAGGCGCCCAGGCGGGCTGGCGCACGAAGCTGCCGTGCAGCAGGTTCTCGGCCGTGGCGGCCTGGAGACGCAGGCCCGGAAAACGCGGATCGACTGCGGTGTGGTGAAAATCGTTCAGGCCGATCGCCGAGCTGCCCACGAATACGATGCGGCCGCTGAAGGTTTCGGGCGGTACCTGGCCGTTCAGGACGTCCACTGCGGAAACCGCGGAGTAATCGGACACGCTGCGCGCCGTGCGCAGCAGGGCCTGTCCGCGCGTGTCGACCGGCATCGCCACCGGACCGGCGCGGAGCTGGGGACCGTCCGGGGTTTCTTCGAGCGTCACACCGCTCAATCCTCGGGCTTTCAGCACGGCTGCCAGCGCCAGGCTAGGGTGCACGCGACCGGCGTATCCGATCAGCAACGGCACGCGCCGCAGCACGCCGTCGTCGTCGACACGGTTGTTCACGAAACCGCTGCGCGACAGGCCCTCGCCGACGGCGGGCGTGTTGGCCAGCATCCCGGTGGCCTCGGGCAGGTCCCGCAGGCGGAGCGATCGGTCCGGCGACAGCGCTGCCGATGCCGCGAGGTCCGGCCTGCTGGTGGTGTGGTGATCGAAATACAGGTAGTGCGCGCCGACCGCGCCGGTCTCGGCCAGAGTGCGGCCGAGATAGCCGTCGTTGTCCTGCAAGCCGGGAGGCGCCCCGGTGATGGTCAGTTCGATGCCGAAGTCCCGCTGGAAATTCTCGCGCAACGTTGCCAGCGAACTGCGATCGGGCTCCGGAAAAACGATGTCCAGCGCGATCGCGGCGGGCCGGCCTGCGGCGATGCGCCGCACCAGCGCAGCCACGTGGTAGCGCGGCCAGGGCCATTGGCCGACGGCGGCGAGGCTGACCTCGTCGATGTCGACCACCGCCGTATCCCGGGCCGGGGCCGACCTGGCAGTGGTGCGCAGCAGGCTGTCGAGCAACAGATGGTCGGCCCGTTCCAGCGCCGCGGGCCGCAGCGCGAGCATCAGCGCCACGGCCGCTGCCAGCACCAGGCTGCCGGCGAAGAAAGCCAGCACCTGGCGACGGGTGAGCTGGTGCGCGAATCGGAGCGATCGCATCCGGGGCCGATACGTCAAAGGATCTGCACCTCCACCCGGCGGTTGCGCGGGTCGGTGGGCTTCACGCCGGGTTCGGTGAGCGGTTCTGCGCTACCGAAGGCGCGCACATCCAGACGGTCGAGCGACGGGTCGCTCTGGCGCAGCCAGCTGGCCACGGCCTGCGCCCGCTCGAGCGACAGGCGCAGGTTGTATTCGCGGGTGCCGCTGGTGTCCGCATGGCCGAAGAGGCTGATGACGGTCGGTTTGCGCTCGCGCGCGATGCGCAGCAACTCGGGCAGTCGGGCCTTGGACGCTTCCGTCAGCACGGCGCGGTCGAGCAGGAAGTGGAGCGTGATGCTGCGCGGCGGGAGCGGCTGTGCGACGAGGAGATCGGCGTAGCGGGCATCGACCGCCGCGCGTCCGAGCGATCGGGCGCTCGAGGGCGTGCCTGCCGAACCCGCGGTCGATGTGGCGCTGAAGGCTTCGTCGAGCGTCTCGCGGCCCTGTGCGGTCACGAGCGAGGCGCTGCCGACGTGGCCATCGTCATCCGGCAGCAGAATCAGCGTCGTGCGGGATGGCGGGGGCGGAGGCGTGGCGCAGCCGGAGAGCGCACCCAGGCCGAAAACGCACACGAGGAAAAGCGATGGTCCTCGTCGCATGAGGTGCGCCAGGCGCATCATTCCGCTTCCAGGATCAGGCGGGTGCCGCGCACGCCGACGGTGGCGGTCGGCGTGTCCAGCCGGACGGCCTGGGGTGCGAGCTTGCCGATCTTGCCCGAGGCATAGATGGCGCGTCCCTTGGACAGGTAGAGGTCGAAGGCGTAGTCGTCCGACTTCGGCTCGAATGCGTAGCGGCGCAGGTGCAGGTCCGTCGAGGCGCCCACGGTGAGCTGCGTGCCGTCGCGGAATACGATCGCGGCCACGCCGTCGGCGCCGGTGACCAGGCGATCGGTAGCCACCAGCGACTGCCCCTCCTTCAACGGCTGCTGACTTTCCCCGCGCTGAAGCTGCACCGCGCCGGCGACGCG
>JAKOND010000119.1 GCA_022702125.1 Burkholderiaceae bacterium
CAGGGTCATGACCGAGCCGACATGTTCCTGCGGCATGTACAGGTGCACCGTCACGATCGGTTCGCGCACCTCCTGCAGCCGGCCCTGGTCGGGCATCTTGGACGGGTTCTCGACCATGACGACTTCGCCGTCGCCCTTGACCACTTCGTACACCACGCTGGGCGCGGTGGTGATCAGGTCCTGGTCGAACTCGCGCTCCAGGCGCTCCTGCACGATTTCCATGTGCAGCAGGCCCAGGAAGCCGCAGCGGAAGCCGAAGCCCAGCGCCTGCGACACCTCGGGCTCGTACTGCAGCGAGGCGTCGTTGAGCTTGAGCTTCTCCAGCGCGTCGCGCAGCGAGTCGTACTCGCTCGCCTCGGTCGGGTAGAGGCCGGCGAAGACCTGCGGCTGGATCTCCTTGAAGCCCGGCAGCGCCTGCTCGGCGGGGCCGAGGTTGTTGGGCAGCTTCTTCTCGAGCGTGATGGTGTCGCCGACCTTGGCGGCCTGCAGCTCCTTGATGCCGGCGATGATGAAGCCCACCTCGCCCGCCTCCAGCGAGGGCCGCGGCTCGTTGGCCGGGGTGAACACGCCCAGGTTGTCGGCGTTGTAGACCGCGCCGGTGGCCATCATCTTGATGCGCTCGCCCTTGCCGAGGCGG
The DNA here is from genome assembly GCA_022702125.1 of Burkholderiaceae bacterium. GTDB lineage: Bacteria > Pseudomonadota > Gammaproteobacteria > Burkholderiales > Burkholderiaceae_C > JAKOND01. The sequence goes on from JAKOND010000119.1 coordinate 638, forward strand.
CCGTCGACCACGCGCACCAGCATCACCACGCCGACGTACGGGTCGAACCAGCTGTCGATGATCATCGCGCGCAGCGGCGCCGACGGGTTGCCCTTGGGCGCCGGGATGCGGGCGACGATGGCCTCGAGGATCTCGTCGATGCCCATGCCGGTCTTGGCCGAGCACGGGATCGCGTCGGACGCGTCGATGCCGATCACGTCCTCGATCTCGGAGCGGGCGTTGTCCGGGTCGGCGTTGGGCAGGTCCATCTTGTTGAGGACCGGCAGCACCTCGACGCCGAGGTCGAGCGCGGTGTAGCAGTTGGCCACCGTCTGCGCCTCGACGCCCTGGCTGGCGTCGACCACCAGCAGCCCGCCCTCGCAGGCCGACAGCGACCGGCTGACCTCGTACGAGAAGTCGACGTGGCTGGGGGTGTCGATCAGGTTCAGGTTGTAGACCCGGCCGTCCTGCGCCGTGTACTGCAGCGCGGCGGTCTGGGCCTTGATGGTGATGCCGCGTTCCTTCTCGATGTCCATCGAGTCGAGCACCTGGGCTTCCATCTGGCGCTCGGCCAGTCCGCCGCAGCGCTGGATCAGGCGGTCGGCCAGGGTCGACTTGCCGTGGTCGATGTGGGCAATGATCGAAAAGTTTCTGATGTGGTTCATCGAACGAACGGTTCCAACGGAAAGGGGGCGGTCGCACCGGCGGGGGCCGGCGCGGCGGGCCAACGGAAAAGGGCGCGTCCCGCGGGAGCGCGCCCTTTTCAGTGGCTCTCCGGCGGCGGGCGGGACGCCTGCGCGCATCCCTCGCGGGCGGCCTGCTGCGGTCCCGGAGAGCCAGCGCGGGATTTTACCCGCTCGACCGGACCGGTTCCGGCACCGTCACCGCGACGACGGGCGGATCAGCGCGTACTGCGCCCAATCGCCACGGCGGAACAGCAGGTTGAGCGGCTTGCCCTTCTCGGCCTTGGCGATCGCCGCCTCGAATTCGCGCACCGAGGCCACCTCGGTGTTGGCGATGGCGACGATCACGTCGCCCTCCTGCACGCCGGCGCTGGCCGCCGGACCGGTGGCCGCGGTCACCCGCACCCCGCCCTTGACCTTGAGCTCCTTCTTCTGCGCGGCGGTCAGCTCCGCCACCGCCAGGCCCAGCGCCTGGGCGGCGCCGGACGGCTTGGCCGCCTCTTCGCGCGACCGGGCCGGCGCCTTCGCGGCCGCTTCCTCGGCCTCGATCTCGGCCACCGCGATGCTCAGGTCCTTGGTGCTGCCGCGCCGGAAGACGGTCACCGTGCTCTTGCTGCCGGGCTTGGTGTTGCCGACCAGGCGCGGCAGGTCGCCGGCCTTCTCGACCGGCTTGCCATCGAACCTGGTGATCACGTCGCCCGCCTCCACCCCGGCCTTCTCGGCGGGCGAGCCGGTCTCGACGCCGCGCACCAGCGCGCCCTGCGCCTTGGCGCCCAGGCCGAGCGACTCGGAGACGTCGCGCGTCAACGGGCCGATCTGCACCCCGATGCGGCCGCGCGACACGCGGCCGGTGGCGCGCAGCTGCTCGCTGACCCGCACCGCCTCGTCGATCGGGATCGCGAAGGAGATGCCCATGAAGCCGCCGGAGCGCGAGTAGATCTGGCTGTTGATGCCGACCACCTCGCCGCGCAGGTTGATCAGCGGGCCGCCGGAGTTGCCGGGGTTGATCGCCACGTCGGTCTGGATCAGCGGCAGGTAGTCGCCGGTGTCGCTCTGCTTGGCGCTGACGATGCCGGCGGTCACCGAGTTCTCCAGGCCGAAGGGCGAGCCGATGGCCATCACCCATTCGCCGACCTTCAGGCGGTCGACGCTGCCGGTCTTGACCGCCGGCAGGCCGGTGGCCTCGATCTTGACCACGGCCACGTCGGTGCGCTTGTCCGAGCCGACGATCTTGGCCTTGAATTCGCGCTTGTCGGTCAGCGTCACCATCACCTCGTCGGCGCCCTCCACCACATGGTGGTTGGTCATGACGTAGCCGTCGCTGGTCAGCACGAAGCCGGAGCCGACGCCGCGCGGCTGGTCCTCGTCGCCGTCGCCGTTGCCCGGACGCTGCTGGCGCGGGCCGTTCTGGCGCGGCACCGGAATGCCGAAGCGTTTGAAGAATTCGAGCATCTCGGGGTCCATGCCGCTGGGGGCGCCGTCCGACGACCGGGACCGTTTCTCCAGCGTGCGGATGTTGACCACCGACGGGCCCACCTGGTCGACCAGGCCGGTGAAATCCGGCAGCGCGCGGGCGACGCCGACGCTGGGCGGAACGGCGGCGGATGCCGCGGGCGGCGCCACCGGCACCGGTGCCTGCTGCGCCATGCCGTCGCGAACAGGCACCAGCGCCACCGTGGCCGCGACGGCCAGCGCGCTGGCGATGGCGGAGGGACGGACATTCTTCCAATGGATCGGGGGAATCATCGGCTTTCTTTCAAGAGGCGAACGGAAGGCGGTAAGGCCGAGAACACGGCGCATGCAGGCGGGAAGGCCGGGAACGGCGGACATCGGGCGCGCACCTGCATCGATCGTCCGATATGGGGCCGTCAGGGCCGCCGCTCAAGGCGGTCCGCGAAGATTCGCAGCGTGGCGATCGGCACTTCGCCGACCGCCGTCAGCCACCAGTCGCCGGCCACCCGGCGCGCCAGGGTCTGGGTGGCGCCCATCGCGCCCTGCACCGGCGGGCCGTGGCGCTGCGGATCGAAGGGTTCGAGGAACAGCGACACCGTCGCCAGCCCGTCGGACAGGGTCCACTGCAGGCCGGCCTGCCGCGCGGCCGTCCCCCCCGGGGCGGGCGGCGGCGCGGAGGCGGTCGATGCCGTGCCCGGACGCAGCAGGCAGTTCACCGTCTCGAAGCCGTCCACCGGCGTGTGCAGCGCCCACCCCTCGCGCGCCGGGGTGGTGCGGGACGCCTCGGGCGTCCGTTCGACCCGGTAGCCGGCGGTGTTGTCCATCATGCGCAGCAGCGGTTCCGCCGCCACCGGGGTGTCCAGGTCGAGCGCGGAGAACGCGGCCTGCTCCAGCACCCGGCCGCCGCCGTCGAGCGTCTGCAGCATCACGGCCAGGCCGGTGCGGCGTTCGCTCCAGACGCGGTAGCCGAAGCGCAAGGCGTCGCGCGGCTGGAAATGCACCACGTCGGCCTCGTGGCCGGCCACCCGCTCGCTGCCCAGGCGCTGCGCCGCGTAATGCGCGGCGATCGCCGGCGCGCCGACCCGCGCCATGTGCGGGAACACGCCCAGCGCCTCGCGCCGCTCGACGCGCGCCACCCGCTGGTCGGGCAGGAAGGTCACCACCTGGTCGTTGCGGCGGAAGGTGGACCGCGGCGCCCCGGTCAGCGTCTCGATGCGCTCGACCACCTGCCGTTCGCCGTCGCAGACATGCCAGATGCGGCCGCTGGTCATGCCGCCGGACACCGACGACATCGCGAAGGTGCCGCTGTAGCTGCCCTTGCGGCGGTCCTGGTTCAGGCGCCCGATCCAGCCGGCGACCTCGTCCTGCGGCAACGGAACCGACGGCGCGGACATGCCGGCCGCCGGCATTCCCGCCGCGACGGCCCCGTCGCCCTGCGGCGCGGCCCAGGCGCCGCAGGCGAGCCAGAGCGAGCCGGCCGCGACGGCATGCAGGATGCGCTGCGGAGCGGGTGCGATGCCGGCCATCCGGGGGAGACGCGCGCCCATCGTGCCGTCAGCGGGCCGCCGGGCCGGGTTCGAGGGTTTCGAAGGAAGCATTGCGCACGGAGCCGCCCGGCGATTGCAGGCTGGCGGCGCCCCCGGCCTCGCGGTGGGCGGCCAGCAGTTCGTCGAGCCGGGGATCGCGCAGCATGACCTGCGTGCCGTCCTGGCTCGGCACGGAGGCCAGGGCCCGCAGGCCGCGGTCGTCGGCGACCCGCTGCACCGCGACCGCCGGCGCACCGCCGGCGGCCGAAGCCAGCACCGGCCCGCCCCCCGTGCCCTGCAGCCCCGGGGCCGCGACACTCCAGCCGATCGCGGCCACCGCGGCCAGCGAGGCGAAGCCGGCGACCATCTTCCAGCGGAAGCCGTCGGCGTTGGCGGCCTCGCGGCGGTGCGCGGGCACCGCCGGCGCGGCGCGCTCCTGCGCCGCTGCCGGAGGGACCCAGCGCGGGGCCTGGGGCTCCTGCGCCAGCCGCGCCTGCAGCCGCGCGACGAAGGCCGCGTCGGCCGGCCCGCAGGCCCGGTCGCCCTGACGCAACGCCTCGCCGATCAGCTGGTAGCGGCTCCAGCAGGCCCGCGCTTCGTCATCGTGCGCGAGTCCGTCCAGCGCCTGCGCGAATGCGTCGCCGTGCAGTGCCCCGTCGGCCAGGGCCGAAACGGCTTCGGAGGAGATACGTGTGTGGTTCATAGTCGTTCCATGCCTGTCGTGCGTGCCTGCGGCACGCTATCGGCCCACTGCGCCGCCGTGCGGCCGCCGGGCGTCACCAGCGCTTGCCGCTGCTGTTCTCCAGCAGCGGCTTGACCTTGGCGGAAATCGCCTCGCGGGCCCGGAAGATGCGCGAACGCACGGTCCCGATCGGGCAGGACATGGTCTCGGCGATGTCTTCATAGCTCAGTCCTTCGATTTCGCGCAGCGTGATGGCCTGGCGCAGGTCCTCGGGAAGCGCTTCCATGGCGGCATTGACGGCAGCCGCGATTTCCTGCGCCGCCAGCACCGTTTCGGGCGTTTCGTCGGTACTTGGTTCGTATCCGGGACCGGAAGTTTCATCGTCGTCGCTGCCGCGCAGCGCATTGTCCGAAATCACCGGGTTGCGGCGCAGGTCGACCAGGGCCTTCTTGGCCGTGTTGACCGCGATCCGGTAGAGCCAGGTGTAGAACTGCGCCTCGCCCCGGAACTGGTGCAGTGCCCGATAGGCGCGGATGAAGGTTTCCTGGGCGATGTCCTCGACGAGGTCGCTGTCGCGCACCATGCGGCCGATCAGCCGCTCGATGCGCCGCTGGTACTTGACGACCAGCAGCCCGTAGGCGTTCTGGTCGCCCGCGACGGTGCGCTGGACCAGCAGGAAATCCGCATCGCCCGGCGCGGGGGCGGATTCGGGCGTCGTCGCCGGGTCGGCATCCCGCAACGGGGATCCATCGGGGCGGCCGGGCGGATCGTCGGAAGGAGGAAGGCTGCTCATGGGGCGGCACGCTCCCGACCCTTGACGGCGCCGCTGTCCGTGGCGATCCCGATCGCAGGGGAGCGCGGGGCATGCAGCACCGCGCGCCGCAGGTCGGCCCAGGCGTTCGGGGACTGCCGGCGCTCCAGCCAGAGCCAGCGCGGGCATGCCCCGTCCGTCGACGGCTCCGCGGGCTGCAGGCGCACCAGCATCACGGCCTGGAAGTCGAGATGCAGCGCCACCTGCACGCTTGCCCCCGCGAGCGAGGATTCGCCGCTCGTGCCATGGCCATGGGCCCCGGAATCGACGCTTGCGGCATCCCGGTGGCGCCAGTGCCAGTGCACGCCGTTCCAGGCCAGCCAGCCGCGCGGCGCGGCGCGCCAGTCGGCGAAGGCCCAGGCGATCGCCAGGGCGCACGCGGCTGCGCCGGCAACCAGTCGCCAGTCGAAGACCAGTGCCTGCCATGCCCAGGTAGCGCAGGCTGATGCGCAGGCCAGCCCCGCCAGAACGGCAGGCACCGCTCCGGCGACCGGGCGGCCTGCCGGATACTGCACCGGCGGTGGGGCATAGCGCATCGCGGGAGCGCCGTAGGGCGGGAAAGCCGGTGCCGCAGGCAGAGCCGGCCCGCCGTCAGGCCACGCGGC
>JAKOND010000123.1 GCA_022702125.1 Burkholderiaceae bacterium
GACGCCACCACCTCCAACCTCGCGAAGCAGGCCGCGCTGCAGGCCTACCTGCGGCAGGCGACGCCGGCCGACGCGGCCTGGGCGGTCTACTTCCTGGCGGGCGGCAAGCCGCGCCAGCTGGTCGCGACCAAGCTGCTGCGCCAGCTCGCGCGCGAGGCGGCGGGCCTGCCGGAGTGGCTGTTCGACGAGAGCTACGACGCGGTGGGCGACCTGGCCGAGACGCTCGCGCTGCTGCTGCCGCCGCCCGACGGCACGCACGACCGGTCCCTGGCCGACTGGGTCGAGAACGAGCTGCTGCCGCTGCGCAGGACGCCGCCCGAACAGCTGCCCGACACGCTGCGCGCCCAGTGGCGGCAGGTGGACGCGGACGAGCGGCTGGTCTACTTCAAGCTGATGACCGGCAGCTTCCGGGTCGGCGTCTCGAAGCTGCAGGTGACCCAGGCGCTGGCGGCGGTGGCCGACCTCGACCCCAAGCGGGTGGCGCAGCGCCTGATGGGCTACACCCACATCGCCCGCCAGCCCCTGCCGGCCGACTACGCGGCGCTGGTCGCCCCGGAGACCCCGGGCGAGAGCGACCAGCAGACCAGCGGCCAGCCCTATCCCTTCTTCCTGGCGCATCCGCTGGCGCTGCCGGCGGAGCAGTTCGACGAAGCGGTCGGCCCGGTCGGCGACTGGCTGGTGGAGTGGAAATGGGACGGCATCCGCGCCCAGGTGGTGCGGCGCGCCGGCCGGGCCTGGGTCTGGTCGCGCGGCGAGGACCTGGTGAGCGAGCGCTTCCCCGAGCTGACCGCGATGGCCGACGCGCTGCCCGACGGCACGGTGGTCGACGGCGAGATCGTGGTCTGGCGCGCCGCCATGGCGCCCGCGGGCGCGTCGGCGGCCCGGCCCGGCCCGGCGGCCAGCGCCGCCGAGGAGGTCGCGGACCCGGAGCGGGCGCGCAGCGACGCCGAGGGCCGGGTGCAGCCCTTCTCCGAACTGCAGAAGCGCATCGGCCGCAAGACGCTTGGCCCGAAGCTGCTGCGCGAGCTGCCGGTGGTGCTGCTGGCCTACGACCTGCTCGAATGGCAGGGCCGCGACCTGCGCGCGCTGCCGCTGGCCGAGCGGCGCGCGCTGCTCGACGCGGCGGTCGCCGACCTGAACCATCCGACGCTGCGCATCAGCCCGCTGCTGCGGGGCGATTCCTGGGCCGACCTGGCGGCGCAGCGCGAGGCGGCGCGCTCGCTGGGCGTGGAAGGGATGATGCTCAAGGCCCGCGCGTCGCGGTACGGCACCGGCCGCACCAAGGACGTGGGCATCTGGTGGAAGTGGAAGATCGATCCCTTCGCGGTGGACGCGGTGCTGATCTACGCCCAGAAGGGCCACGGCCGGCGCGCCAGCCTCTACAGCGACTACACCTTCGCCGTCTGGGACCGGCCCCAGGGCGACCCGGAGCGCCGGCTGGTGCCCTTCGCCAAGGCCTACTCGGGCCTGACCGACGCCGAGATGGCCCGGGTGGACGCGGTCATCCGCAAGACCACCGTCGAGACCTTCGGCCCGGTGCGCAGCGTGAAGCCGACGCTGGTGTTCGAGCTGGGCTTCGAGGGCATCGCCCGCAGCCCGCGCCACAAGAGCGGCATCGCCACCCGCTTCCCGCGCATGCTGCGCTGGCGCGAGGACAAGCCGGTGGACGAGGCCGACACCCTGCAGACGCTGGAGGCGCTGCTGCCGCGATGAGCGCGCCCGCCGATCCGCCGCCGCCGGCCCGCCCGCCGGCCGCCGCGACCGCGATGCGCCGCGCGGTCGCCGGCTGGTTCGACGCGCGCGGATGGGCGCCGTTCCCGTTCCAGACCTCGGTCTGGCGCGCCGCCTCGGCCGGCCGCTCGGGCCTGCTGCACGCGACCACCGGCGCGGGCAAGACCTACGCGGTCTGGCTGGCGGCGCTGCAGGCCTTCGCGCAGCGGCCCGAGCGCGAGAAGGCCGGCGAGGCGCCCGCGCCCGGGGCACCCGCGAAGCGCACCGCCAGGGCCGCCACGCCGTCCCGCGCCGCCGACATGCCGCTCACGGTGCTGTGGATCACCCCGATGCGCGCGCTGGCCGGCGACACCGCCCGGGCGCTGCTGGAGCCGGTCCAGGCGCTGGACCTGCGCGGCGCCGGCCTGCGGCCCTGGTCGGTCGGCATGCGCACCGGCGACACCGGCAGCGCCGAGCGCGCCGCCCAGACGCGCCGGCTGCCCTCGGTGCTGGTGACCACGCCCGAGAGCCTGTCGCTGATGCTGGCGCGCGAGGACGCGCAGGCGGTGCTGCGGAGCGTGCGCATGCTGGTGGTGGACGAGTGGCACGAGCTGATCGGCAACAAGCGCGGGGTGCAGGTGCAGCTGGCCGCCGCCCGGCTGCGCGGCTGGAATCCGGACCTGCGCGTCTGGGGCATGTCGGCCACGCTCGGCAACCTGGAGGAGGCGATGGACACGCTGCTGGGCCGCGGCGGCGGCACGCTGGTGCGCGGCAAGGTGCCCAAGCAGCTGCTGATCGACACCCTGATGCCCGCGCGCACCGAGCGCTTCTCCTGGGCCGGCCACCTGGGCCTGCGCCTCTTGCCGCAGGTGGTGCGGGAGCTGGAGGCCAGCCGCACCGCGCTGGTCTTCGCCAACACCCGGGCGCAGTGCGAGCTCTGGTACAAGGCGCTGCTCGACGCGCGGCCGGACTGGGCCGGGCTGCTGGCGCTGCACCACGGCTCGCTCGACCGGGCGGTGCGCGAGTGGGTCGAGGCGGGGCTCAAGAGCGGCTCGCTCAAGGCGGTGGTCTGCACCTCCAGCCTCGACCTGGGCGTGGACTTCCTGCCGGTGGAGCGGGTGCTGCAGATCGGCTCGCCCAAGGGCGTGGCGCGGCTGCTGCAGCGCGCCGGGCGCTCGGGCCACGCGCCGGGCCGGCCGTCGCGCATCACGCTGGTGCCCACCCACAGCCTGGAATTGGTCGAGGCGGCGGCCGCGCGCGCCGCCGTCAAGGCCGCGCGGGTGGAGGTGCGGCGCACGCCGCAGCAGCCGGTGGACGTGCTGGTGCAGCATCTGGTGACGGTGGCGCTCGGCGGCGGCTTCCGGCCCGGGGCGCTCTACGCCGAGGTGCGCGGCACCCACGCCTACCGCGACCTGACGCCCGAGGTCTGGCAGTGGTGCCTGGACTTCGTCAGCCAGGGCGGTCCGACCCTCGCGGCCTACCCGGAGTACCGCCGCGCGGTGCCGGACGGGGAGGGCGTCTGGCGCGTGCCCGACCCGCGCATCGCCCGGCGCCACCGCAGCAACATCGGCACCATCGTGAGCGAGGCCGCGGTCATCGTGCAGGTGCAGGGCGGATCGCGGCTCGGCTCGGTCGAGGAGAGCTTCATAGGCCGCATGAAGCCCGGCGACTGCTTCGTCTTCGCCGGCCGGGTGCTGGAGCTGGTGAAGATCGAGCAGATGACCGCGTACGTGCGCCGCGCCCCGCCGGGCCGCGCCACCGTGCCGCGCTGGAGCGGCACCCGCATGCCGCTGTCCTCGGTGTTGGCCGAATTCCTGGTCGCCCAGATGGCGCTGGCCGACGACCTGCGCTACGACACGCCCGAGCTGCGCTGCGTGCGCCCGCTGCTGGAGGTGCAGAAGCGCTGGTCGGCGCTGCCCGACGCCGACACCCTGCTGGCCGAGACGCTGCGCAGCCGCGAGGGCTGGCACCTGTTCCTCTATCCCTTCGCCGGCCGCCACGCGCACATGGGCCTGGCGAGCCTGCTGGCCTGGCGCGCGTCGCAGCACAAGCCGGGCACCTTCTCCATCGCCATCAACGACTACGGGCTGGAGCTGCTCAGCGCCCAGGCCATGCCGTGGGAATCGCTGCTGCCCGAGCTGCTGCGCACCGTTCCGACGGGCATGCCGGGCTTCCCCGAGGCCTTCCGCACCGACGCGCCCGACGGCGGCGACCCGGAGCGCACCTTCCTGCTGCACGAGGTGCTGGAGAGCCTCAACGCCACCGAGCTGGCGCGCCGGCGCTTCCGCGAGATCGCGCGCGTCTCGGGCCTGATCTTCCAGAGCCACCCGGGCGAGCACCGCAGCGCCCGGCAGCTGCAGGCCTCGTCGCAGCTCTTCTTCGACGTGTTCCGCCGCTACGACGCCGACAACATGCTGCTGCGCCAGGCCGACCAGGAGGTGCTGAGCCAGGAACTCGACATCGGCCGCCTGCTGCACACGCTGCGCACGATGGAGCGCCAGCGGCTGTCGCTGCACGCGCTGGAGCGGCCCGGGCCGTTCGCCTTCCCGCTGATGATCGAGCGTTTCCGCGAGAAACTCACCAACGAGGGCCTGGCCGACCGCATCGCCCGCATGGTGCAGGACCTGGAGCAGGCCGCCGGCGACCCCGGCCGGGGCGGCGCCGCGATCACCGCGCACCTGCCCGACGACCTGGCGGTCGCGACCGAGGAGGTGCGCCAGATGCTGGCCTTCTCGCTCGACACCCACGGCGCCGAGTCGCCGCCGCGCAAGCGCCTGCGCGACGAACCCGCGCCGCCCGACCCGGCCGCCGAGGGCGACACGCCCCGGCGCTGGCGCCCGAAAGGCCGCAACCGGGGACCGTCGAAGCCGCTGCCGCGGTTGTAGGCTGCCCGGCCGGGTTGCTATGTTTTGAGTAGCTGAAGGCCTAGGCGGAATGCGGGCAGAGCCTGGTTTCCGGCCCTCATGGGCATTCGGTGCTTGTTCGATGAACGCCCGGCGGTGGCGCCCGTCGTCAATCCAGCGCGATGCGGAACCGCAGGCAGGGCTTGCCGCCGAACTGCGGCGGCTTGTCGAAGCGCTCGTGCAGCGCGCCGCCGGCCGCCAGGATCACCTTCTGCGATGCGGGGTTGTCGGGGTCGGCGGTGATCTCCACGTAGGGAAGCCCCAGCGCGCGCGCCTCGTCGAGCATCTGGCGCAACGCGGACGTGGCGTAGCCCCGGCGCTGCTTCCACGGCACGACCGCGTAGCCGATGTGGCCGAGGCAGTAGGGAGGCAGCGCCACCGTGCCATGCTGCCACCGGAATCCGATGCTGCCGGCGAATGCGCCGTCCCACATCCAGCGCCGGAACCCGGGCAGGCGGGGCACGGTCGAGCCGTCCGGCATCGCCACCGGCGCGCCCCGGCCCTCGCGGTCGTCGAGCGATGCAAGGAAACGGGCGGGATCCTCCGCGATCTGCGCCAGTTCTTCCCGGGCGGCGGCCGCGGCGCGCTCGTTGTTCGGCGACCAGCCGCGCCGCAGCGCATCGACATAGCCGGAAAGATAGGGTTCGGCGGGGATGACGAGTTGAACCATCGGGTGCGCTCCTCGACGCAGGGGTAGGACAGGACACGGGGCCGGAACGGGGCCGGAGACAATGCGCATTGCACCAGAAGGCCGACCCGGCCCGGCTTGTTTCCCGGTCCGGGCGACCCATCTGCCGATGTCGCCGATGCCCACCTCCCGTCCCCTTTCCCCCGCCCCCGACGTTGCCGCCGCCGAGGCCCCGCTGGCCGTCACCTGCGCGGGCGAGACCCTGTGGCTGCTGCCCGGCCACGCGGTCTGGTGGCCGGCGCAGCGCACCCTCTTCATCGCCGACGTGCATATCGGCAAGGCCGCCGCCTACCGCGCCCAGGGCCAGCCGGTGCCGGCCGGCACCACGCGGCAGAACCTGGCGCGCATCGACGCGCTGCTGGCGGCCCACGACGCGGCGCGGCTGGTGGTGCTGGGCGACTTCCTGCACGCGCCGGAGTCGCGCACCGCGTCGGTGATGGCCGCGCTGCACGGCTGGCGCGGCCGGTGGCCGGCGCTGGAGGTGGTGCTGGTGCGCGGCAACCACGACGACCGCGCGGGCGACCCGCCGGAATCGCTCGGCATCGCGGTGGTGGACGAGCCCTGGCGCATCGGCCCCTTCGCCGCCTGCCACCATCCGCGGACCGTGCCCGGCGCCCTGGTGCTGGCGGGCCACCTGCACCCGGCCACGGTGCTGCGCGGCCCGGCCCTCGACCGGCTGCGGCTGCCGTGCTTCTGCGCCGACCCGGGCCTGCTGGTGCTGCCGGCCTTCGGCGAGTTCACCGGCGCCTGGACGGTGCCCCGCGCGCCGGGCCGGCGGCTGTACGCGGTGGGCGGCGGGCGGGTGTGGCGGCTGCCGGGCTAGGCGCCGTCCGGTCCGGCGCCCGCCCGTTCAGGCCGGCACGCGGAAGGGCGCTGGCGCGACCGGCGGGTCCCGGCCGTCCATCAGCGCCGCGAGCAGGGCGGCGCTGCCGGGGGCCAGGGTCAGGCCGAGGGCGCCCTGGCCGGCGCTGATCCAGAGGTTGGGCCGGCGGGTCGCGCCGACCA
>JAKOND010000161.1 GCA_022702125.1 Burkholderiaceae bacterium
AGGCGTGGGAAGACCGCTACAATCGGAACTGACGGGCCTCCCCGCATGGTGAGGCAGCCAACCGGGTCAGGTGGGGAACCAAGCAGCCCTAACTGTGGAGCCAGTGCCGGGGTCAGGCTCGTCAACCTTATTTCCCATGTCGTCGCCAGTGCATCCATAGCTGCTGGTTCGACGATCAGACATTCGCCACCGGCACATGGCAATGGGATCGGACATCACCGCTCCGACGCAGGCCTTTCTCTTACTCCCCGATCGCATATACGTCGACGACAGCTTGTGCACAGGGCTTGAGCAAGCCGTCTGCCCGAATATCCCGTCGCCAAGTAGGAAACAATACGGTCGGACACGTAGGCAGGCACCGCTTTTGCACCTGATTTCCGCTAGGTGCCTCGTTCTTGACCACAATTCGGATCTGTCTCCTCGCTGCTTGCGAGGGTAGACAAGAGAGCGCCCGGTTCCTGTCGGGTTCGAACCTCTTCCAACATTGTGGATGTCCATCATGAACAAAGTGCTTTTCGCCCTGCTCTCCGGCTATTTCGCTGCGAGTGCCTTCGCACAAGTTGCATCGCCTGCAACGGCAGTCAATCCCAATACCAATCCTGCTGCCGTGGGCGTACCCACCAGCCCGCCGACCCGCGCACAGATGAATGGCGAAGAGCGCAAGGAACAGCGCATGAACAATTCGGCACGACCTGTTCCGCAGACCGCCAATACCTCCAGCAATATCGATCCGCAGACCAACCCCGCAGCGGTCGGTGTTCCCTCCAATCCGCCCACCCGCGCCCAAGTCAATGCCGAGCGCAGGAAGTCGGACCGCATGGCCAACCAGACGAAGCAGAAATCCAAGCGCAATGGCACCAAGGCGGCCGCAGAGCAGAAGAACCTGCAGGGCGGCGGCTAAAGTAGTCGCCATCGACCCGCAACTGTCCCCGAGGCGTCCGAACTGTCGGCCGTCATCCGGGGCAGGCAAAAAAGGTGTCCCTGGACACCTTTTTTCATGGCAGTGCGAAACCCGCGTGACCTTGGAGTAGTTGCCGCTCTAATATGGGCACCCGACTGTCCTTTGCCTCTTCGATCTTCCTGTCATGCACCGTCCTCGCCTTTGCCTGAAAGCCTTTCTGTGTACGGCCGCTTCGGTCCAAGCACTGTTCCTGTCCGCTTTGGCGGGTGCGCAGGAAGCCCCGCAGATGATGCTGGAGCGGGTTGCCTTGCAGGCCGGGATGCACCGCATCGATGCACAGGTTGCACAGACTTCTTCCGAGCGTGAAATCGGCCTCATGATGCGCAAATCGATGCCGCAGCACGAGGGCATGCTGTTCGTCTTTCCTGAACCTGGCGTGCAGTGCTTCTGGATGAAGAACACCCTGCTTCCGTTGTCGGCCGCCTTCGTGGCGGACGACGGGACCATCGCCAATATCGCGGATATGCAGCCCATGACGACCGATTCGCACTGCTCCGCGAGACCGGTTCGCTTCGTGCTGGAAATGAACAAGGGCTGGTTCGACCGTGTCGGCTACAAGGCGGGCAGCAAGCTTTCCGGTCCGCTGTTCACCCGTTGACCCAGGGTCGCGCGGCACAGCTGGAGTTCATGTTCTTGCAGTGCTTGCCTTGCTCGTCAGGCGTATTGCTTAAATTTTCATCGAAGCGTGATAGCCCAATGCCGGCGCCCGCCTGCACTGCATCCCCAGGACTTTCTCACAATGTTATCCACACTAATTGTGGGCGGATCGGCAAGGAAGCATTGGCTCGGTCGGTGATGCATGGTCAGGGGCTTGGTTCATAATCTGACGCGATCACTTTACGCGGAGAGACCTTTTGTTTTCGATCATTCAGGCTGCAGGCTGGCCGATCTGGCCGTTGATCGCATGCTCCGTACTTGCTTTGGCTGTGATACTGGAACGATTCAATGTTCTGCGCACCGCCAAGGTAGCCCCCGCAAAGCTGCTCGACGAAGTGCTGGCCGTATCGGCCCATGGGGTGCCCACCCAGGCCGTCATAGCGCAACTGGGCTCCAGTTCGCTTCTCGGCAAGGTCATGGCTTCCGGACTCGATTCACTGCAGGTGCTTCCCGATAGCACCGAGGATGACCTCCGCGCCGTTCTGGAATCCAGCGGCCGTCAAGCTGTGCATGCGATGGAAAAGCATCTTCCGACCCTGGCGACGATCGCATCCATCGCACCGCTGCTCGGTCTGCTGGGTACGGTCATCGGCATGATCGAGATCTTCGGCGCCCAGCCGTCTTCCGGCGCAAGCGGCACCAATCCCGCACAGCTGGCGCACGGCATTTCCGTAGCGCTCTACAACACCGCATTTGGACTGATGGTGGCCATTCCATCGTTGGTCTTCTGGCGCTATTTTCGGCAGCGGGTGGACACCCTGCAGCTGGTGTTGGAGGCGAGCGCGGACCGCCTGTTGCGCCATCTCCTAAGCCTTCGTGCCCGCTGAAATCGCGCATGAACTTTCGCCGTTCAACGAATCTGTCTTTCCTGGCACGGATAGACACCGATCCGGAAATCAACCTGATCCCTTTCATCGACGTTCTGTTGGTGGTCGTGATCTTCCTGATGCTCAGCACCACCTATAGCCGGTTCACAGAACTCCAACTGCAGCTTCCTGTGGCCGATACGCAGACCCAGCGGGTCCAGGCACGTGAACTGGTCGTCGGCGTAGCGGGCGACGGACGGTACCTGGTGGGGAAAACGCTGATCCAGGGCGGCAGCGTCGATGCTTTGCACCAAGCCATCGGTCGCGCAATGCCGGCAGGTCAGGATACCGTCCTGATCATCAGTGCCGATGCCAGCGCGCCGCACCAGAGCGTGATCTCCGTCATGGAGGCGGCACGTCGCGCGGGATTGGTGCACATCACGTTCGCGACCCAAAGCAGCACTGGTACGCGCGCCGCCGCGCGCTGATGCGATCAGCTCCCCCGGCCCGCTGTGCTCGACTGACTTTTTCATGGCGTGTTCTTTGAAGGAAAGCACAGTAGCGCGCCTCCATCGAGCCTGGACCCGCCGGGGGCCGTTAGCGTGCGCCCTTGTGCCGGTGTCCGCGATTTTCGGTGCCCTTACCACCCTGCACCGGTGGATATACCGCTATGGCTGGAAGACAGCCGAACGCTTGCCGGTACCGGTCGTTGTGGTCGGAAACGTCGTGGCCGGCGGCGCCGGCAAAACGCCGACCGTCATGGCGTTAGTACGGCATCTGCAGCAGTCGGGGAAACATCCGGCAGTGCTCTCGCGCGGATATGGACGGCATACGCACGAATGCCTCGAGGTTTCGGCAGACAGCCTTCCGCATGAAGTCGGGGACGAACCCTTGTTGATTCATCGCAGCACCTCGGCTCCAGTGTTTGTCGCCAGGCGACGCGTCGATGCAGGACGCGCGGCAATAGCACGCCATCCCGGAATCGATGTGCTGATTTGCGACGATGGCTTTCAACACCTTGCACTTCACCGAGATCTGGAAATCTGCGTATTCGACGAGCGCGGTGTGGGGAACGGTTTGCTTTTGCCCGCTGGACCGCTGCGCGAACCTTGGCCACGTGCAGCCGATCTGATCCTGCACACGGGCAATTCCCGAGCGTTCCACGGGTTCGGCTCCACGCGCGCATTGGCAGATCATGGCGTGGTAGCCGATGGTAGACAGGTAGATCTTCCGTATGGTGGTACGCGCCCGCTCCTCGCGCTGGCCGGCATCGCGACGCCAGAAAAGTTTTTTTCCATGCTGCGAGCAAAAGGCCTGGAGCTACAGCGAACCTTGCCCTTGCCGGACCACTGGGATTTCGCACAATGGGACGCGTCCGCATACCGAGCATGGCAGATCATCTGCACCGAAAAAGATGCCATCAAGTTGTGGCATCTGGTCCCGGATGCGATTGCCGTTCCCTTGAATTTCATGCCGGAACCGGCATTCTTCGAGACCTTCGACCAGTTGCTCGCCCAGCGATCGATTTCCCTTTCGGCAGGACGTTCTTGAGGCATCATTCGTCCATGGATACCAAATTGCTTGAGCTGCTGGTCTGCCCTGTAACCAAAGGCCAGCTCACCTACGAACGCGAACTGGAAGAACTGCATTCACGGTCTGCACGGTTGGCGTATCCCGTGCGTGACGGCATACCAATACTTCTCGAAAGCGAGGCACGCGTCCTCCTCGGCGAGCTTCCATCTTCCTAAGCGCAGAGGTTTTGCCCTGGCTTGATCCAGTTCCCAAAAACATGAACGCACAAATCTTGCGCAACGACTGATGCGTTTTACCGTACTGATCCCTGCCCGTCTCCAATCGACCAGGCTCCCTGAGAAGGCCCTCGCAGACATTCGTGGCATTCCGATGGTGGTGCGAGTTGCACAGCAGGCGCTTCGTTCACAGGCTGTCCGGGTGGTCATCGCCACCGACAGCCAGCGCATCCTGGACGAAGCAGAACGCTTCGGATTGTCGGCTGTCATGACGCGGCCGGACCATCCGTCCGGCAGCGACCGGCTTGCCGAAGCTTCTGTCCTATTGGGGCTGCCGGATGACGAAATCATCGTCAATGTCCAAGGAGACGAACCTCTGATAGACCCAGCCTTGATCAACGCAGTGGCTTCGCAACTCCACGCATCGCCCTCTGCACAGATGTCGACGGCAGCCCATGCCATCGCGGATCCACAGGATTGGCTTAATCCCAATGTGGTGAAACTCGTCACCGACGCGCAAAGTCACGCGATGTACTTCAGTCGCGCGCCCATCCCATGGTTTCGCGATGGCATGGTGCAGGATTCCCATTCCGCGGAGTTGCCAAGCCCGCCTCCACTTCGCCACATCGGCATATATGGCTACCGCGCCGGCTTCCTGCGCCAGTTTCCCACCTTGCCTCAAGCTCCTGCGGAAGCCATCGAAGCGCTTGAACAATTACGCGTTCTCTGGCATGGCCATTCCATCACCGTACACCTGACGAACCTGGCGCCCGCAAGCGGCATCGATACGCAGGAAGACTTGGACCGCGTGAGAACCATGCTTTCTTGAACAGGAATTCGCCCCGGTCGGTGTCTCCGGGTGCCCGTGCTATCCTCAGTTGCAGTTCGCATTCGAACAGAGTACTGGTGTCACTGCGCATAGCGACACGAAAGTGCCACAGTTTCCAATCCATCGAGGAATTTCATGAGACTCATCTTGTTGGGCGCTCCAGGTGCAGGCAAAGGCACACAAGCGACTTTCATCTGCCAGAAGTACGGCATACCGCAAATATCCACAGGAGATATGTTGCGTGCCGCGGTCAAAGCAGGCACTGCATTGGGATTGCAAGCAAAATCCGTGATGGAGTCTGGCGGCCTCGTAAGTGACGACCTGATCATCGATTTGGTGAAAGAACGACTGCAGCAAGCGGACTGCGCCGATGGATTTCTGTTCGATGGTTTTCCCAGAACGATACCGCAAGCCGAAGCATTGCGCAAAGCGAACGTGAAAATCGATTATGTTCTCGAAATTGACGTACCGTTTGAAGCCATCATCGAACGTATGAGTGGCAGGCGTACACATCCCGCATCGGGAAGAACTTACCACACGAAGTTCAACCCCCCCCGCGAAGTCGACAAAGACGACATTACGGGCGAATCGCTTATCCAACGCGAGG
>JAKOND010000166.1 GCA_022702125.1 Burkholderiaceae bacterium
AGTGGGACATCGATCGTTATCTGCAATCCGGAAGGCTGGTTGAGGTATTGAAGCAGTACCGCACCCCGAGTGCAGACATCTATGCCGTCTACCCGCAGCGACATCAACTCTCCACTCGGGTGAGCGCATTCGTTGACGCCTTTGTGGAAGATCTCGAAAAACGGGGTCCGGCAATCGGAAAAAGACCGGGTTGAGGCCGCCGGGACCTGTCATTAGGTCCTCTGTACGCAGTAATCAGACCATGTAATTCGTTTCCCTAGGCCTACAGTCCAGTATGTAAAATACACACAACATGACTAAGAACTTGTTCGCAAAGTAGAAGTTCGGGGCCATCCATGACGACACTCGCGACGCGCTGCACCATCACCAGCCGGGGTTTCACCCGGAATTTCGGCGCAGCCAAACGTTCTGTCGTCGGGGGTCCGGTCATCATCACCGACCACGGTCGCCCGGCTTTCGCACTGCTCAGCATCGACGACTACAACCGGCTCGCCCGCGAGCAACCGATAAGCCTGCTTGACGCCATGGATGCGATCGCTTGCGACGAGGCCCCCGACCTCGACGCGGTTCGCAGGGCGGGTGAAGTCCGTACGACGGACTACGGCGAAGACGTGCGCTGATGTTGCTGCGAGATACGGATACCCTCTCCGAACTGCGCGGCTACAAGCCTCAGCGATCCGCGCAGGTTCGTGAATGGGCGGCGGTCATGCCTCTGGCGCGGCTCTTCGTCCCTGCGGTGGCGCTCAGGCAGCTGGAGCGCGGTGTGATGGCCCTGGAGCGGCGGACCCCGCCGCAGGGTGTGGCGATGCGGCACTGGCTGCAGGGCGTGCGCGAGACCTTCTCGGACCGCATCCTGGCGTTCGACGAAGAGGCCGCGGTGCGCGGTGCGTCGATACCCATCCCCGGCCTGGCGCCGCTCACCGACCGCATGATCGCAGCCACGGCCTTTGCACGGGGGTTGGCGGTGGCGACCCGCAATATGGCGGACTTTGAGCGCCTGGGCGTTTGGCTCTTCAATCCCTGGACTGGCGATCGTGGAAACGCTCACTGAACGCGTCGCCAGCCGCATCCCGCAGGCGCAGGAGCGTGCCCGCATCAAGGTTGAGCAGCTGACCGCGAGCGGCCGTGCTACTGCTGCGGTCGCATCGGGTCAGCGCTTGCACGCGGCGGCGGCCCGGGCCTCCAGCGTGCGGCAGCGGGTCATGTGGCTGCAGCGCTTCGTCTCCTGCGCTGTGGAGCCGGTGCAGGTGGTCAGCGCCTGCACCGCAGGCTGCGCGCACTGCTGCCACTTGGCAGTGCCCATCACCGATGTCGAAGCGGCGCTGTTGGCGAATGCCAGCGGTCGCCAGGCCACCCGGGTCGGGACCGACCTGTCCTGGCGCGTGGCCGACCTGATCGCCATGGCACGGGACCGGCCGGAGGCGATGCAGCGGCTCATGGCAGAGCATGACGTGCGTTCTCGCGCGGTGGTCGGCGAGCCTTGTCCGTTCCTCGACCGTGCTGGCGGTATGTGCACTGTCTACGACGCCAGGCCCACCGCATGCCGCACCCATCTGAACCTGGACGACGACGCGTTGCTGTGCCGGCTCGACATCGGCACCGATGTACCGGTCCCGCTCTTCGACGGTCGCCAGCTCAAGGCGATCGTCCTCTCTGCCCAGCCGGCGGCCGTCCTAGCCGATATCCGAGCCTTTTTTCCTGAGCGCACTCCATGACGGCCACGTCGCAACGCCTGCTCGCCCGGGAGCATTTCGCGTTCGCCCGCGCCCTGACGCAGGGCCTCGACGAGTCGACGTCCTGGAACCAGTACCTGCAGGTGGAGGGCGAGCACACCGATGCGCGCATCGTGCGCCGCACCATCGGCTGGATCCGCGAGGCCTTCGCCGCCGTTGCGCGCCGCGAACGCCGTCCGGGCATGGCCCGCCTGGTCCGGATCGATCCGGTTCGACTGCGCGCCGTCGGGGCAAGGGGCGCGGCGGCGCTGCCAACGCTTGAGGACTTCGCCTATCTCCGCGGCCTGGAGGACTACAGCGAGGGCGAACAGCTCTCGGCCTTCCTGGATGCCTTTCCGCAGGCGCGCCGTGGTCTGAAGCAGGCGAAGCTCATCGACAAGCAGCTCGCCGCGATCAGCTGGCTCGAAACCCTGGCCGCGCAGGATCCGGGCCCGGGCGACGCCGTGGGCGCGTGGCTCGCGCCGGCGCTGGCCGAGCGGCTCGAGGGCTTCGGCCTGCATACCCTCTTCCTGCTGGCCGAGCGCGTCAACGGACTCGGCCGCGGCTGGTTCCGTCCGATCCCGGCGATCGGGGCGTCCAAGGCGGCACGCATCGTGGCGTGGCTGCGCAAGCACCAGGACACGATCGGCGTGCCTATCGGTGCCCATGTGGCTCGCACGCATACCGAGGCGAAGTCCTCCGGCGCGCTCGCCGCGGTGGTGGTTCCGGACACGGCCCTGCTGCCGCTGGAGAAATTCCGCGTCCCGACGATCCTCGACGGCAGCGCTGGCCTGTTCCGCGCGCCGCAAGCGCAGTGCATGCTCGAGGCGGGCAACGACTACGCGGCCATCCTCGCCTGGCTGGCCAGCAAGCGCGGCCCGGGCGCGACCGCGAACGATGCGCTCAATTCGACCCAGCGCAGCTACCGGCGCGAGGCCGAGCGGCTGCTGCTGTGGTCGATCCTCGAGCGGCGCAAGGCGCTCTCCTCGCTCAATGTCGAGGACGCGCAGGCTTTCATGGCCTTCCTCGCCGCGCCGCCGACGCACTGGTGCAACCCGAAGGGATTGCACCCGCACCGCTGGTCCTCGCTCTGGCGGCCGTGCGACGGGCCGCTCGCACCCTCCTCGCTCGCCCAGGCCCAGGTCATCCTCAAGGCCCTCTACGGCTGGCTGATGACGCAGCGCTACCTGGTCGGCAACCCGTTCGCCGCGTTGCCGGCCAAGCGCGCCGGCACGGGCCGCAGGCTGGGCGCGGGCCGCAGCCTTTCGGCTTCGCAGTGGGCCTTCGTCCTGGAACGTCTCGAGATGCAGGCGTCGACCGTCGGGCACGCGCGGCTGCGCTTTGCCCTGCCCTGGCTCTACGCGACAGCGCTGCGCCGCTCGGAGATGGCGGCCGCCACCTGCGGCGATCTGGAGACTTTCGAGTACCACGACGACGACGGCACGCCCGTCTCGGGCTGGATGCAGGTGGTGCGCGGCAAAGGCGGCAAGGTGCGCGAGGTGCCGGTGCCCGAGGGTTTGATCCGGGCGCTGAAGCAAATCCTCCGGGAGGCCGGCCGGCCCGACGATCCGGCCCATCCCGAGAACCGGGCGGTGCCCCTGCTCTTCCGGCGGCAGGTCAATCCGGAAGGCGAGACCGCGCTGGTGGCGATCACCGATTTCCAGCTGCACAAGGACGTCAAGCGCTTCCTGCACGGCTGTTCGCAGGCACTGGCGGTGACCGATCCCGCGGGCGCCGCACGGCTCGAGGCGGCGAGCACGCACTGGCTGCGGCACACCAGCGCGACGCACCAGGTCAACGGCGCGCCGGGCCGCCCGGCGGTGCCGCTGCACATCGCCCAGCAGGTGCTCGGGCATGCCTCGCCCGCGACGACCAGCGGGTATGTGCAGGCCGAGCGCGATGCCAAGGCCCGGGCGATGCGGGGGTTCTGGCGCCAATAGCCTGCCGTCCGCAGGAGCGGCGCATGCGTACCCCCCTCCCGCCTGCGCCATGCCCTGGCTCTGCTCCATGCTCATCGCGCTTCCGCCACGATGTCGTTGGTCGGCGGATCGAGTGCACCGCCCCAATCGTCGTCGTGCACGCCTTGTCCACCAGCGCTATGCCCTGCCCGACGCGCTCGACGCTGTTCCCGATGAGCCATTCGATCATCTTGGCCGCCTCGGTGATCCTCTGTGATCGGGCGGCATTGACGTAGAGCTTGTGCGGGTCCACGGTTTCAGTCCTGTCTTCTAGCCTCCAGGTTGTTGCCTACCGTCCTCCGAACAACCTTGGCGCGATGGTGTTGGCAAGTCTGTTCACGCAGCGGGACAACCCCTTGCATGGCTCGGCGCTTTGCAACGGATGGGGTCGGTATGAAGTGCCCATGCTTTTTTTCCCCAAAGGACTTCAGGATCTTGCCGTATATGACTTTGGCAGCCCACAAAGGCGTCATTGCATAACTTGCCTTGGAGAGCCCTCCCCGAAGCCTGAACTTGGGTGCCCCGTGGCA
>JAKOND010000168.1 GCA_022702125.1 Burkholderiaceae bacterium
CTGCAGCGGCTGCCTGTAGAGCAACGCGAGGTGCTGCTGCTCATCGCAGTCGAAGAAATGAGCTACGCAGAAGCCGCTGCGGCGCTCGGCGTGCCCATCGGCACGGTGATGTCCCGCCTCGCACGCGGCCGCGAAAAACTGCGGCAGGAACTGCAAGGCCGCGCGCCGTCGGCCCAGGCCGTCGCACCCTTGCGCAGGATCAAGTGACATGGACTCTCCCCCACTCAAACCCATTTCCACCGACGGCAGCAAACCAGTGACCGAAGCCGATCTGCATGCTTACGCAGACCACCTTCTGGACCCGGCCCGGCATGCAGAAATCGATGCCTTTATGGACGCGCACCCAGCTGAACGCCAGCGCGTGGACGATTGGCGCGCGCAGAACCTGGCGCTCAAGCAGATGCTCGACCCGGTCATGTCCGAGCCCTTGTCATTGCGCCTGCCTCTGAAGCCGGCGCCGAATGCAGGCTGGCAGGAATGGCCGTGGCGATCCCTGGCAGCCGGCGTGGCGATTGCGGTCGTCAGCACCGGGTCGGCCTGGTGGGGCCGCGGCGCTTACGACGGGCAGTTGCAACGCAGTGCCACGCTGGCCGCGGCGAAGGCAGGCACACTCAATGGTTTCGCCCACCGCGCGGCTGTGGCCCATGTGGTCTACAGCCCGGACGTACGTCGCCCGGTGGAAGTCGGCGCCGACCAGGAACAGGCGCTCGTCACCTGGCTGACCAAACGCATGGGCACCGAAGTGAGGCCGCCCGACTTGCGCGACCTGGGCTACGGGCTCATCGGCGGGCGGCTGCTGCCGGGTGACAAGGGACCGGTCGCGCAGTTCATGTTCGGCGGCGCGAAGGGCGAGCGCCTGACGCTGTACGTCACCCGCGAGGACGCCGGACGCGAAACGGCTTTCAGGTTCGGCCAGGACGGTCCGGTGAATGTCTTCTATTGGGTCGACAAGGACTTCGGCTACGCCATCTCGTCGGGCGACAGCAAGCAAGAAATGCTGCGCGTTGCAGAGGCGGTTTACAGCCAGCTTGAAGCGCGCAAATAATTTGGTCTTTCGACGGGCGAGATCTACCAGCGCCTGCGGAGCCTGTCCGATCGGCACCGTCGCGACGACTTTGTCGCTGGCAGTGTCGATCACCCGCGGCCACACCCGCCGTCTCGAGCACCTTGCGCAGCGGCACGCCGACCCATCGGGCATTACCCATCGCGCCATTGGCGAGCTGTGCGCCAAACACGCGTGGGGACGAGTATCCGCGGCTGTTGCCGGAGCACTGGTTGACCGCCACCACTTCCACCGGCTCTGCCAGTGCCTTCAGATCGGCCAGCGACAGATCCAACGGCGTGTTGACCTTTCCTTAGACGGTGAGCCGGGAGGTGGCAGGATCGACCGCCAGCGGGATGTTGGCCAGGTGGTAACGCACGAAGAAAGCGTCGTTGGCGGTGATCGGGCCTTCGTTGAAGACCGAGAACGGGGTTTCCAGGTGCGGTGGCCGCGTCGTCACGCGGATCAGCGGGCGCTTCTGCGGGTAGCTCACCAGCGGTCGCGGCCCGTCT
The DNA here is from genome assembly GCA_022702125.1 of Burkholderiaceae bacterium. Lineage (GTDB taxonomy): Bacteria > Pseudomonadota > Gammaproteobacteria > Burkholderiales > Burkholderiaceae_C > JAKOND01. The sequence goes on from JAKOND010000168.1 coordinate 1,555, forward strand.
GCGAAGGTCACGCTGTCACCGGTGTCGCGACCGGCCGCCAGCGCGCCGAACGGCGAAGCGCCCAGCGCGAGAAGGCCTGCGCTCTGGACAAAGCGCCGACGGGATGAAGCGCGCTGGGCGTCGTGCTGCACAGTGGGTATGGTTTCGCGACCTGACGTCATGGGTTGTCTCCATTTATTCCAAAGGCAAGGTGGTGGTTCAAGATGTCTTTGGCCCCCGTCCGGCGAGGATTGCTTCTCCGCACAGTGACTTTCAGTCGTCCGCGAGCGCCTTCTTCACGGCGCGGCCTTCTGCGTCTTTGCCGCAGGCGCAGCCAGCGTCGCCTCCACACGGTCGCTCGCCAAGTCCACCTTGGCCAGGCCCAGGTCTTCGTTCAGCACATAGGCCGTCCTGCCGTCGCGCGTGAAGACGATGGCCTGCCGCGGCTCCTTGAAACCCGTGATGGTGGCGACCACGCTCTTGCTCGCGACATCGATGACGGACAGCGAGTTGTCGCCCAGGTTGCCGGCGTAGACACGCTGGCCGTCGGGCGACAGCGCGGCGCCGTACGGGTCCTTGCCGACCACGATCGTCGACTCGATGGCGCGCTTGTCCAGGTCGACGACCGCGATGGTGTTGCTGCCGCTGTTCGCCGCGAAGAGCGTCTTGCCATCGGCGGTGACCGAGATCGCGCGCAGCTTGTTGAAGCCGGTGATTTCCCCGTCGATCTTGTTGGTCGCTGTGTTCACGATGGTGATCTTGTCGCCCATGAAGTTCGTGACGTACAGTGCCGATCCATCGGGACTCAAGCGCACGCCCTGGCGCGGCTGCGCGAAGCCCGTGATAACGGCGCGCGGCTCGCCGCTCGCGAGGTCGAAACGCGTGACAGTGCTGGCCGCCTGGTTGTTCACGTACATCGTGGCGCCGTCCTTGCTCAGCACGGTGCCGAAGGCGCCGGGGCCCGCGGGCAGGGTGCTGACTGTCTTCAGGCTGGAAGTGGCGATCTTCGCCACAGTGCCCAGGCTGCTATCGGAGACATAGAAAAACTCGCCCGACGGCGCGAAGACGATGTTGCGCGGCGTCACGAAGCCATTCAGCACCTTGCGGACCTTGCCCGCCTTCAGGTCGTAGACGACGACGTCCGGGCGTTCGCTGTACGACACCACGGCCGTGCCCTCGTCCGGGCTGAGCGCCAGCGAGTTGTTGCGGATGGCGCCGTCGAAGGTCCAGCGCTGCGTCGCGCCTGCGGCCGCTGCGACGGGCGCAGGCTGGGCCGAGGCCACTGAAGGGATCGAGGCGAGTGTCGAAAGGGCGAGGCACAGCGAGACTGCAAGAGGACGGAGTTTCATGAGGTTCTTTCGGTTGTCTGGAGGGGTGGACGAACGGCAGAGCCGATTTATTCCAAGTCCGCCCTGTCAATTGAGGAGCGCCGTGATGCCCGCGTTGATG
>JAKOND010000228.1 GCA_022702125.1 Burkholderiaceae bacterium
TTGGTCACCGCAGTGGCGATGCTGGCGCAGGAATGCTGCGACTTCGACACGATGTTCAAAGGGATGGAAGAAACCTTTGTCAGCCGAAAGGGTGCTGTTGTATGAACCTAATCGCGGCCAGGCTTCCCCTGACTCCAGACGGATGTGTGCCACGCGTAGCGTCTGCGGCGTGCTCGGCCGGGTGAACCGATTCAGGATCGATGCTCGGGCTTGCAGCTGCGCGGCCTGCCGGTCGAAGTCCCGCGCCATCACTTTCTCTCCCAAGCGCTTGAAGCACCCCATCTTGGTCTCGACCCAGCTGCGTCGGTGATAGCTGTTCCACTTCTTCCAGATGGCACGGCCGAGCTTGCGGGTGGCTTGTGGGATCCCGTTCCTAACCTGTGCTCCGTCCTTTCCACCTAGGCCGAGGCAGCGCGGCCTGGCTTACCTCAAAGGCCTGCCGGGCAGCCCCTCGACACGACCCAGATCGGGATTCTTTCATAGCTACGGCTGTAATATTGGGTAGGGCTGGATTGCTTATTCGCTAAAAACCGCAGATCTCCCCCTACGCTCGGTAGCACCCGCCTTCCGCAGAGGATCTGGATCCAGACTGGCCATCAGGGAGCCGCGGCGTTGCAATCGGTTTGGTTCTGCATGCGCACCTTTGCGCACGGAGAGGCTTGCTCCCACCGCGAGGCTACCAAGTTCTGGCCCTGATGAGAATGTTCGATGGCAGGTCATGCAATAGTGCTGCGCTGAATTAAAAGGAATCATTATCATTAGCGCATCTGCTGCCTGCTTTGCGCCACTGATGCTTGACTCTCCGCCTTCCCTACCGCCTGCTCGTACCTCCTGGATCGATGGTGCGGCGGAAGCCTACGCGGATTTCGTTCGTAGCTTGCGTAGACGCACTGGTGACGTCGACGAGGCGCGAGAATTGGCGCATGACACATGGCTGCGCTTGGCGGAACACGGTAACGCCGACCTAGCCCGCTCGCCCGCTTACGCTTATGCGGTGGCCGACCATCTGGCTACTGATCGCTTCCGTCAGCGTCAGCGCGGTTTGGAGCGTTTCGCCCCGGTAGGGCCAGAAGAAGCCGCCCGTTTGGCCGCAGCGCCGGATGTCGCCACTGTGCATGCGCACAGGGAGGCTTTGTATGCTGTTGATGCCGCGCTGCACGCCATGCCGGAGCGAAGCCGCAACATCTTCCTGGCCGACCGGCTCGACGGAATGTCTCATCGGGAACTGGCAGAACAGTACGGCATTTCCATCAAAACTGTGGAGCGTGAGGTGATGCGCGGCTTGGATACCGTCGAAGTCGCCCTGCTCCGGTGGCGTGGCGAGGCTGATACCCAACCGCGCCACGGACGCCGCCGCGCCCTGTCTACCTTGCTTGGCATCGCTGGCACCGGTGTGGCCACACTTGCGGCATGGCAGGTCTGGCGGCAGTGGATACCGGAATTCAGTACCGTGCTGGCGACTGCCATCGGCCACGTCACGACCCGCCGGCTACCCGATGGCAGCGAGCTCACACTCGATGCCGCCAGCCGCGCGGAAGTGCTGTATTTCCCAGCGCGCCGCACCGTACGCCTGCTGACTGGCAGCGTTTTTCTCGCGGTGGCCCGTGATCCGGACCGTCCGCTCGTCCTGACAGCTGGCGGCCACACCGTGCAGGTCTTGGGAACACGTTTCGAAGTCGCACTGCAGACCAACGGCGGACTGCAGGTGTCTGTGGAATCTGGTCGCGTCCAGGTCTGCAATGCCGTCGGCGAGAAGCGCGTGCTGGACGCCGGTCAGAAGCTGGTGATTGACGAAGCGCAACACATGTCCGTTGTCAACGGCATGTCGGATTCAATCGCGCCCTGGCGCGAAGGTTGGCTGGATTTTCGCCAGGTTCGCCTGGACGAAGCGATAGCCCGGCTCGAGCGTTATGTCGGCCGCCCGCTGCGGGTGTCGCCCGATGCCGCCGCGCTCATGGTGTTCGGCCGTGTGCATACCCCCAGTACCCTAACGTGGCTGCGCCTGCTGCCGGCCAGCTTGCCGGTGCGCGTGCAGGACGACAGCCGCGATGGCGCCGTGGTGATATCGCGCCGTTGATACGCTGCCGTAGAAAAAATCGTGAGGGATTCTGGCGGTTCATTCGTTATTCCCTGAAGGACCACCCGCGCCGACCACGGCCGGATTTTTTCAGAAATGACGAACTGGATCTTCTAATGCTTTTCTTCGATGCCACCGGCGCCAGCCGCCGACTGCCCGCCGCTCCTCACCTCATCACCTGCGCCACCCTGGCATTACTGGCCCAGGCGCCGGCTACAACATCAGCCCAGGTTCAGAATTCCCCGGCCACTACCGCCGCTGGCTTCGTGCTGCCAGCCCAACCGCTGGAGCAGGCTCTGGAACAACTCGCCCGCCAAGCGCGACTGCAGTTGATGGCCGACCCTGCATTGCTGAAGGGTGCGCAGGGCCCTGCAGTATCAGCGCAGGACCTGCCGCAGGCCCTGGTGCAGTTGCTTCGAGGAAGCGGCCTGCGAGGCCGCGTGCTAGGTTCGACTATTCTGGTTGAGAACGCCACACCCGTATCGATGCTACGGGAAGTGCAGGTGGTGGCCGCCGCACCGCGCGAGACGGCCACCGGCCCTATCAGCGGGCAGATTGCCCGCCGCAGCGCCACCGCTACCAAGACCGACACCGCGCTGATCGAAATACCGCAATCGATTTCGGTGGTGACGCGCGAGGAATTGCAGAACCGCAAGTCTGATTCGTTGGCTGACGCGCTCGAATACACCGCCGGCTTCTCAGCCCAACCCAACGGTTTCGCCCGTGTTGCTGACGACTTCACTTTGCGCGGTTTCAATGTCGGCCCCGGCACCGGGGGCATGCTGCGCGACGGCATGAAGCTGCAGTCCAGCGTGTACGACGGCAGCATCGAGCCCTATGGCCTGGAGCGTGTGGAGGTGCTCAAGGGTGCCGCCTCAGTCCTCTATGGCCAGCTCTCTCCGGGTGGATTGATCAATACCGTGAGCAAGCGCCCGACCGACACGCCGCTGCGCGAGGTGGGCGTCTCGACCGGCAGCTTTGACCGAAAGCAGGCCACGGCCGACTTGGGCGGGCCGATCGATGTAGATGGCGTCTGGTCCTGGCGGCTCACTGCCCTGGTGCGCGATAGCGGGACCGACGTGGACCACATCAAGGACGACAGACGCTATCTCGCGCCGGCAATCACCTGGCGGCCGAATGCGGCCACGTCGGTCACCGCGTTGGCCAGCGTGCAGCAGATCCGATCCGGCTTCGCGCCGCCGCTGTCGTACAACATTACCCGTCTGGGCAACAACGCCCGCGCCAAGGCGCAGCGTGGTCAATTCTTGGGCGAACCTACCTTCGACCGCTTCGACAGCGACATGCAGACCTTGGGCTATCTGCTGCAGCACGAGTTCAACGATGCTCTCACCCTGCGTCATGCGCTGCGTCGCTTCAATGCCGATGTGGACTGGGACTATTCGCAGGTCAACGCCAGCGTCAATGCTGCAGGATTGCTGCAACGCGCGGCCAGCATCCGCCGTGAGCATTCCACAGGGACCACCAGCGACACCAGCCTGGAATGGCGCAGCAGCCAGGGCGCTTGGCAGCACACCTTGCTGGCCGGCGTGGATACCTACGACAAACGCTACACCTCGCATCGCTTCGCCGGAACCATGCAGCCAATCAACCTGTTGACCCCGACTTATGGCACGGCGGTGATACCCAACTTCGCGACAGACAACGGCTCCGACCTGCACAGCCGGCAATGGGGGGTGTATTTGCAGGATCAGATCAAGTTCCAGGAACGCTGGGTGCTGCTGGCCGGGCTGCGCCGCGACAATGCCAGGAGCGATACTACAACCCTGCGCACCGGCGCCGTTGCGAAAAAAGACGACAGCAAGACCACCGGCCGCGCCGGTCTGGTCTACCTCGCGCCCAACGGCTTGGCGCCTTACCTGAGCTATAGCCAGTCCTTCTATCCGGCTGACGGCACATCGCGAAGTGGCAGCAGTTTCGTGCCGACTGAAGGAGAACAGTGGGAAGCGGGCATGCGCTGGCAGCCGACCGGCAGCCAGACCCTGTTGAGCGCCGCGCTCTACCGCCTGACGCAGAACAATGCGCTGACGGTGGATCCGATCGATTCCCGCTACAACGTGCAGACTGGCCAGGTGCGATCACAGGGCCTGGAGCTCGAAGCACGGCACGCGCTGAACAGCAATCTTTCGGTGCGCGCAGCTTATAGCTATACCGATGCGCGCACCACGCGGGACAGCGTGGCCGCCAATGTCGGCGCGCGGACAGTGGGGGTGCCGCGCCATGCCGTGGCGCTGTGGGGTGACTACAAGCTGGCTGGGTTTGGCCTCACTGCCTGGCGCCTGGGTGCGGGCGTTCGCGCGCAGGACCAAAGCATTACCACCTCGCCCGGCACACCGACCGCCGTTCCTGGCTATGGCATGCTGGACCTGATGCTTGGCTGGACGCCCGATACGCACTGGGATCTGACCGTGCGGGTGCAAAACGCAACCGATCGCAACTATGTGTTCTGCAATACTGCCTGTCGTTACGGCAATGGCCGGACAGCGATCGCCACCCTGAACTACCGCTGGTGACCTGCGGCACCACCGGCACAGCCTGAAGGATACAAGGATGGTTGTTCAGTCCCGGCATTAGACGGATCGGGACGATTCATCTATTGCCGGGACTGAACAGCTAACCTCATTGGAAGCCGTCGGAGCGCGTCCCCTAGGGTGGTTCGGTGGTCGCCGGCAGATTTGCCCATCTGCCGGCTTTTTTTGCCCGTCATCTTTCGCGATCCGGCCCGGGTCGTCCGGCCTGGATGTCTCGGCTGGCTTCGGGCGCCTTGCGCTCCGGTTCGCCCTGCACGCGCGGCCGGCTGAAATCCTGCGTCTCGCCGGCATTGAGCCGCGTCTGAATCTGCGCGACGGCGGCATGAACGCCTGCCTTCTGCGCCTCCTTGTCGTTCGGCATCTTCGATGCGACGTAAGCCGGCGCCGCCCGCATCGTCTTGTACGCGGGGGCCAGCTCCGGGAACCGCTCCAGAGCGTCGGCCTCGGGCAGCTTCTCGAAGGCGATGGCACGGCTCGGCCGCACGACATCGCGCAGCAGTTCGGGCAGCGCCCGGTTCCCCTGGGTGCGGTCCAGCGTGTTGATGACCTTCTGCATCGTGTCCGGGTGCTGGATGTGCGGCTTGGCAATCTCGTTGACGCTGCGGTCGCGTGCGATGTAGAGCAGATCCCGCCCGGTCGGTCTGCGGCTGAACTTGTCCCAATCGATCGTGTAGCCCGCCTCGCGGGCGAGCTGGCCGGTGAAGGCGCGCAGGGTCCGGCTGTTGCCATCCAAGAACGGATGCACGTAGTCCAGCTCCGCATAGAGCGTGCCGATGCGCTGCGTGAAATCCTGGGTGTTGAGGCTGCGCAGCGCGTCGGGCTTCGCGCTTTCGAGCACCTTGCCGAGCCGACCGATCGCCTTTTCGTCCATCGGAGAATAGGTCACGAAGAACGATCCCGGAGTGGTGCTCAGGCCGCGATTCTTGATCCAGCCCTTCCCAGCCGGAACCGGCGGCCGGTACTGGCCAGGGTTACATCCTCAAAGCCGGCGACCTTCGGCAAGTCCTGGAAGATCCGGCGATTGACTTCGCGCAGGTGGTCAGCATCGAAGGTGCCCCGGACGGGCTTGAATCGCAGCTCCAGTATCTGCGCCTCGGCATACTGCGCTTCGATCTTGTCGCGTCCTTCTTGGGTCGTCGGATCAGCGCGCCGGGTAGCCGGGTTCTGGCTCCATGCCGTTCATGCGCAGCAGCGCATCGAGGTCAACGTCGCCGTCGATGAATTGCTGCGTCTGCGCGACGAACTCCGGAGCCGACTGGAAGCCTTCGAGCTTCACGGATGCGCGCGCCTCGCGCACCGCTTCCTCGCGATCGAAACGCTCGGCGGCGGAAATGCTGTCGTTGGCCAGGGTCTGGTTCTTCCCGGCAACCTGCTTGATGTAGCCGCGCATCGGCTCGCGGATCACCTGGGCGGCTGGACGATGGTCGCGCTCGACGGCATCATGGAATTCGGCGCGCAGCTCGGGTTCGAGCCGGATCGTGAACCTGACTTCTTTGGACACGCGTCCTCCTGGTAAGTCAGTGGCAGCCAATCGGAACGCATCGGCAGCAATGTAAATACGTTATGCATCATATCAGCATACATAAATATCCTTTCTGTCGAAAGATAGCCCTTTTGGGCGGTTCAGATCATCCTAGCCCTTTTGGATCGCCCTGGGACTTTTGGACCGAACCGGATAGATTGCGGCCAATAGGGCGTACCCAAATTGTCCAGGAGGACCAATGCTGTCTAAGTTGAAAGCCGAAAGACGACTGCGACGCGGCACGACGCCTGCAATGACGTATGGGATGCGTTATTTCCATCCTTCAGGCGCTTGTTAGGTCTTGATTCAACACGGATCGACAGCGTCGCGCCAGTACACCGGCCAGAACCTCCGCATCGTTGGCGACATCCACCGGATCTGAATCCAAAGCAGCAAGCAGCGATTTCTTCAGCCAATTCGATGCGCTCGGCGAAGCCAGGATTTTTTCCATCTCGCCCGTCGCGGCCAAGTGGTATATGGATTTCTCCTCGCCCATTGGATTCTCCTTATATCGCCAACGATTGATTTCCCACGCCATCCTTATAAATCATGCGCAATGATTCTCCCCGTCACAGTCCGGCCTGCGCTGCGTTTTCCCGCGGGACATGCTTCCTGGCAGGCAATGACGGCTGCTGTTGCAACGGTGCTGACATGGTAGTGCGGAGTGGCATGCGGACCTCGTTTCCCCGTGGCATGTGGCAGTCCCATGCTGCTGCAAGTCGGGATCACCTCCCGCCTCGGCGCGAACCAAGTCGAACGAGAATCGGTGGCACGTATGGATGCCCCGCCCTTCCCTCGAATGGAGTAATTCCCACGGCTCGTATTCACATGCCGCTTTTCATACTCCCGAGCCATTTGGGTGCCGGACCTTCGCCGGACCATACTCTTCCGGACTTTGGATCACGA
>JAKOND010000229.1 GCA_022702125.1 Burkholderiaceae bacterium
CGGCGGCGCGCCGTCGGGATGCGCCTCGCCCGGCACCGGCGGCGCGAGGCTGGCGCGGGCCTGGCGCCATTCGCACAGGGTCAGCAGCAGGCCGCCGAGGCCGAACAGGCAGGCCAGCATCGGCGCGCCGCTGAGCGCCAGGCCCGCCAGGCCGGCCGCCAGGCAGGCGCTCGACAGCAGCAGCCGGTGCGAGGCCGACGCCAGCGCGTAGAACGCCAGGGTGGTGAAGCACAGCTGGGTGACATGGGCCGTCACCTCGTGCGACAGCTGCGCGAGCCCCAGGCAGGCGATCAGCGCCAGCAGGCCGCCGTCGGCCATGGCGCGGGCGTAGTCCACCGGACGGGCCTCGCCGCCGAAGGCGAAGGCCACCGGCTGGGCGCGCGGGCTGCGCGCCAGGGCATAGACGCCGTACCAGGTGGCGGCCAGGGTCAGGCCGAGCAGCAGCGCGAACGGCACCCGGGCCGCCAGGTCGGGCGCGATCCAGGCGGGCGCGATGCGCAGCGCCCAGGCGCCGAGCCAGTAGGGCAGCAGCCCCTCGCTCTCGGACGGCATGCCGGCGAGCATCGGCGCGAACCAGTCGGTGCGGCCGCCGGCGAGTTCGAGCATGTAGCCGAAAGCGCTGACGTCCGAATTCCGCCAGGGGCTGCGGCCCACGAAGCCCGCCACCACGTAGGTGACGCACAGCAGCAGCAGCGCTCCGCGCGGCAGCCGGCGGACCGCGTTCTGGGCGACGATGGCGGGGGTTGCGGAAGAGGCGGGTGGCACGGTGCGGTCGGGGGGTGGACGGCGTCAGCCGGCGGTCATGGAAGGCTCCGGGCCGTACGGGCGCATCCCGGAACGGTCGGAAAAAAAGGCAGCGCGGTAACCCGGGCTGCCTTTCGTGCAGGTCCTGCGACCGGCAAGCGACCGGAGCGTCGCTTACTTGGCGGCGGTCTTGCCGAAGCGGTTGCGGAAACGCTCGACGCGGCCGCCCATGTTGTCCACCGACTTCTGGGTGCCGGTGTAGAAGGGGTGCGACTCGCTCGAGGTGTCGAGCTTGAAGAGGGGCAGGTCGCGGCCGTCGTCGGCCTTGGCGGTTTCCTTCGTGTTGACGCAGGAGCGGGTCACGAACTTGAAGCCGTTGGACAGGTCCACGAAGAGCACTTCGCGGTAGTTGGGGTGAATGCCTTCTTTCATGGCGGAATCCTTGGGTTCGTTTGCTGCGAGAGCCACTCCGCACCCATTGCGAAGCACTTGTCGCCGAAAAGCCCGTGATTATCGCATAGCGCAGAAAATGTCCACCGCAGGCAGAATCTTCCCCCGATCGACACCCCCATCGCCCGCGATTTTCCTCCCCGTGCGCATCCTCCACACCTCCGACTGGCACCTGGGCCAGCACTTCATGGGCAAGACCCGCCAGGCCGAGCACCGGGCCTTCATCGACTGGCTGGTGGCGCAGGCCGTCGAGCAGGCGGCGGACGCGGTGGTGGTGGCGGGCGACATCTTCGACACCGGCGCGCCGCCGAGCTACGCGCGCGAGCTCTACCACCGGGCGATCCTCGCGCTGCGCGATGCCGGCGTCCCGCTGGTGGTGCTGGGCGGCAACCACGATTCGGTCGCGGTGCTCGACGAGAGCCGCCTGCTCCTGGCCCCGCTCGGCACCCGGGTGCTGCCCGGCGCGGGCGCGCGGCCCGACGACCAGGTGCTGGTGCTGCTGCGCCGCGACGGCGCGCCGGGCGCCGTCCTGTGCGCCGTGCCCTTCCTGCGGCCGCGCGACCTGCCGCTGACGAGCCGGCCCGGCCAGGAGGCCGCCGACAAGCAGCGCGCGCTGCAGGAGGCGATCCGCGACCACTACGCCGGCCTGCACCGGCTGGCGCGGGCCCGGGCCGATGCGCTGGGCGGCTTGCCCATCGTCGCCACCGGCCACCTGACCACGGTGGGCGCCAGCGCCAGCGAGTCGGTGCGCGAGATCTACGTGGGCGCGCTCGAAGCCTTCCCCACCGATGCGTTCCCGCCGGCGGACTACATCGCGCTCGGCCACATCCACCGGCCGCAGAAGGTCGGCGGCCTGGAGCACATCCGCTACAGCGGATCGCCGATCCCGCTGGGCTTCGACGAGGCCCGCCAGCAGAAGGAGGTGCTGCTGGCGGACTTCGGCGCCACCGCGCTGCGATCGGTCACCCCGCTGCCGGTGCCGTGCTTCCAGCCGCTGGCCCTGCTGCGCGGCCGGCTCGCGGACCTGCCCGGGCTGCTCGGCGCGGCCGCCGCCGCGGGCACGACCGGCTGCCCGGTCTGGCTGGACGTGGAGGTCGCGACAGACGACTACCTGCCCGACCTGCAGCAGCGCATCGCCCGGATGGCCGAGGGCCTGCCGGTCGAGGTGCTGCGGGTGCGCCGCGCCCGGGGCGACGCCGTCGCGGCCCTGTCCGGCGCGGCCCTCGAAACACTGGACGAACTGGGCCCGCTGCAGGTCTTCGACCGCCGCCTGGCCGCCGAATCGCTCGACGCGCCGCTGCAGGACCGCCTGCGCGGCCTGTACCGCGAGGTGCTGGCATCGCTGCACGACGGGGAGCGGCCATGAAGATCCTGAGCCTGCGCCTGAAGAATCTCAACTCGCTGCGGGGCGAATGGAAGATCGACTTCGCCGCGCCGCCCCTGGCCGGCTGCGGCCTGTTCGCGATCACCGGCCCCACCGGCGCCGGCAAGACCACCCTGCTGGACGCCATCTGCCTGGCGCTCTACCACCGCACGCCGCGCATGAGCGCCCTGTCGGCCAGCGGCAACGAGCTGATGACCCGGCACACCGCCGACTGCCTCGCCGAGGTCGAATTCGAGGTGCGCGGCGAACGCTTCCGCGCCTTCTGGAGCCAGCGCCGCGCCCGCGACAAGGCCGATGGCGCGCTGCAGGCGCCGCGCGTCGAGCTGGCCGCCATCGACGGCGCCATCCTGACCGACAAGGTCCAGGACAAGCTGCGCCGGACCGAGCAGCTGACCGGGCTGGATTTCGAGCGCTTCACCAAATCCATGCTGCTGGCGCAGGGCGGTTTCGCGGCCTTCCTGGAAGCGCATGCCAACCAGCGCGCCGAGCTGCTGGAGGAACTCACCGGCACCGGCCTCTACGGCCGGATCTCGCAGAGCGTCCATGGGCAGGCCCGCGCGGCCGAGGCCGCGATGCGCGAACTGCGCGCCCGGGCCGAGGGCACGGAACTGCTGCCGGAGACGCAACGCGCCGCGCTGGCGCAGGAGGCGTCCGCGCTGGATGCGCAGGATGCCGGCCTGCAGGCCGCCCTGGACGAAGCCCAGGCGCAGCGCCAGTGGCTGGCCGAGGCGGAGGCCGCGCGCCAGCGGCAGGCGGAGGCCGAATCGCGCCTCGCGCATGCGCAGCAGGCCATGGCGGATGCCCGGGCCGATCTGCGGCGCCTGGACGACGGCTTGGCGGCCGAACGGCTGCGGCCGCAGCACCAGGCCCGGCAGGCGGCCGACGACGCCCTGCAGCGCAGCCGCCGGGCCCGCGAACGTTCCGATGCGGAGCAGGCGGACATCGCCTCGCAGATCGCCCAGGCCCTGGAGGCGGCATGCCACGCCAGCCGCCGCTCGGCCGACCGGGTCCGGGAATCGCTGGAGGCGGTCCTGCGGACGCGGCAGGCCCTGGACGAGCGCCTGTCCCGGCACACCGGTCAGGCCGCCATCAGCGAGCGGCTGAGCGGCTGGCGCACCCAGTTCGCCGCCCGCGCCCGGCAGTCGCAGGCGATCGCCGACGGCCTGGCGCAGCTGCATCGCCTGGACCGGGCCTCGCAGCAGCAGGCCGACGCGGTCGCCCTGCAGGCCGGTCAGGACGAGGCCGCCCGGACGGCGCTGCGGCAGGTCCTGCAGGCGGAGTCCGACCGTCAGCAGGATTGGGAAGCAGCCCTGGCGGGGCAGCCCGAGCCGCACTGGCGCGCCGAGCAGCTGCGGCTGCTGGAGCGCGGCCACGGGCTGACGCAGCTGCAACGCCTCGACCAGGAGGCGCTGCAACGCGCCGCGCGGACGGCGCAGCGGGCGGCCACCGCCGAAGCGTTGCGGCAACGGCAGGACGCGACGGCCGCCACCGCGACCGCGCTGCGTCGGCAGGAGGACGACATCGGGCAGCAGGTGCGCGACCGGGAGACGCTGCTGGAGCAGGAGCAGCGCATCCAGGCCCTGGAGGCGCACCGGGCGCAATTGCGGCCCGGCGAGGCCTGCCCGCTGTGCGGCGCGCACGAGCATCCCGCCATCGCGGCCTACGCGGCGCTCGACGTGCCTGCCACCCGGCGCGCGCTGGAGGCGTCCCGGAAGCGGCTCGACGCGCTGCGCAGGGAGGCGCAGACCCTGGCGTCCGAGGCGTCGACCTGCGCGGCGCAGCGGTCGGAGCTGGAGGCCCGGCAGGCGGAGGACGCGCAACGGCATGCCGTGGCGCGGGACGAGCGGCAGCGCCTGTGCGCCGCGCTGGATTTTCCGTCCGACGATCCGGCCGCGGTCCTGGCGGCGCAGGCGAGCCACGCCGAGGCGCTCGATGCGGCCCGGCGCCGGCTGGAGGGGATCGACACCGCCCGTGCCGCCCTGGAGGCCGCCCGGCAGTCCCGCCAGCAGGCGCAGCAGGCCGCGAACGCCGCGCAGCAGCGGCTCGCCGCCGCGCAGCAGGCCGCGCACGGCATCCGTGCCCAGCGGGAGGCATGGCAGGGCCGGTTGCAGCAGGAGCAGGCGACCCAGGCCGAAGCCGATGCGGCGCTGGCCCGGGAGCTGGAGGGCTTCGGCCATGCGCTGCCCGACGACGGCGCCGCCTGGCTGGCTGCGCGCGAGGCGGAGCACCGCGCCTGGCAGGCCGACACGGCGCAGCGCGAGGCCTGCATGCACCGGGAGGCCACGCTGGCCCCTGCCGTGCAGGCGGCGGAGGGCGCCGCGGCCCGCTGGGAGGCACGCATGCGGTCGGCATCCGGCGCGCCCGGCACGGTGCTCCCCGCGGACCTCGACGACCCCGCGGCCGCCCTGGCCCGGGCGGAAGCCGCACTGCAGGACGCCGAGCGGCGCGGCGCCGAATCGCAGGGCCGCCGGCAGGCCCTCTCCGCCCGGATCGCGCAGGAGCAGCAGGCCGCCGCCGAGGCGTACGCCGCCTGGGATGCCGCACTCGCGGGCAGCGATTTCGCCGGCGAGGTCGCTTTCCTCTGCGCGTTGATGGAGGAGGGCGAACGCGACCGCCTCCAGCGCCACCGGTCCCGGCTCGATACCGCGCGCACCGAGGCCCTGGCCCTGCACGGCAGCGCCGCCGAGGCGCTGGCCCGGCTGGTCGCCGCGCCGCGCACCGACGCGGATGCGGCCACGCTGGAGGCCCGCCTGCAGTCGCTGTCCCTGCAGCGCCGCACGCTCGCCCTGCGCCAGGGCGAGATCGCCGGCCAGTTGCGCGACGACGACCAGCGGCGGCGCGGCCAGCAGGCGCTGTTCGACGACATCGCCCGGCGCCAGGGCGACTGCGACCTGTGGAACCACCTCGACGGGCTGATCGGCTCGGCCGACGGCGCCAAGTACCGACGCTTCGCCCAGGGCCTGACCCTCGACCACCTGGTGCACCTCGCCAACCGGCAGCTGGCGCGGCTGCACGGCCGCTACCGGCTGGCGCGCAGGCCGCGCGGCGAACTCGAACTCGAGGTGCTGGACACCTGGCAGGCCGATGCCGCCCGCGACACCCGCACCCTGTCGGGCGGCGAGAGCTTCCTGGTCAGCCTGGCCCTGGCGCTGGCCCTGTCGGACCTGGTGAGCCACCGGGCGAGCATCGACTCGCTGTTCCTCGACGAGGGATTCGGCACGCTGGACGGAGAAACGCTGGAGGTGGCGCTCGATGCGCTCGACCATCTCCACGCCGGCGGCAAGACCATCGGCATCATCAGCCACGTGGAGGCGCTCAAGGAGCGCATCCCGGTCCAGATCCGGGTGCGCAAGGGCGTGGGCCTCGGCTACAGCGCCCTGGATGGCCGGTTCGCGGTCGGGCGCGGCGGCTGAGCCCGGCGGTCCGGGCCCGGAAAGCCGAACGCCCCGCGGACGAGGCGTTCGGAGGGGCTGCGCGGACCGGGCGGCGGGGCGTCAGCCGCCGCGGCGCATCATATCGAAGAAGTCGACGTTGGTCTTGGTCGCCTTCATGTTCTTGATCATCAGCTCCATGGATTCGATCTCGTCCATGTTGTAGAGGAACTGGCGCAGGATGCGGGTCTTCTGCAGGATCTCGGGCGCCAGCAGCAGTTCCTCGCGGCGGGTGCCGCTCTTGTTGAGCTCGATGGCCGGGAAGACGCGCTTCTCGTAGAGCCGGCGGTTGAGGTGGATCTCGCAGTTGCCGGTGCCCTTGAACTCCTCGAAGATCACTTCGTCCATGCGGCTGCCGGTGTCGACCAGCGCGGTCGCGATGATGGTCAGCGAACCGCCTTCCTCGACCTTGCGCGCGGCGCCGAAGAAGCGCTTCGGGCGCTGCAGCGCGTTGGAGTCCACGCCGCCCGACAGGACCTTGCCGGACGAGGGCACCACGTTGTTGTAGGCGCGGGCCAGGCGGGTGATCGAGTCCAGCAGGATGACCACGTCCTTCTTCAGCTCGACCAGGCGCTTGGCGCGCTCGATCACCATCTCGGCCACGTGCACGTGGCGGGCCGCCGGCTCGTCGAAGGTGGACGCGATGATCTCGCCCTTGACGGTGCGCTGCATCTCGGTCACTTCCTCGGGCCGCTCGTCCACCAGCAGCACCATCATGTGCACTTCCGGGTTGTTGGCGGTGATGGCGTGCGCGATGTGCTGCATCATCACCGTCTTGCCGCTCTTGGGCGGCGCGACGATCAGCGCGCGCTGGCCGCGGCCGATGGGGGCGATGATGTCGATGATGCGGCCGGTGATGTTCTCCTCGCTCTTGATCTCCCGCTCGAGCTTCATCTGCTCCTTGGGGAAGAGCGGCGTCAGGTTCTCGAACATCACCTTGTGCTTGTTCTGCTCGGGCGATCCGTCGTTGATCTTGTCGAGCTTGGTCAGCGCGAAGTAACGCTCGCCGTCCTTGGGCGTGCGCACCTCGCCTTCGACCATGTCGCCGGTGTGCAGGTTGAAGCGGCGCACCTGGCTCGGCGAGATGTAGATGTCGTCGGTGCTGGCGGTGAAGCTGGTGTCCGGGCTGCGCAGGAAGCCGAAGCCGTCGGGCAGGATTTCCAGCACGCCGTCCGCGAAGATCTGCTCTCCGGCCCGCGCGCGCTTCTTGATGATGGCGAACATCAGCTCCTGCTTGCGCATGCGGCCGGTGTTTTCGATCTCAAGCTCTTCGGCCTGCTTGAGGACTTCGGACACGTGCAGTGCCTTGAGTTCGTTGAGGTGCATGGATTTCGCTCCGCGTCGGAGTCAGCAAAAGGCGTCGGGGGGAGGCTGTGGAGTCGGCGGAGGGCAGGGTTGCCTCGCACCGGATATCGCCGGGATCGATTCGGCGTGCACCCGATGAGTCTGTCGGATGAGCGAATGATCGAAGAATTATGACAGGAAACGGTCCCGGTCCCCAAGGCGCGTTGCGCGCCGGACCGGTGCCCGCCGCTGCCGGGGCAGGGCGGGCAGGGGGATCAGGCGGCGATCTGCTGATCGATGAAGGCGGTCAGCTGCGACTTGTTGAGCGCGCCGACCTTTGTGGCGGCGAGCTGGCCGTTCTTGAAGAGCATCAGCGTCGGAATGCCGCGGATGCCGAACTTGGCCGGAATGTCGCGGTTCTCGTCGACGTTCATCTTGGCGACCTGCAGCTTGCCGCTGTAGGCGGTGGCGACTTCGTCCAGGATGGGCGCGATCATCTTGCAGGGACCGCACCATTCGGCCCAATAGTCGACCAGCACCGGCTGGGTCGATTGCAGGACGTCGGTGTCGAAGGAAGCGTCGGAAATGTTTTTGATGAGTTCGCTTGCCATGGGTGTTTCCTTGGGGGGAAGGCAGGGAGCTGCGGGGTTGCAGCGAGGGTATCGGTCATTGTGACAGAAACACCGTACTCGCACTGCCCATGGCTGGCTATGGAGAAGATAGTCCGGGGAGGGAAACGGCAGGCCGCGATGCGGTGCGCGCGGCGGGCGGTGCGCAGAGCGGATGCCGGCGAGCCCGCTGCGATCGCCGACACTCGGGGGATGAGCGAAATCCCCACCGAAACCTCCGGCGGCCGGCCTGCCGTCCCGACGTCCTCTCCCGTCGACCCGATCTCTTCCGCCCCGGTCGTCCCCGGCGTCGATGCCGCCACCGTCGCGACCGGTCATCCGGCCGCGCGCCCGATGCCGGCGGTGGCGGTCGTCGGCGGAGGGCCGGCCGGATTGATGGCGGCGGAGGTGCTGTCCCGGGCAGGCGTGGAAGTCCATCTCTTCGATGCCATGCCTTCGGTCGGCCGCAAGTTCCTGCTGGCCGGCAAGGGCGGACTGAACCTGACGCACGCGGAGCCGGCGGAGCAGTTCATGTCCCGCTACGGTGCGCGTGCCGGATCCGTCGGAGCGATGCTGCGGGGCTTCGGTCCGCAGGCGCTGCGCGACTGGGCGACCGGCCTGGGGATCGAGACCTTCGTCGGCACTTCGGGCCGGGTGTTCCCGACCGACATGAAGGCCGCGCCGCTGCTGCGCGCGTGGCTGCACCGTCTGCGCCACCCGGAAGCGGGTGCCGGCGTGCCGGTGCGGTTCCACATGCGCCACCGGTGGCTCGGCTGGGACGACAGCGCGGAACCGGATGCCGCCGGCCGCCAGCACCTGCGCTTCGCCACGCCGCAGGGAACGATCGCACTGGCGGCCGATGCCGTGGTGCTGGCGCTGGGCGGCGCGAGCTGGGCGCGCCTGGGCTCGGACGGTGCCTGGGTGCCGCTGCTGGAGGCGCGCGGCGTGCCGGTAGCGCCGCTGGCGCCGGCCAACTGCGGCTTCGACGTGGCCGGCCGCACCGCCGCCACCGCGGGCGAGCCGCCCGAGAGCCGGCGCGAATTCTTCCGCGACCTGCTGGGTGCCGCCCCGGCGCCCGAGCCGGGCTGGACCGCGCATTTCGCCGAGCGCTTCGCCGGCCAGCCGTTCAAGTCGGTCGCCATCGCCTTCACCGACCGCCAGGGCCGCAGCTTCCGCCGGCGCGGCGAGTTCGTCGCCACCGCCAGCGGCATCGAGGGCAGCCTGGTCTATGCGGCGTCGGCGCTGCTGCGCGACGAGATCGCGGCGCAGGGCAGCGCCACGCTGCACCTGGACCTGCTGCCCGACCACACGCCGGAACGGGTCCTGGCCGAAGCGCGCCATCCGCGCGGCAGCCGGTCGCTGTCGAGCCATCTGAAGAGCCGCCTGGGCATCGACGGCATCAAGATGGCCATCCTGCACGAGCTGCTCGGCAAGGAGGCGCTGAACGACGCGGCGCTGCTGGCCGCCGCCATCAAGGCCCTACCGGTGGTGCTGGTGGCGACGCGGCCGATCGACGAGGCGATCAGCAGCGCGGGCGGCGTGCCTTTCGAGGCCATGGACGCGCGCCTGATGCCGGCCGCGCTGCCGGGCGTGTTCTGCGCCGGCGAGATGCTCGACTGGGAGGCGCCCACCGGCGGCTACCTGATGACCGCGTGCATGGCCAGCGGCCGGGTCGCGGGGCAGGGCGTGCTGGACTTCCTGGGCCGCTGAGGACGGCGGCGGCCGTCCCGGACGCCCCGCCCGGCGCTACCGCGGCGCGGATGCGGAAGGCTCCGGCGCCGCGTCCGGATACAGCCCCCGCATCCTGCCGAACAGCCGGGCCAGGCCCAGCAGGGCGTCGATGCTGGGCGTGGCCAGCCCGACCCGCTGCGCCATCTCGCGCACCGCGCCGACGATGGCATCGAGTTCGAGCGGCCGGCCGGCCTCCGCGTCCTGCAGCATCGAGCTCTTGAAGCTCCCGAGCCGGCGCGTCACCTGGTGGCGGTCCTCGGGGCTCTGCGCGATCGCGCAGCCGATGCGCGCGCCGAGTTCGGACGCCTCGCGCATCGCCGAGGAACAGAATTCCCGCACCAGCGGATCGTCCAGGACCCGGTCCGTCGTCGCGCCGGTGAAGGCCGAGATCGGATTGATCGTGAGGTTGCCCCACAGCTTGTACCAGAGGTCCTGGCGGATGTCGTCGGACGCCCGGGCGTCGAATCCCGCATCCGCCAGCAGGTCCGCCACCGCCCGCGCGCGCGCCGAGACGCCGCCCCCGGGCTCGCCCACGATGAGGCCGTTGCCCATGTGCCGTGTCACCAGGCCCGGCTCCGCGACCGAGGCGCTGGCATGCACCACGCAGCCCAGCACCCGCGCCAGGGGGACCGCCGCGGAGATGCGGCCGCCCGGGTCCACGCTCTCCAGGGGCGCGGGGCCGAGCGCGTCGACGCCCTGGCCGAACCACCAGGGCACGCCGTTCATCGCGGGCAGCACGACGGTCTCGCGGCCGAGCAGGGGCGCGATGCCGCGCACCACCGACGGCAGCGCCGGCCCCTTGACCGCGATGACGACGAGATCCTGCGGGCCCGGCGCATGCGCGTCCTCGTGGGCATGCGCGGGCGCCTGCAGCAGTTCGCCATCGGACACCATGCGCCAGCCCTGCTGCCGCAGCGCGCTCAGCGTCGGGCCGCGCGCGATCGCGCTGACGTCCGCCGTGCCCGCCGCCGCGAGCCGCGTGCCGATGAGGCCGCCGATGGCCCCGGCGCCGATGATGCAGACCTTCATGGCGTCTCCTGCTGCAGGTCGAAATAGTGCTCGAAGCTGAAAGCCAGCGTGGCCATCAGCACGCCGGCGCCCACCATCAGCGCCGCCACGATGGCGAAGACGGTGAGCCATCCGGTCCGGCCGGGCACGGCGTCCTCGGCCAGCCCGGGGTTGAAGCGGCGGTTCCATTGCTCGGGCGTCCGCAGCGCATAGACGATGGCCGTCAACGCGCAGCCGCTGACGACCAGCCCCAGGAAGGGAATCAGGAGCCAGCTCCACCGGTCGTCCAGCCCCAGGGTGCGCGCCCGGTGGACGCCGTAGAGTCCCAGCGCGGTCGGCAGCATCAGCAGCCATCCCAGGGGGTCCGACCCGCCGCGCAGGTAGAAACGGTGCAGGCCGAACGGCCCGCCGAGGAAACCCAGCCAGGCGGCGACGGTCTTGTTCCGGGGGCGCGGGGACATGGGCATGGATCAGGCCGGAGCCGTCGCGGACGGCGCGGGGACCGGCGCGGCCGAGGCGCCGTCGCCGAGCACCCGTTGCATGAGCACCACATCGAGCCAGCGGTCGAATTTCCAGCCGACCCCGTCCAGGATGCCGACCTGCTCGAACCCCAGGCTGCGGTGCAGGCCGATGGAGCCCAGGTTGCCGGAGTCGCCGATCACCGCGATCAGCTTGCGCACGCCGGCCCGTTCCGACTCGTCGCAGAGCCGCACCATCAGCGCCCGCCCGATGCCGCGGTGCTCGGCCCCGGGCGCGATGTAGACCGAGTCCTCCGCCGAGAACCGGTACGCCGGACGGGGCTTGAACCAGTTGCAGTAGGCGAATCCCACGACCGCGCCGTCCTGCTCCGCGACCAGCCAGGGAAGCCCCCGGCCGAGCACCTCGGCGCGGCGGGCCGTCATGTCCTGCACGCTGGGCGGATCGATTTCGAAGGTGCCCGTGCCGTTGCGCACATGGTGGCTGTAGATGGCGGCGATCTGGGCGAGATCGGTGTCTTGGCTGGCGCGGATGACGGGCATGGAGCGATGGGAGGCAACGGAAAAGCGGACAAGCACGGCGTGCGGGACGTGCGACGATATAATCTCGGGCTTTGCAGCGTGTCGCTGGCCGGGTGGCCATGTCGCGTGTCTCAACGCCGCAAGAACCGGGCAGGCCAGTTGGCCTGCTTCCACCCGAAGGATAAATCATGGTCGTCATTCGACTCTCCCGCGGCGGCTCCAAGGGCCGTCCGTTCTTCAACATCGTCGTCGCCGACAAGCGCGTGCGCCGTGACGGTCGTTTCATCGAGCGTGTCGGTTTCTACAACCCGACCGCCCGTGGCGCCGAGCAAGGCCTGCGCGTCGCGCAGGACCGCGTCGCCTACTGGCGGAGCGTGGGCGCGCAGATCTCGCCGACGGTCGAACGCCTGCTGACCCAGGCTGCCAAGCAAGTGGCCGGCGCACCTGCCGCCGAGCCGGTCGCCGAAGCCGCCTGATCGCTGCTGTCTCTCGTAGACAGCGCCGACAGCGCTCCCTGGACGGGGCCGGAGCTTGCGCTCCGGCCCCGTCCGTTTTGGCGAGCCGGACTCCTGTCCCTTTTCTCCGATACCGTCCCTTTTTCGATTGACTGCCCATGTCCGACAACCCCCTGATCCGACTCGATGCCACCGATCTGCCGGCCGATGCCATCGAGGTCGGGCGCATCGCCGATGCCTGGGGCGTCAAGGGCTGGTTCAAGGTGCTGGCCTACAGCGCGGCACCGGAAGCGCTCTTCTCGAGCCGGCGCTGGTACCTGCAGCCGGCCGAGAAGGGCGCTCGCCATTTCGAGGGGACGCGCCTGCTGCGGATCAAGGAAGCCAAGGAGCACTCCGATTCCATCGTCGCCACCGCCCACGACGTGCCGGACCGCGATACCGCCGAAGCCCTGCGCGGCGCCCGCGTCTTCGTGCCGCGCACCAGCTTCCCGACCGCGGCGCAGGACGAGTACTACTGGGTCGACCTGATCGGCCTGGAGGTCGTGAACCGAGAGGGCGTCGGCCTCGGGTCGGTGCGGGAACTCCTGTCCACCGGTCCGCAGACGGTGCTGGTGCTGGAGTACGCGGCCGACGACGGCAAGACGCAGGAGCGCATGATTCCCTTCGTGGCCGCCTTCGTGGATGCGGTGGACCTGCCGGGCCGTCGCATCACGGTGGATTGGCAGCCGGACTACTGATCCGTCGCCGCGCCATGCGTTTCGACATCATCACCCTGTTCCCCGAGATGTTCGCTCCCTTCCTGGAAGCGGGCGTGACGCGGCGGGCCTATGCCAGCCGGCAGGTGGATGTGCGCTTGTGGAATCCGCGCGACGATGCCGAGGGCAACTACCGCCGGGTGGACGACCGCCCCTTCGGCGGCGGGCCGGGCATGGTGATGATGGCCGGGCCGCTGGCGCGGTGCCTGGGCCGCATCCGGGCCGACCGCGCTGCGGACGGCGCGCCGGTCGTCCTGTTCTCCCCGGTGGGCCGTCGCCTGGACCACGCGGAGGTGTCCGCCTGGGCGGCGCCGGAGACGCCGGGCGCGATCCTGGTGTGCGGGCGCTACGAGGGCATCGACCAGCGCTTCGTCGATACCTTCGTGGACACGCAGATCAGCCTGGGCGACTTCGTCCTGTCGGGTGGCGAGATCGCCGCGCTGGCGTTGCTGGATGCGGTGGCCCGGCTGCAGCCGGGGGTGCTCAACGACGCGGGCAGCCACCAGTTCGACAGCTTCAATCCCGCGCTCGACGGCCTGCTCGATTGCCCGCACTACACCCGCCCGGAACACTGGCAGCCATCGCCGGATGCGGCGAGCCAGGAGGTGCCGGCCGCCCTGATGTCAGGCCACCATGCGCAGATCGAACGCTGGCGGCGCGACCGGCGGCTGGAGCTGACCGCCCGGCATCGGCCCGAACTGCTCCGGCAGGCACGGGATCGGGGCCTGCTGAACCGCGCCGACGAAGCCTTCCTGGCGCCGCGCAAGCCGCTGGATTGACAGGTCGATGTCGCCAGCAGCGACGAAATTGCTATAATCGCGGGCTTTTCGATCCTCTGGCCGGCCGGGCCGCCTTGCCCTTTGCGAAGGGTTCGAGCGCAGCCCACCACGTCAATCCCGACCATGCCAATCACGGCGCGGCCCATGATCGCAGGAACACCATGAATCTGATCCAGACTCTCGAGCAGGAAGAAATCGCCCGTCTCGGCAAGACCATCCCCCAATTCTCGCCCGGCGACACCGTCATCGTGAGCGTGAACGTGGTCGAAGGCACCCGCAAGCGCGCCCAGGCGTTCGAAGGCGTCGTGATCGCCAAGCGCAACCGCGGCCTGAACAGCGCTTTCATCGTCCGCAAGATCTCCAGCGGCGAAGGCGTGGAACGCACCTTCCAGACCTACAGCCCGCTGATCGCGAACATCGAAGTCAAGCGCCGCGGCGACGTCCGCCGCGCCAAGCTGTACTACCTGCGCCAGCGCAGCGGCAAGTCGGCGCGTATCAAGGAAAAGCTGCCGGCACGCGTCAACAAGCAAGTGGTCCAGGCCGCTGCTGCGTAAGGTGTCGACCCTGGCGCATCGCGCCAGGGCCGAAGCCCACGAAGCCGCCGCAGCGTTCGCTGCCGGCGGCTTCGCTGTTTTTGGCCGGGCTGTGGCCCGGCCGTCTCCGGTTGCCGCATGCCCCTGCCGCACCGCCTTGCACTGGCCGCCATGACCGCCCCTTCCCGTTCGCTGCCGGCAAACCGGCGCAGTTTCGATTTCCGCAGCGCACCCATCCTCCCGGTGGCGGAGCATTTGCCGCCGGTGCCCGATGCGGCCCTGCTGCCGGACGCCTTGCGGGCGCGTTTCGCCCATCCGCCGCAGTGGACGCCGGACATCGAGATCGAGCGGCCCGGGGTGCTGGGCGACCGCGAGGCGGTCCGTGCCGCGGTGCTGGTGCCCCTGGTCCGGCGGTCCGCGGGCCTGACCGTCCTGCTCACGGAACGCACCGCGCATCTGTCGTCCCATTCCGGTCAGATCGCCTTCCCGGGGGGGCGCACCGATCCGACGGATGCGGACGCGACCGCGACCGCCTTGCGCGAGGCCTGGGAGGAAGTGGGACTGCCGCCGTCGCAGGTCGAGGTGCTGGGCCGCATGCCCACCTACACCACCGGCAGTGGCTACGTGGTCACCCCGGTGGTGGGCCTGGTGCCGCCGGACCTGCCGTTGCAGCCCAATCCGGGCGAGGTCGCGGCGGTCTTCGAAGTGCCGCTGGCCTGGCTGATGCAGCCGGCCAACCACCGGCACCATCTCTGGGAAGACCAGGGCGTGCACCGGCGCTGGGTGTCCATGCCCTACCCGGACGGCCCGGACGAGCGCTACATCTGGGGTGCGACGGCCGCCATGCTGCGCAACTTCTACCGGTTCCTGGCGGCTTGAGCGGCGGGCGCGGGGCATCGTCAGCGCGTCGGTATCATTCCGGTTTCCATGAGCTTTTTCGCCATCTTGTTCGCCCTGCTGCTGGAGCAGGCACGGCCGCTGGCCCGCAGCACCTCCATCCATGCCCTGGTGCGCCACTGGTCCCTGTGGGTCAGCCGCAACCTGGACGCGGGCCGCACGCACCATGCCTGGCTGGCCTGGGGGCTCGCGGTCCTGCTGCCGACGCTCGCTGCGCTGGGTATCCATCTGCTGCTGGAGCAGCTGGTGGGGTGGCCGGCGGCGATGGTGTGGAACGTGGCGGTGCTCTACATCACGCTCGGGTTCCGCCAATTCAGCCACCATTTCACCCGCATCCGCGACGCCCTGCTGGAGGGCGACCAGGCCCGCGCACGCGAAGTCCTGGCGCACTGGCAGCAGGTGGACGTGGGCAACCTGCCGCGCAGCGAGGTGGTGCGCCACGTGATCGAATATTCGGTGCTGGCGGCCCACCGGCACGTGTTCGGCGTGCTGGCCTGGTATTCGGTGCTGGCCGCCTGCGGCCTGGGGCCGGCCGGCGCGGTGTTCTACCGACTGGCCGAGTTCGTGGCCCGCTACTGGCGTCGCAACAGTCGGACCGCCGGCAGCCCTCCCGCGAGCGAGGCCCTGCGGGCGGTGGCCGCGCGGGTCTGGACCGCGGTGGACTGGTTGCCGGCGCGAATGACCGCACTGAGTTTTGCGGTGGTCGGCAGCTTCGAGGATGCGATCGACGGGTGGCGCTACCACGTGCAGCGCTTTCCCAACGACAACGACGGCGTGGTGCTGGCCGCGACGGCCG
>JAKOND010000230.1 GCA_022702125.1 Burkholderiaceae bacterium
CGAGATGCCCGAGACCGCCAGCGTCATGCCCAGCCGGTCGGGCCACTTGTTGCGGTAGACCGCCGAGACGATGCCGATGCCCATGCCGAAGACCACCGACCACGCCATGCTGGAGATCGTCAGCAGCAGCGTCGGCAGGAAACGCTCGCCGATCTCGGCGGCCACCGGGCGGCGGGTGCGGATGGAGGTGCCGAAGTCGCCCTGCACGATGCGCGAGAAGAAGTGCACGAACTGCTCGGGCAGCGGCCGGTCCAGGCCCAGCTCCTGGCGCACGAGCTGCACGGTGGCCTCGTCGGCGTCCTGGCCCGCGGCCAGGCGCGCGGGGTCGCCGGGCAGCATGTGGACGAACAGGAACACCAGCACCGCCACGATCAGCAGCGTGGGCAGGAGCCCCAGCAGGCGTTTGAGGAAGTAGTTCAGCATGGGTGCGGCGCTGCGGCGTGCAGCGCGGTGGGAACACGGAAAAGGAGGGCCCCCGGCGGCGCGCGGGGGCCCGGGGCTTACTTCAGCGAGATCTCGTCGCTGTTGATGTTGCCGTCGGGCATGACGTACACGCCCGACAGGCGCTTGGAGTGGGCGTAGAGCACGTCCTCCGTCACCAGCGGGATGCGCGGCAGGTCCTTGGCGAGCTGCTCCTGCGCGGTCTTGTAGAGGGCGGCCCGCTCGGCGCCGTTGGTGGTGACCAGCGCCTTGGCGACGGACTCGTCGAACACCGGGTTGCTGTAGAAGGCGTAGTTCGCCAGCTTGGGCGCCCAGGACTCGGTGGAGAACAGCGGACGCAGCGCCCAGTCGGCCTCGCCGGTGGAGGACGACCAGCCCACGTAGTGCAGGCGCAGCTTGGAGGTCTTGGGATCGGGCCAGGCATCGACCAGCTCCACGCGCTTGCCCGGCTCCAGCGCTTCGACCGTGACCTTGATGCCCACCTGCTGCAGCTGCTGCTGCAGGAACTGGATCACCTTCTGGCTGGTGGTGTTGTTGTAGTGGCTCCAGAGCACCGACTCGAAGCCGTTGGGGAAGCCCGCTTCCTTCAGCAGTTCCTTGGCCTTGGCGACGTTGTAGGGGATGGGCTGCATCTTCACCGCGTACTCCACGCCCTGCGGCACGAAGCCCTGGGCCGGGAAGGCGTAGCCGCTGAACGCGACCTTGGCCAGCGCCTCCTTGTTGATGGCGTAGCCGATGGCCTCGCGCACCTTGGGGTTGTCGAAGGGCTTCTGCAGGTTGTTGAAGGTCAGGAAGCGCTGGATGATGGACGGCGCGGACACGACCTCCACCTTGCCGCTGTTCTTGAGCGTGGCGATCTGCTCGTAGGGCAGCGTGAATGCGAAGTCGGCCTCGCCCGTCTGCAGCATGGCGGCGCGGGTGTTGTTCTCGGTCACCGGCTTCCAGGTGATCTGGTCGATCCTGGGGTAGCCCTTCTTCCAGTAGCCGGCGAACTTCTTGCCCACGATCGCCTCGGTCTGCTTCCATTCGACGAACTCGAACGGGCCGGTGCCCACGGGGTGGAAGGCGATGTCCTTGCTGCCCCACTTCGCGAGCGCGGCGGGCGAGACCATCGCGGCCGAGGCATGGGCCAGCGTGTTGATGAAGGGCGCGAAGGGCTCCTTGAGCGTGATGCGCAGGGTCTGCGGGTTCACCGCCTCGACCTTGGCCACCCGGTTGAACTGGTTGGCGCGCAGCAGGCGGTTGGCGGGGTCCATCACCCGGTCGAGGGTGGCCTTGGCCGCGGCGGCGTTGAAGTCGGTGCCGTCGTGGAACTTCACGCCCTGGCGCAGCTTGAAGGTGTAGACCAGGCCGTCCTTCGACATCTCGTAGCTCTCGGCGAGCACGTTCTTGATCTTCAGGTCCTTGTCGAACTGGAACAGGCCTTCGTAGAAACTCTTGGTCACGGCCGTGGTGATAGTCGTGTTCGTGTTGTAGGGGTCCAGCGTCTCGGGCTGCTGGTAGATGGCCAGCACGGCATTGCCGGCGGCCAGCGCCGATCCGGACACGGCGAGGGCCGCGAGGGCCAGCACGCCTTCGGCGATACGGCGGGAGGTCAGGGTCTTCTTCATGGGGAGGCTCCGGTTGAACAAGGGACGAAGGCAGGGGGGAAACGACGGGAAACGGGGAATCGAACGGAGGCGCGGACGGCGACGGGTTCAGTACAGGTTGGCGATGGGGTGTCGCGCCACGAAGTGGCCGGGCGAGACCTGCTCCAGCGGCCGCACCACCGGCTCGTCGCCGACCGCGCGGATCGGGCTGGGGATGTCGCCTTCGAGCAACGCGCGCTTGAGGTGGCGGCGCGCCGGATCGGCGATCGGCACCGCGTTCATCAGCTTCCGGGTGTACGGATGCTGCGGGTTCTCGAAGATCGCGCGGCGCGGTCCGATCTCCACGATCTGGCCCAGGAACATCACCGCCACCCGGTGGCTGACGCGCTCCACCACCGCCATGTCGTGCGAGATGAACAGGAAGGCCACGCCCAGTTCGCGCTGCAAATCGAGCATCAGGTTGATGATCTGCGCCTGGATCGAGACGTCGAGCGCCGACACGGATTCGTCGGCCACCACCACCTTGGGGTTGAGGGCCAGGGCGCGCGCGATGGCGATGCGCTGGCGCTGGCCGCCGGAGAACTCGTGCGGATAGCGCTGCGCGTACTCCCGGGGCAGGCCGACCTTCTCCAGCAGCCAGTCCACCCGCTCCTGCGCCGCCTTGCCGCTCGCGACCTTGTGCACCAGCAGCGGCTCCATGATGGAGAAGCCCACCGTCAGGCGCGGGTCGAGCGAGGCGAACGGGTCCTGGAAGATGAACTGGATGTCGCGGCGCAGCGCCTGCACCTCCGAGGTCGGCAGGTCCAGGATGTCGCGGCCGCCGAACTCGATGGCCCCGCCCTGGCTGTCCACCAGCCGCAGCAGCGAGCGCCCGGTGGTGGACTTGCCGCAGCCCGATTCGCCCACGATGGCCAGCGTCTCGCCGGGGTGCAGGTCGAAGCTCACCTTCTCGACCGCATGCACCCGGCGGGTGACGCGGTTGAACAGGCCCGAGCGCAGGTCGAACCGGGTGACCAGGTCCCGGACGCGCAGGATGGGCGGGGCGCCGGCGGGCCGGGTGTCGGCCGGGGCATCCGCCGCGCCGTCCGGGCCGGCGACCGCGCCGTCGCGCAGCAGCTCGAAGGGCCGCGGCAGGTCGCTGCCCTGCATCGCGCCGAGCTTGGGCACGGCCGACAGCAGCGCGCGGGTGTAGGGATGCGCCGGCTGGCCGAAGATCCGCGCCGACGGGCCTTCCTCGACCTTGTCGCCGCGGTACATGACCAGCACCCGGTCGGCCACCTCCGCCACCACGCCCATGTCGTGGGTGATGAAGATCACGCCCATGTGCATCTCCTCCTGCAGCTGCCGGATGAGCTGCAGGATCTGCGCCTGGATGGTCACGTCGAGCGCGGTGGTGGGCTCGTCGGCGATCAGCAGCTGCGGCTTGCAGGACAGCGCCATCGCGATCATCACCCGCTGGCGCATGCCGCCCGAGAGCTGGTGCGGGTAGCGGTCGAGCACGTTGCGCGCCTCGGGGATGCGCACCAGCTCCAGCATGCGCAGGGCCTCGGCGCGGGCGGCGGCGCGGTCCATGCCCTGGTGGTGGCGGATCGACTCGGCGATCTGCTCGCCCGCGGTGAAGACCGGGTTGAGCGAGGTCATCGGCTCCTGGAAGATCATCGCCACGTCGGCGCCGCGCACCGACCGCAGGGTGGCGTTGCGGGCCCGGGCCAGGTCCAGCACCTGGCCGCCGCGGCGGCGCAGCGCGATCCGGCCATTGAGGATCTTTCCGCCGCCGTGCTCCACCAGCCGCATCAGCGCCAGCGAGGTGACCGACTTGCCGGAGCCCGACTCGCCCACGATGGCCAGCGTCTCGCCGCGGTCGACATGGAAGGACAGGTTGCGCACGGCGTCGACCGTGCGTTCCGAGTTGGCGAAACGGACGGTCAGGTCGTCGACCGCCAGCACGCGCTGCGGCGGCAGGTCGCCGACGGGCGAGGGGGTGGGGGAGGTCATGGCGGAGGCGGAGGTCATGGGAATGGCGTCGAAGGACCGGTACGGGGCGGGGCCGGGCGCTCAGCGGAAGATGAAGGTCTCGGGCGCGCTGCCGGGGCGTGCCAGCCCGCGGTACATGCCCTCGGTGTTGAACGGCAGGCAGACGTTGCCCAGGCGGTCCACGGCGATCAGGCCGCCGGTGCCGCCGACGGCGGGCAGCGCCCGGTGCACCACGGCCTCCGCCGCCGCCTGCAGGCTGGCGCCGCCGTAGGCCATGCGGGCGCAGACGTCGTGCGCCGCCGCCACGCGGATGAAGGCTTCGCCGTGGCCGGTGCAGGAGACGGCGGCGCTGCGGTCGTCGGCGTAGGTGCCCGCGCCGATGAGCGGGCTGTCGCCCACGCGGCCCGGGCGCTTGTTGGTCATGCCGCCGGTGGAGGTCGCGGCGGCGAGATGGCCCCAGGCGTCCAGCGCCACCGCGCCGACGGTGCCCATCTTCGAGTCCTCGGCCAGCGGCGGCGCGGGGAGGGTGCCGGACGCCCCCATCGCGGCGGCGCCGTCGTGGTCGAGCACCGCGCCGGCCTGGCGGGCACGGGCGGCGCGCAGCTGCTGGCGCCGCGCGTCGGTCGAGAAATGGTCGGGCTCGACCATCGACAGGCCCGCCTCGCGCGCCATCGCCTCCGCGCCGGCGCCGGCCATCAGCACATGCTGGCCGTGGCGCATGACCGCGCGCGCGGCGTCGATCGGATGGCGGATGCGGCTGACGCCCGCCACCGCGCCGGCGGCCAGGCCGGTGCCTTCCATGACGGCGGCGTCGAGTTCGTGGGTCTCGTCCGCGGTGAAGACCGCGCCGTGGCCGGCATTGAACAGCGGGCAGTCCTCCAGCATCCGGACCGCGAGGCACACCGCGTCCACCGCGCTGCCGCCCCGGGCCAGCACGGCCGATGCGGCGTGCAGGATGTCGCGCAGCGCCTGCTGGTAGTCCTCCACCTGCTGGCCGCTGATGGCGGCGCGGCTGAGCGTGCCCGCGCCGCCATGGATGGCGATCACGGGGCGGACGTCGGGGAGGGGGGACGTGGCGGTCATGGGAGCGGGCGGTGCGGGCGCGGTCGGCGGGGGTGGGAAGGTCGGATTCGGCCGCGTGGGCCGGGGGGCGACTGAAACGGAGGCGGAAGAGGGCGAAGGGGGCGAAGGGGCGGTCGGACCGCGTCGGGCGTCAATCGGCGGGCGGAGGGGCCTTCTTGTCCGGGGCGCCGGGCGCGAGCCGGGCGCGGTGGCCGTCGTGCAGCC
>JAKOND010000249.1 GCA_022702125.1 Burkholderiaceae bacterium
CCTGCACCCGGAACCGCACCATGAACACGACCCTACGCCTGCCCGGCGCGCAGCCGTTCCCCTTCGCCTGCGACCTCGGCCGTGCGGCGCTGGTCGCGATCGACATGCAACGCGATTTCCTCGAACCCGGCGGCTTCGGCGCCTCGCTCGGCAACGACGTGTCGCTGCTGCAGGCCATCGTGCCCGAGTGCCGGGCGGTGCTGCAGGCCTGGCGCGCCGCGGGCGGCAGGGTAGTGCACACCCGCGAGGCGCACCGACCCGACCTGTCCGACTGCCCGCCGGCCAAGCGCCTGCGCGGCGACCCGGCGCTGCGCATCGGCGACGCGGGGCCGATGGGCCGCATCCTCGTGGCGGGCGAACCCGGCAGCCAGCTCATCGACGCGCTGGCGCCCGCGCCCGGCGAGACGGTGATCGACAAGCCCGGCAAGGGCGCCTTCTACGCCACCGGCCTGCACGGGGCGCTGCAGGCGCAGGGCGTCACCCACCTGGTCTTCCTCGGCGTGACCACCGAGGTCTGCGTGCAGACCTCGATGCGCGAGGCCAACGACCGCGGCTACGACTGCCTGCTGCTGGAGGACTGCTGCGCCAGCTACTTTCCCGACTTCCACCGCGCCACGCTAGAGATGGTGCGCGCCCAAGGCGGCATCGTCGGCTGGACGGCGACCGGAGCCGACCTGCGGGCAGCGCTGCGGACGGCAGCGTGACCGGCCGGTCCGCGCAGGCGGCCCCCGGCGGGGCGCCGCGTGAAAGCCATGCCGCGAACGCCTACCATCGGGCCACCATGCCCGACCCCGAGCCAGACTCCGTACCTCTGCCGCCTCCGTCGTTCGCCCTGCCGCCGGTGGAGCCCTCGGAGCGCCGATCGCGCGCGAGCGAGGTCCACGCCCTGCTCAAACGCGACATCGCCGACTTCCGGTTGGTGCCCGGCGACCGCTTCACCGAGGGCGAGATCAGCGAGCGCCTTGGTGTCTCGCGCACCCCGGTGCGCCAGGCGCTGTTCCAGCTGCAGCAGGAGGGCTTCGTCGAGGTGCTGTTCCGCAGCGGCTGGCGGGTGCTCCCCTTCGACTTCGACCGCTTCGAGCAGCTGTACGACCTGCGCATGGTGCTGGAAACCACCGCGGTGCACCGTCTGTGCGAACCGGTCCGACTTACCGACCGCACTGCGCTCGACGGCCTGGCCGCGCGCTGGCTCGTCCCGTTCGATCAGCGCTGCCGCGACACGGCGACGGTGGCGCAGCACGACGAAGCCTTCCACTGCACCCTGGTCGCCGCTGCCGGCAACACCGAGATGGCCCGGGTGCACCGCGATGTCACCGAGCGCATCCGCATCATCCGCCGTCTTGACTTCACCCGCCAGCCGCGCATCGACGCCACTTACGACGAGCACGCCCGCATCCTGACTTCGGTGCTGGCCGGCCGGGGCGAAGAGGCCGCGCAACTCCTGCGCGCGCATATCACCGCCAGCCAGGATGAGGTGCGCAAGATCACGTTGCACCAGGTCCATCTGGCGCGGCGTGGAGCGCGGTAGGACGCACAGTATCCTGGCAATGCACTGGTTTCCCATGGGAAACGGAACCACGCACCGTGATCCGAATGCAGCCGTGGCCAGTGAAACTTCCTTGCCAGACCTGCCCTTGGGTCTTCCTCTACGGCCGCCCGTGGCGCGCGTGGGTACTGGATACCGCCTTCCCAGAGGGGGATGGCCCCTTTCAAGCCCCGGCGACCAGGGCGGGAGAGTGGAGCGACGGGCGCGGTGGCCCGTTGCTGAATCAGACGGGGCCGGTGACGCGCAATTCGATGTGCATCCCAGTTGCTGCGGCCATGTTGACCAGGGCATCGAGAGCGAACCTTGCCACGCATCATGTCGGAGACACGGGGCTGGGTCACGCCGCAGAGCTTGGCAGCCTGTACTTGGCCCATGCCGCTTTTCTTGACATGGGAGCGAATCGCGATCTTTCGATGGACTACGCCATTGGGAAATGGCACGGGCCGGCGCTGCGGGCGATCCCGCGAAGGTGAACGATTACATGCAGCAGGTTCGGGGTGAACTCCTCCAGCGGCTTGGTCCAAGTCAATTGCCGGAGCAGATCCGTCGGCCTAAATCAGAGCAAGCCCATGGACATTTCTTGGAATGGGTCTACGACCGTTGAGCAACGCGGTACGAGCCATAAAGAAATGAAAAAGCAATCTGTAGAAATGCCCTTCCACATGTCCCTTTACGATTTTTGTGGTTGTCAGGTTAAGACGTAACTTACTAACTTATCTCTATGGATTCAAAAATCCATGAAAACACGGCATGTTTTCAAGGGGTTGTCGACCAAACCTATTTGGAATGGGTCCTTGCTCCGCCTTTGAACCAATCCATCTCCCACGCACATCTTCCGCAATATCCCGGCCAAAACATCGGCATGCGCACCATGCCAAGTGCGAATTGTTGGAGCGTGCTACGGAATACTGTATATTAATACAGTATCTTATTCCCGCTCTCACCACATCCCTGTCATGTCCGCGCCCCGTCACGCTGTCGCCAAGGCCCCTGCCCCGGATCCGCAGCCTGCCAGTACCCGGCATGCGGTCGACCGGCTTCCCGCGCATGTCGCCGCGGCGGTGTGGCGCGGCTACGAGATGGGCTCGCCGGTCAGCCGAGTAGTGCCGACTGGCTGGTCCGCCTTCGACCG
>JAKOND010000035.1 GCA_022702125.1 Burkholderiaceae bacterium
TAGCCTGTCTTCCAAAGTGACGCTGCCAGTTGAAAGCTGAAGCGGCTGTGTCGTCATTTGAACGCCTGCCGCCGCACAGGCGGCATTGATGTCGTTCATCAAGGCAACCTCGTCGAATACAGTCGTCCCTGTGTGATCGCGGGTCATGATGGAATAGGCTCGGCCAAGCGCGAGCGTAGCCTGCTTCAAATCGGCGTCATGCGGCGACTTCTTCAATTCCTCCAGCGACTGCAGATACTCGTCTTTGGCCTTTTGCAATGCGGCCAAACGCTCTTTCGCCTTGCGAATCCCTATGAATATGAAAAGCATAGCGATCGAGCCAAGAACGAGCAGGATAAATAAGGCAAATGCCACGGCGATTCCTCCAATAATTTATCATCTCAGTGTATGCG
Organism: Burkholderiaceae bacterium; assembly: GCA_022702125.1. Taxonomy (GTDB): domain Bacteria; phylum Pseudomonadota; class Gammaproteobacteria; order Burkholderiales; family Burkholderiaceae_C; genus JAKOND01. The sequence goes on from JAKOND010000035.1 coordinate 393, forward strand.
CGCTCCCTATGCGGCAAAGGCGCAAGCTGCCTGCGACTGGTCAAGGTTTGGATGCTGTGGCGCTACGCAGTAGCATGCAGCCCTTGCTACACACAGGAGGCTGCGATGGGCTTGTTGTCGGGACTTTTCAGATTGCTCTGCGGCTCTCCAATAAAGGGTGCTGGCCAGGTGAGCAGAGGCGTGAAGGCGTCCGACTCGCGCCACGTGGGCGCTTTTCAGAGGGAGGGCGTCCAAGCCTCCCGAACGGCCCGCAGCACGCGAAATGGCTACGCTACCGTGGGCTCCAGCGGTGACGGGTTCTCAAGCCGTGGCGGTGGGCCAGCGCCCCGCGGTGGCGGCAGAGTCAGGCCGCGATAGCCTCCGGCGCCCGCGGCTTGAGCCCCAAGCCGCGGTAGTCGAAGTCCCTGACGATCCCCTCCACGAAGCTCGGAGTGGCCTCGATGATCGCCCGGCGCTGGCGCGCGTGGGTCAGGAGGTGGGTGTTGAAGTCGTCGGCGAAGTCCACGATCAGGGCGATGTTGGGCAGGTGGCCCTTCTTCTCCCGCAGCCCGCGGCCAACGCGCTGGCGCAGCGACACCTCCGCCTTGCCGCCGCCGGCGAGCACCACGATCCCGATCGACGGCACATCCACACCCACGTCGAGGATGGTCGAGCCGATCAGGACATCGATGCTGCCGTCGCCCAGGGCCGCCAGCGCGGCCTGGCGCTCATCCTGGTTGTCTTCCCCGTAGATGAACATCGCGCGCAGGCCGACCTTGCCCAGCATGTCCAGCAGCAGCTCTCCGTGGGCCTTGTGCTGCACCAGCACCATCCCGTTGAGCCCGTGGCGGGTCGCCAGCATCAGCTCCTGGCAGATCGCCTTGTTGCGCGCCAAGTTGGTGACGATCCCGAGCTCGTAGGCGCGGTGCCAGCCGGTGCTGCGGAAGAGCCCCTTGGGCTTGTCGGCCTCCGCCAGCTGGACGAACTTGAAGTAGGGCTTGGCCAGGATGCCGCGGTCGATCAGCAGCTTCTCGGTTATCTGGATGGCCACCGGGCCGCAGGCCGCCAGCAAGTTCATGTTCGCCGCCTGGTCGTCCTTCATGAACGGGGTGGCGGTCAGCGCCATGCGGTAGCGGGCGTTTGGCAGCGCGCACATGACGTTGTAGAAGCTGTCGCCTGAGACCTCGTGGGCCTCTTCGGCGATGACCAGCTCGAAGCGCTTCAGGATCTCCACCGTGGCCAGGCGAAGCCGCTCGTGCTCCGCGACCTTGCGCTCGGCCTCCGCACGGTCCTGGGCGTCCGTGGGCAGTTCCTGGTCGAGCTTCTCGATCAGCAGCCGCATCTGCTCCCGGGCCTCGGTCGGCGGGGTCTTCGCCGCGGCCAGCTTCTTGCGCATCGCCTCGATCTTCTTGCCGGCGGTGGTCGCGCGACGGTTGCGCAGCGCCTCGTATTCCGGGCCCACGGTCTTGACCGCCAAGCGCTGCGCAAGCGTCTGGACCATGCCCACGGTGAACTTGGTGAGCCGGCGGGCCTCGCTGCCGTCGGGCTTGCGGTAGGGGATGCCCCAGGCGCCGTCGCCGAGCACCGCGCAGGAGCTGCCTTCCATCGTCTCGATGGCCTTGCGCATCTGGTGCATCAGGATGCCCCGCGTCGTCAGGAAGAGGGTGGGGCGGTTGATCCGGCGCATCGCCATGCGCGCGATCCGGGACTTGCCGCCGCCGGTGGCCACCTGGACGATGATGTTTCCGTGCCGGATGAGCTGGTCGATCGCCTTGGGCTGGTAGTCGTAGCGCTCGGTGTAGCCGAAGGGATCGACCTCGGGCAGTTCCGGGCCCAGGGGCTCGGGCAGGGGCTTCGCGACGATCTGGATCTCGTAGCCGGCCTTGCGCAGCCCCTGCGCGACCAGCCGCACGAAGCCCGCGGGGAAGCTGTCCTTCGCGTGGCTGAAGTAGGACGACTGGCCATCCCAGCCGGAGTTCTGGAACGCCGCCATGTGCTCGACGCCGTCCACCTTGTAGCTGAGCAGCCGGTGGACCTCGAGCTTTGCCTCGCGGGGCGCGTCGAAAAGGCGCGCGTGGACGGCGTTGTGAGCGATTCGGATCATGTGTTCTTGCCAATCACGGGTTATTCTTATAAAGTCACTACTGACTTATTTTCCAACAACATCAAGAACGAGACAACAGCGTGGAAAACCTACAGCTGCCCCCCTCGCTGCTCAAGCCCAACCCCTTGAACTCGAACATCGTCGGCCCCGAAATGGAAGCCCGACTCGAAGAGAGCATTCGACGTTT
>JAKOND010000274.1 GCA_022702125.1 Burkholderiaceae bacterium
CCGAAGGCCGCGCATGCGCAGCCCCGGCGGATCGCGGTGCAAGTCGCCTGACGCTCCGCTGCCGGGCGGACGCGAAAAACCCGGGAGCGCCGAAGCAGTCCCGGGTTCCATAACCGTCCCGGTCACCGGCGGTCCCGCGCGGGGCCGCCGGACCGGCGTCAGCCGGCCTTGCCGTCGGGCTGCATGTCCTGCGCGTGCTTGAGGTGATCGTTCAGCGTGGGCAGGGTCTTGTCCACGAAGGCTTTCAGGGGGACGTTGCGGGTGCTGCGGCTCGCGCCCTCGAACAGCTTGATATCGTCCTTGTGGTCCTTGATGCCGACCTGGTCGTGGTAGGCCTTGTCGAACGCGGCGCCCGAGAGCTTGGACATGCGGTCGATGATGGCCTGCTTGTCCTTGGGCGGCACGTCCGGCAGCGGGTAGTTGTGCGCGTCGGCGACCTGCTTGAGTTCGGTATTGGCCTTGGTGTGGTCCGCCACCATGGTTTCGGCGAAGGACTTCACCGCCGGGCTGGCGGCGCGGGTGGCGGCGAGCTTCGAGACTTCCACTTCGTACAGGCCGGCGCCGGCGGCCTTGGTCATGAAGGCGCGGTCGGCCTTGCCGAGCTGGGCCGGCGTGGCCTTCTTCATGCCCATGCCCTCGGGATCGTTCTCGCGGGCCGCGGCCTGGGCGACGATGGTGCGGTCGCTCTGGAGCGCCTGCACGGCGCTGTCGGTGTCCGCGCCGGCGGCCTGCGCGCCCAGGCAGGTGCCCAGCAGCAGGGCGGCGAGGGACGCGGCGATGGGGGAGGCGGTGAATTTTTTCATGGTTTTCCTTCCGGGGGATGGATCGGCCGAGCGGCGGTTGCCGCATGGACGACGGAGTCTTCCCCGCCGGGGCGCGGACCGGTGTACGCGGCCTTCCCGCATGCGTGTCAGCCAATCCAGCCGGCGGCGCGCACCGGATGCGGTGCATGCGGCGGTGCCCCGCGGCGCTACCATCCCGGCCATGTCCGCCGTTTCCCTGCCGCCGCCGCTGCCGCTCGACCCCGACGGCATCCTGGCGCTGGCGGCGCGGTCGATGTTCCACCTCTTCTCCCGCAGCAGCCAGGGCATGTTCCTGGTGGACCGGGAGGGGCGCATCGTCTGGGTCAACGAGGGCTACCGGCGCTTCCTGCCGGCGCTGGGCTTCTCGTCCATCGACGAGTTCCTCGGCCATCCGGTGGACGAGGTGATCCCCAACACCCTGATGCGCCGGGTGCTGGAGACCGGCGAGCCGATCCTGGTGGACCTGCTCGACAACAAGGCGGGCACCTTCGTGGTCAGCCGCCTGCCGTTGCGCGACGGGCCGGAGCAGGCGGTGATCGGCGCCATCGGCATCGTGCTGTTCGACCACCCCGAGACCACGCTGCAGCCGCTGATCGGCAAGTTCGCCCGGCTGCAGCAGGAACTCGACGACGCGCGGCGCGAGCTGGCGCGCCAGCACAGCCAGCCGGCCGCCGGGCTGCGCCGGGCCAAGCACACTTTCGCCAGCTTCGTCGGCAGCAGCCCGGCGGCGGCCGAGATCAAGCGCCAGGCGCGCCGCGCGGCGCAGTCCGCCAGCCCGGTGCTGCTGCTGGGCGAGACCGGCACCGGCAAGGAGCTGCTGGCGCACGCGATCCATGCGGCCTCGGCGCGCGCGGCGGGGCCGTTCGTGGGGGTCAACATCGCGGCGGTGCCCGATACGCTGCTGGAGGCCGAGTTCTTCGGCGCGGCGCCCGGCGCCTACACCGGCGCCGACCGGCGCGGCCGCGACGGCAAGTTCCGGGTGGCCGACGGCGGCACGCTGTTCCTCGACGAGATCGGCGACATGCCCGCCGGCCTGCAGGCCAAGCTGCTGCGCGCGCTGCAGGAGGGCGAGATCGAGCCGCTGGGCTCGGACCGGCTGGTGCCGGTGAACGTGCGGGTGGTCGCCGCCACCTCGCGCGACCTGGCCGCGCTGGTGCGCGACGGTCGCTTCCGCGAGGACCTGTACTACCGCCTGAACGTGCTGCCGCTGCGGGTGCCGCCGCTGCGCGAGCGGCGCGGCGACATCCCCGCGCTGGTCGAGGTGCTGGGCGAGGACATCGCCGCCCGCAGCGGCCGGCCGCCGCCGGAACTGCTGCCCGACGCGCTCGCGCTGCTGGCGGCCCAGCACTGGCGCGGCAACATCCGCGAACTGCGCAACCTGCTGGAGCAGATCGCGGTGCGCAGCGATGCGCCGCACATCGACGCCGCGCAGCTCGAACGGGTGCTGCAGGCCGCCGGCATGGAGACGGTGGCCCCGGCGGCGGCCCCGCCGCCACCGGCGCTGCCCTTCGGCCCGCAGGACGCGGCCGGCGGCGACGGCACGCTCCTGCGACCGCTGGCCGAGCAGGTGGCCGCGCTGGAGCGGCGCGCCATCGCGGCCGCGATGGCCGCCACCGGCGGCAACAAGCTCGCGGCCGCGCGCCGGCTGGGCATCTCGCGCGCCACGCTCTATGCGCGGCTGGAAAACCCTGACGGCTGACTGAACAACTGCCCGAAAATCAGACATCTCGGCTGTCTGCATTCCAGGCAATCCGATTCCCTGCCTGGCTGGAATGCGCCGGTTCCCACAGGCCAAGCCGTTGCGGGAAAAGGAAAATTCGTCGGCGGCCCGTACTGGCACGGACTGTGCACTCTCCAGCCATCGGCCGCCGCGCCTGCCGGGCGCGCCGCCGGACCCATTCCAAGGAGACAAACCATGCAACGACGCCGCCTGCATACCCTCGCCCTCGCGTCCCTGGCCGCCGGTGCCGCGCTGGCCGCCGGCGCCGCCTTCGGCCAGCAGGGCAAGGACATCCGCATCGCCCACGTCTACAGCAAGACCGGGCTGCTGGAAGCCTACGGCAAGCAGACCCAGACCGGGCTGCTGATGGGCCTGCAGTACGCCACCGGCGGCACCATGGCCGTGGCCGGCCGCAAGATCGTGCTGATCGAGAAGGACGACCAGGGCAAGCCCGACCTCGGCAAGTCGCTGCTGGCGACCGCCTATTCCGACGACAAGGCCGACCTGGCCGTCGGCCCGACCTCGTCGAGCGTCGCGCTGGCGATGCTGCCGGTGGCCGAGGAGTACAAGAAGATCCTGCTGGTCGAGCCGGCGGTGGCCGATGCGATCACCGGCGACAAGTGGAACAAGTACATCTTCCGCACCGGCCGCAACAGCAGCCAGGATGCGATCTCCAACGCGGTGGCGATCGACAAGGCCGGTACCACCGTCGCCACGCTGGCGCAGGACAACGCCTTCGGCCGCGACGGCGTCAAGGCGTTCAAGGAGGCGCTCAAGTCCGCGAAGCTGGCGCACGAGGAGTACCTGCCGGCCGCCACCACCGACTTCACCGCCGGCGCGCAGCGGCTGATCGACCGGCTCAAGGACCAGCCGGGACGCAAGCTGATCTGGATCCTGTGGTCGGGCAGCGGCAACCCGTTCAAGATCGCCGACCTCGACCTCAAGCGCCACGGCATCGAGATCGCCACCGGCGGCAACATCCTGCCGGCCATGTCCGCCTACAAGAACCTGCCGGGCATGGAGGGCGCCACCTACTACTACTTCGGCATCCCGAAGAATCCGGTCAACGAGGCGCTGGTGGCGGCGCACTACCAGCAGTTCAAGGCCCCGCCGGACTTCTTCACCGCCGGCGGCTTCTCGGCCGCCATGGCCCTCGTCGCGGCCCTGAAGAAGACCGACGGCGACACCGGCACCCACAAGCTCATCGCCGCGATGGAGGGCATGAGCTTCGAGACGCCCAAGGGCACCATGACCTTCCGCAAGGAGGACCACCAGGCGCTGCAGAGCATGTACCACTTCAAGATCCGGAACGACCCGGCCTTCGCCTGGGGCGTGCCGGAACTGGTGCGCGAGATCAAGCCGGCGGACATGGACATCCCGGTGCGCAACAAGCGCTGAGCGGACGGCGTTCCCCTCCGATCCGCCGTCCGCCGTCCGACACGACCTGTCTCCGCCCATGGCCGCCATGCGCTCCGCATCGCCTCCTCCCCTCCGGCGCGCCGCCGACCGGCCGCGCGCCCGGGCGCACGGCCGGATCGCGGGCGCCGCGGCGGCGGCGCTGCTGGCGCTGCCGCTCGCGATGGGGGGCGGTGCCCGGGCGGCGGAGCCGCTGCCCCGGCTGGCGATCGATCCGGCGCAGGTGTCGGTCTCGGGCCTGTCGGCCGGGGGCTACATGGCGGTGCAGCTGCAGGTGGCGTATTCGTCCGTCTTCCGCGCCGGCGCGGGCGTGGTGGCCGGCGGGCCGTACGACTGCGCCGAGGGCTCGGTGCTGCTGGCCACCGGCCGCTGCACCGACGGCCCCGGCGAGATCCCGGTGGCGCGGCTGGTCGACACCACCGAGCGCCGGGCGCGCGAAGGGCGCATCGACCCGACCGCCGCGCTCGCCGGCGCGAAGGTCTACCTGTTCTCCGGGCAGCGCGACAGCGTGGTGCGTCCCGCCGTGGTGGACGCGCTGGCCGCCTACTACCGGCGCTACGTCCCGGAGGCGAACCTGGTCTACCGCCGCGACGTGGCGGCCGAGCATGCGATGGTCACCGACGACTACGGCGCCGGCTGCGCCACCAAGGCCCCGCCCTACCTCAACGACTGCGACCTGGACCTGGCCGGCGCGATGCTGCGGCACCTGCACGGGCCGCTCGCGCCGCGCAACGACGGCCCGCCGGCGGGGCGGCTGCTGGAATTCGACCAGACGGCCTTCGTGCGCGGGCACGGGCTGGCCGCCACCGGGCAGGTCTACCTGCCGGCGGCCTGCGCGGCCGTCAGCGGCGCCCCGGCGGCGGGCGGCACCGGCGCCGGCCCCGCCGCCTGCCGGCTGCACGTGGCGCTGCACGGCTGCCGGCAGAACACGGCCGAGGTGGGCCTGCGCTACGTGCAGCATGCGGGCTACAACCGGTGGGCCGACACCAACCGCATCGTGGTGCTGTACCCGCAGACCGGCGCGGGCGCGGTCAACGGCTGCTGGGACTGGTGGGGGTACGACAGCGCGGACTACGCGGTGCGCGCCGGTCCGCAGATGGCGGCGGTCAAGGCCATGGCGGACCAGCTCCTGGGCCATGCCCCGACCCCGCCGGTCCCCGCGGCCGCCTGCATCACCGCCAGCAACTACGCCCACACGGCGGCCGGCCGCGCCCATGCGCGCTTCGGCTTCGCCTACGCCAACGGGTCGAACGACGCCATGGGCTGGTGGACCATCTTCCACCGCAGCACCCTGAAGGAGACCGCGCCCGGCCACTTCGCGGTGCAGGATTGCCAGGGAGCCTCCCGTTCATGAGCCTGCTCGAAACCCGCAACCTGACGGTCCGCTTCGGCGGCCACGTCGCGGTCGACGGCGTCAGCTGCCGCTTCGCGCCCGGCACGCTGACGGCCATCGTCGGCCCCAACGGCGCCGGCAAGACGACCTACTTCAACCTGATCTCCGGCCAGCTGCGCGCCACCGCCGGCGCGGTGCTGCTGGGCGGACGCGACCTGTCGGGCCTGCCGGCCTCGGCCCGCACCCGCGCCGGGCTGGGCCGGGCCTTCCAGCTGACCAACCTGTTCCCGCACCTGTCGGTGCGCGAGAACGTGCGGCTGGCGGTGCAGGCCCGGCGCGAGGGCGCGCACCGCCGGGGCCTCAACCTCTGGAGCGTCTGGAGCGACCACCGCGCCGTCACCGACCGGGCCGACGCGATCCTGGAGGACGTGTCGCTCGCCGCCCGCGCCGGCGCGACGGCCGCCAGCCTGCCGCACGGCGACCAGCGCAAGCTGGAGGTGGCGCTGCTGATGGCGCTGGAGCCGCGGGTCTTCATGTTCGACGAGCCCACCGCCGGCATGCACGCGGCCGAGGCGCCGGTGATCCTGGACCTGATCCGCGCCCTCAAGCGCGACAGGACCCGCACCATCCTGCTGGTCGAGCACAAGATGGACGTGGTGCGCGAGCTGGCCGACCGCATCGTGGTGCTGCACAACGGCCGGCTGGTGGCCGACGGCGAGCCGGCCGAGGTGATCGCCTCGCCGCTGGTGCAGGAGGCCTACCTGGGCACCGCCCGCAAGGCGCCGGCCGCGGAGGCGGCGGCATGAGCGCCGCGCCCGCACCGCTGCTGGAGCTGCGCGGCGTCCACACCCGCATCGGCGCGTACCGCATCCTGCACGGCGTGGACCTGGCGGTGCCGCGCGGCCGGGTGACCATGCTGCTCGGCCGCAACGGCGCCGGCAAGACGACCACGCTGCGCACGGTCATGGGCCTGTGGCGCGCCGCCGAGGGGCGCATCGTGTTCGACGGCGCCGACATCGCCGCGCTGCCCACGCCCGACATCGCCGCGCGCGGCATCGCCTACGTGCCCGAGACCATGGGCATCTTCGCCGACCTGACGGTGCAGGAGAACCTGCTGCTGGCCGCGCGCGGCGCCCGCAGCGCGCGCCAGATCGACGCGGCGCGGCTGCGCTGGATCTTCGGGCTGTTCCCGGCGGTGGAGAAGTTCTGGCACTACCCGGCGGGCAAGCTCTCCGGCGGCCAGAAGCAGATGCTGGCGGTGGCCCGCGCCATCGTCGAGCCGCGCGCGCTGCTCATCGTGGACGAGCCCAGCAAGGGCCTGGCGCCGTCCATCGTCGACAACATGATCGCCGCCTTCGCGCAACTCAAGGCCGAGGGCGCCACCATCCTGCTGGTCGAGCAGAACATCGGCTTCGCCGAGCGGCTGGGCGACCACGCGGCGGTGATGGACAACGGCCGCGTGGTGCACGCCGGCCCGATGGCCGCGCTGGCGGCGGACGACGCATTGCAGCGCTCGCTGCTGGGACTCGCGCTATGAACGACCGGTGCTCCTCCTCCGTCCTGTCGGCCGGCGCCGCCGGCGCGCCCGTGGCGCCCGCGCCGGCCGGGGCCCCGCCGGCCGCCGCCCCGGCGGCGCCGGTGCGGCGCGACCGCGACGCGGCGCCGCTGCTGCTGGTGCCGGCGCTCGCGCTGCTGGCGCTGCCGCTGGTCGGCTCGCCCGCCACCTGGCTCACCCTGACCGCCGCCGGCCTGGCGATGGGCCTGATCGTCTTCGTCATCGCCTCGGGGCTGACGCTGGTGTTCGGGCTGATGGACGTGCTCAACTTCGGCCACGGCGTGTTCATCGCGCTCGGCGCCTTCGTCGCCACCAGCGTGCTCGGCCTGATGGGCGACTGGACCGGCGCTGCCGACCTGGGCCGCAACCTGGCGGCGGTGTTCTGCGCGATGCTGGTGGCGATGGCCGTGGCCGGCGCGGTGGGGCTGGCCTTCGAGCGCTTCATCGTGCGGCCGGTCTACGGCCAGCACCTGAAGCAGATCCTGATCACCATGGGCGGCATGATCATCGGCGAGGAGCTGATCAAGGTCGTCTGGGGCCCGCAGCAGATCCCGCTGCCGCTGCCCGGGGCGCTGCGCGGCTCGCTCTCGCTCGACGGCTTCGGGCCGCTCTCCGGCGCCTCCGTCGAGAAGTACCGGCTGGCGGCGGTGGCCGTCGGCCTGCTGGTCTTCGCGCTGCTGGCCTGGACGCTGGCGCGCACCAAGGTCGGCCTCCTGATCCGCGCAGGCGTGCAGGACCGCGAGATGGTCGAGGCGCTCGGCTACCGCATCCGGCGGCTGTTCGTGGGCGTCTTCGTCGCCGGCAGCGCGCTCGCCGGGCTGGGCGGGGTCATGTGGGGCCTCTACCAGCAGAGCGTGGTGCCGCAGATGGGCGCGCAGGTCAACGTGCTGATCTTCATCGTCATCATCATCGGCGGGCTCGGATCCACCGGCGGGGCGCTGATCGGCGCGCTGCTGGTCGGGCTGACGGCCAACTACGCCGGCTTCCTGGCGCCCAAGGCGGCGCTGTTCTCCAACATCGCGCTGATGGCCGCGGTGCTGCTCTGGCGGCCGCAGGGCCTCTATCCGGTGGCGCAGCGCTGAAGGGCAGGGCGATCGCTATGAAAAAAGCAGCTATAAGCCGAGGCGGAATGCCGGCCGGGGTCGGATCCGGCACGCGAAATCCCCGCGCGTCGACGGGGAGGCCGCCATGCTGAGCCGCCTGCTGTCGCACGATCTGCCGCGCAGCCGGCTGCTGGCGGCGGTGCTGCTGGCGCTGGTGGCCGGGCTGGCGCTGGCGCCTTTCCTGTTCCCGGGCGTCAAGGCGCTGTCGGTGGCGGCCAAGGTGCTGGTATTCGTCGTGCTGGTCGCGAGCTTCGACCTGCTGCTGGGCTACACCGGCATCGTGAGCTTCGCGCACACCATGTTCTTCGGCATCGGCGCCTACGGCATCGCCATCGCCACCACCCGGATGGGGCCGACCTGGGGCGCGCTGGCGGCCGGGCTGGGCTGCGCGCTGGCGCTGTCCCTGGCGCTCTCGCTCGCGGTGGGGCTGTTCTCGCTGCGGGTGCGGGCGATCTTCTTCGCGATGATCACGCTGGCGGTGGCGGCGGCCTTCCAGACGCTGGCCTCGCAGCTCTCGGCGTGGACCGGCGGCGAGGACGGCCTGAGCTTCAAGGTGCCCGCGCTGCTGTCGCCGGGCACCGAGTTCGCCGGGGAGCCCTTCCTCGGCGTGTCCCTCGACGGCCGGCTGCTGTGCTACTACCTGCTCTTCGCGCTGGCGGCGGCGCTGGTGCTGGCGCTGCTGCGCATCGTCAACTCGCCCTTCGGCCGGGTGCTGCAGGCGATCCGCGAGAACGAGTTCCGCGCCGAGGCCATCGGCTACCGGGTGGTGGTCTACCGCACGCTGTCGAGCGTGCTCTCGGCGCTGTTCGCCACCGTGGCCGGCGCGATGCTGGCGGTCTGGCTGCGCTACAACGGGCCGGACACCTCGCTGTCCTTCGAGATCATGGTGGACGTGCTGCTGATCGTGGTGATCGGCGGCATGGGCACGATCTACGGCGCGGTGATCGGCGCGGTGCTGTTCGTGGTGGCGCAGAACTACCTGCAGGACCTGCTGCGCCTGGGCAGCGAGGCGGCGTCCGGCCTGCCGTGGCTGGCCGCGCTGCTCTCGCCCGACCGCTGGCTGCTGTGGCTGGGTCTGCTGTTCGTGCTGTCGGTCTACCACTTCCCGACCGGCGTGGTCGGCCGGCTGCGCGACCGGGCGCCGCGCGGACGGACGGCCGCCGCCGTGCCGGAGGAGGCGCGATGACCGCCGCCCCGGCCCCGTGCGCCACCCCGACCTCGCACTACGCGACCTGCGCCGGCCGCGAGATCCACTACACCGCCTGGGGCGCGGACGACGCGCCGGCGGTCGTCGCCTGGCACGGCCTGGCGCGCACCGGCCGCGACATGGACCCGCTGGCCGCGCACCTGGCCGACCGCTACCGGGTGATCTGCCCCGACACCCTGGGCCGGGGATTGAGCCAGTGGAGCCCGGCGCCGTCCGAGGAGTACTGCCTGCGCTTCTACGCGCGCCTCGCGGCCGAACTGTTCGACGCGCTGGGCATCGACCGCGCGCACTGGATCGGCACCTCGATGGGCGGGGCCATCGGCACGGTCTGCGCCGCCGGCCGGCGGGAGCCGTCGCTGCGGGGCCGCATCGCCAGCCTGCTGCTCAACGACAACGCGCCCGAACTGGCCGCACCGGCGCTGGAGCGCATCAAGGCCTACGCCGGCCGGCCGCCGTCCTTCGGCACCATGGCCGAGCTGGAGGCCTTCTTCCGCGAGGTCTACCGGCCCTACGGATGGCTGCCCGACGCCCAGTGGCGCCAGCTCGCCGAAACCAGCGCCCGCCGCCTGCCCGACGGCCGGCTCGCGCCGCACTACGACCCGCAGATGGTGCGGCAGTTCACCGACCACGAGGACGACTACCGGCTGTGGGACGACTACGACCGGATCGACATTCCGGTGCTGTGCCTGCGCGGCGCGGAATCCGACCTGGTGCTGCCCGCGGCGGTCGGTGCCATGCGCGGGCGCGGCCCGGGCGCGCGCGGGCTGCTGGAGGTGGTCGAGGTGCCGGGCTGCGGCCACGCCCCGGCGCTCAACGTGCCGGCGCAGTGGGCGCTGGTGGACGACTTCCTGGCGCGCGCGGAGGCCGGTGTTTCCGCGGGATAGCCCGGGTCTTCCCTGGGCACCCAGCTATTGTTTCGATAGCGGTCAGCCTCCGACCGCCACCTTGCGCGACTTCACCACCGCGTAGCGCGCCAGCGTCTCCTCGCGCGCGGCGTCGTGCTCGACCACCGGCTTCGGGTAGTCGCGGCCCAGGTCCAGCCCGGCGGCCTCCAGCTCGATCGGGGTCGCCTGCCAGGGCGTGTGGATCAGGTCGTCGGGCAGCTTGGCGAGCTGCGGCAGGTAGCGCCGGATGAATCGGCCCTGGGCGTCGAACTTCCGGCTCTGGCCGATGGGATTGAAGATGCGGAAATACGGCTGCGCATCGCAGCCGCTGCCGCTGGCCCACTGCCAGTTGCCGTTGTTGCTGGCCAGCTCGTAGTCGTTGAGGTGCAGCGCGAAGTAGGCCTCGCCCCGGCGCCAGTCGATGCCCAGGTCCTTGATCAGGAAGGTGGCGGCGATCATGCGCAGCCGGTTGTGCATGTAGCCGGTGCGGTTGATCTGCAGCATCGCGGCGTCCACGATGGGGTAGCCGGTGCGCCCCTCGCACCAGGCCTCGAACAGCGCGTCCGCGTGCTTGCCGTGGGCCCACTTGATGGCGTCGTACTCCGGCCGGAAGCTGTGGCCCACCACGCGGGGATGGTGGTGCAGCACCTGCATGAAGAAGTCGCGCCAGACCAGCTCGCCCAGCCACACCTGCGCGCCCCGGCTGCCGTGCTGGGCCAGCCGGTGCGCGGTGGCGGCCAGCTTGCGGACCGAGACGGTGCCGAAGCGCAGGTGCACGCCCAGGTAGCTCGGCCCCTTGGTGGCGGGGAAGTTGCGGGTGTCGCCGTAGTCGTCGATGCGGTCGAAGAATTCCTCGAACAGCGCCCAGGCGCCGTCGCTGCCGGTGGGGATCTGCAGCTCGGACAGGTTGGTCTTCTCGAAGCCGAGCTCGCCCAGCGACGGCACCGGCTGGCGGTGCGCCTCGGGCCGGCCGGCCAGCGCGGCGGCGTGGCGCTCGACCGGGTAGGCGCGCAGGTAGAAATCGTCCACCTTCTTGAGCCAGGCGTTCTTGTACGGCGTGAAGACGCTGTAGGGCGTGCCGCCCTGGGTCATGACCTCGTCGCGCTCGAAGACGGTGTGGTCCTTGTAGGTCTGCAGCACGATGCCCGCGTTGGCCAGGCCGCCCAGCACCTGCGCGTCGCGCTCCAGCGCGTAGGGCTCGTCGTCGTGGCCGGCGAACACCGCCTGCACGCCGAGCGATCGCGCCAGCGCCACGATCTCGTCCCGGGCCGGGCCGTGCCGCACGATCAGGCCGGCCGCCGGGTTGCCGGCCATCGACTGCAGCGCCCGGTCGAGCGCCACGGCGGACGCCTGGATGAATTCCACCCGCCGGTCGGCGCGCGGCAGGCCGTCGAGGATCGCGGTGTCGAACACGAAGGCGCAGTGGACCCGGCGGCACTGGCGCAGCGCGTGGTAGAGCGCCGCGTTGTCGTCGGTGCGCAGGTCGCGGCGGAACCACATCAGGCCGGCGTCGAATTTCTTGTCGGGCATGGGGCAGGGCAGGAGGAAGACGGAGGAAGGGGAAGGGCGGGCGGGAAAGCCGGCGCGCCGCCGGGTGTCCGTGCGGCGGATGCCGACAGGTACGCAAATGTGCATCACACACGGTCCGGCGCCGGGGGACCGTTAAAATTTGCGTCTATGCCCGCCGAATCCGCCTCCATCAACCTTACGCATCACTTCCTGATCGCCATGCCGGGGCTGGAGGACGAGGGCTTCGCGCGCAGCGTCATCTACGTGTGCGAGCACGGCAGCCGCGGCGCGCTGGGCCTGATGATCAACAAGCCCAGCGACATCAGCCTCAAGCATTTGTTCGACAAGGTCGACCTGTCGCTGCGTCGCGCGGACCTGAGCGACGCCCCGGTGTTCCAGGGCGGCCCGGTGCAGACCGAGCGCGGCTTCGTGCTGCACGAGCCGATGGTCGCCGCCGCGCCCGACGACGCCGACCAGGACGCCGACCGCTCGGTCTACGCCTCGACCCTGTCCATCCCCGGCGGACTGCTGGAGATGACCACCTCCAAGGACGTGCTCGAAGCCCTCTCCACCGGCGCCGGCCCGCGCCGGGTGCTGGTGACGCTCGGCTACTCGTCCTGGGGCGAGGGCCAGCTCGAATCCGAGATCGCCGAGAACAGCTGGCTCACCGTCGAGGCCGACCTGTCGGTCATCTTCGACACGCCGGTGGCCGCCCGCTACGACCGCGCGCTGGGGCTGCTGGGCCTGCAGGCGTGGATGCTCTCGCCCGACGCGGGGCACGCATGAGCGTTGACGACGCCGCCGCCGCCACGACTCCCGACACCCCCGCCGTCCCGCCGCATTTCCAGACCTTCCTGGCGTTCGACTACGGGCAGAAGCGCACCGGCGTCGCCACCGGCAACCGCCTGCTCGGCGCCGCCACCCCGCGCGCCACCATCCAGGCCGAGGGCGACGCCCGCTTCGCGCCGATCGCGGCCCTGCTGCGCGAGTGGCAGCCCGACGCGATCGTCGTCGGCGTGCCCTTCCACCCGGACGGCGCGGCGCACGACAACACCCGCCGCGCCCGGCGCTTCGCGCGCCAGCTCGAAGGCCGCTTCGGCCTGCCGGTCTACCGCGTGGACGAGCGCTACAGCACCACCGAGGCCCTGGCCGAGGGCGCGCGCGACGCCGATGCCGCCGCCGCCTGCATCATCCTGGACCAATTCCTGAGATCCCTGAGGACGCCCGCATGACCGCACCGCTTTCCATCTCCCTGCCCGCCCACGCGCTGCCCGACGCCGAGGCGCTCTACACCCTGCTGCGCGACGGGGTCCGCCCGCTGCGCACGCCCAATACCCGCCTGGTCGGCATCGCCTCGGGCGGCGCCTGGCTGGCCGAGCGGCTGCAGCGCGACCTCGGCATCGACGGCGCCGCCGGCGTGCTGTCGTCCGCGATGCACCGCGACGACTTCGCCCGGCGCGGCCTGGCCTCCAGCGCGCAGACCACGCTGCCCTTCGACGTGGACGGCGCCGACATCATCGTCTTCGACGACGTGCTCTACACCGGGCGCACCATCCGCGCGGTGCTCAACGAGCTGTTCGACTACGGCCGCCCCGCCAGCGTGCGGCTGGCGGTGCTGGTCGACCGCGGCGGCCGCGAGCTGCCGGTGCAGGCCGACCTGGTCGCCGCCCGGATCGACAGCCTGCCCGCCGACCGCACCCTGGCGCTGCGCCGCGGGGACGACGGGCGGCTGCGCTTCGAGATCGAGGACGCCGACTGACGCGCGCCGTCCCCCCTCGCCGTCCCGACACCGCCGTTCCCGTCCCGCCCGCCACCATGCTCTACAAACGCAACCCCCAACTCAACTCGCACGGCGAGCTGATCCACCTGCTGTCCATCGAGGGCCTGCCCAAGGCCACGCTGACCCACATCCTCGACACCGCCGCCAACTTCGTCAGCGTCAACGACCGCGAGGTCAAGAAGGTGCCGCTGCTGCGGGGCAAGAGCGTCTTCAACCTGTTCTTCGAGAACTCGACCCGCACCCGCACCACCTTCGAGATCGCGGCCAAGCGGCTGTCGGCCGACGTGCTCAACCTCGACATCGCGCGCTCCTCGGCGAGCAAGGGCGAGTCGCTGCTCGACACCATCGCCAACCTCTCGGCGATGGCGGCCGACATCTTCGTGGTGCGCCACGGCGAGTCGGGCGCGCCGTACCTGATCGCGCAGCACGTGGCGCCGCACGTGCACGTGGTCAACGCGGGCGACGGCCGGCACGCGCATCCGACGCAGGGCCTGCTCGACATGTACACCATCCGCCACTACAAGAAGGACTTCAGCAACCTGACGGTGGCCATCGTCGGCGACGTGCTGCACTCCCGCGTGGCCCGTTCCGACATCCACGCGCTCACCACCCTCGGCGCGGCCGAGGTGCGCGTCGTCGGTCCGAAGACGCTGGTGCCGTCCGACATGGCGCAGATGGGCGTGCGCGTCTGCCACACGCTGGAGGAGGGCATCCGCGACTGCGACGTGGTCATCATGCTGCGCCTGCAGAACGAGCGCATGAGCGGCGCGCTGCTGCCGTCGAGCCAGGAGTTCTTCAAGAACTTCGGCCTCACGCCCGAGAAGCTGCGGCTGGCCAAGCCCGACGCCATCGTGATGCACCCCGGCCCGATCAACCGCGGCGTCGAGATCGACTCGGCGGTGGTCGACGGCCGCCAGAGCGTGATCCTGCCGCAGGTGACCTTCGGCATCGCGGTGCGCATGGCGGTGATGAGCATCGTCGCCGGCAACGAGGCCTGACGGGTCTCGCCACCGAAGAGATAGCCGCGTTGCTTCGCCTCGTTCTCTCTTCGATGGCGAAACCTGTCCGGCGCAAAAGTATATTTGCTACCGATTCAATAGCTGATAGCGAAGGCGCTGCCTGGGCTGCAGTGCTACGGGAGTCGAAAGAACCATGAAAATCCTGATCCAGAACGGCCGCGTCGTGGACCCGGCCTCCGGCCATGACGCGGTGGGCGCGGTCGCCATCGCGGCCGGGCGCATCGTCGGCATCGGCGCCGCGCCGGCGGGCTTCGCGCCCGACCGCACCCTCGACGCCGCCGGCTGCGTCGTCGCGCCCGGGCTGGTCGACCTGGCGGTCCGGCTGCGCGAGCCGGGCCACGAGCACGAGGGCATGCTGGCCTCCGAGATGGCGGCGGCGGTGGCCGGCGGCGTCACCAGCGTGGTCTGCCCGCCCGACACCGAGCCGGTGCTCGACGAGCCCGGCCTGGTCGAGATGCTCAAGCACCGCGCCGAAACGCTGCACCAGGCGCGGCTCTTCCCGCTGGGCGCCCTGACGCGCGGCCTGCAGGCCGAGGTGCTGACCGAGATGGAGGCGCTGACCCGCGCCGGCTGCGTCGGCTTCAGCCATGCCGACGTCGCCATCGCCAACACCCAGGTGCTGCAGCGCGCGCTGCTCTACGCGGCCACCTACGGCCACACCGTCTGGCTGCGCCCGCTCGATCCGCACCTGGGCGGCGGCGTCGCCGCCAGCGGCGCGCTCGCCACCCGGCTCGGCCTGTCGGGCGTGCCGGTGGCGGCCGAGACCATCGCGCTGCACACCATCTTCGAGCTGATGAAGTCCACCGGCGCCCGGGTCCACCTGTGCCGGCTCTCCAGCGCCGCCGGCGTCGAGCTGCTGCGCCAGGCCAAGGCCGCCGGCCTGCCGGCGACGGCCGACGTCAGCATCAACTCGCTGCACCTGACCGATGCCGACATCGGCTACTTCGACAGCCGCGCCCGGCTGGTGCCGCCGCTGCGCCAGCAGCGCGACCGCGACGCGCTGCGCGCCGCCCTGGCCGACGGCACGCTCGACGCGCTGGTGTCGGACCACACGCCGGTGGACGAGGACGCCAAGGTGCTGCCCTTCGCCGAGGCCGAGCCCGGCGCCACCGGCGTCGAGCTGCTGCTGAGCCTGGCGCTCAAGTGGGCGGCCGACGACGGCATCGCCCTGCCGCGCGCGCTGGCGACCGTGACCCGCGCCCCGGCGGCGGTGCTGGGCAACGCCGACAGCGCACTCGGCACCCTGGGCGCCAGCCTGGGCCGGATCGTGGACGGCGGCGTGGCCGACCTGTGCGTCTTCCGGCCCGACGCCGCCTGGACGGTCGAGGACGCGACCCTGGCCAGCCAGGGCAAGCACACGCCGTTCTCCGGCTACGAACTGCCGGCGCGGGTGCGCTGGACGCTGGTCGGCGGGCAGGTCGCGTTCGAGCGCGGCTGAGCCGCGCCGCACCCGACCGGCCTCCCGTCCCGGCTCCGTCACCACTCCGATCGCCCTCCACGCCATGCCCGACGCCGCCGACCGCACGTCCGCCGCACCCGCCGTGCCGGCCGCGTCCGCCCATGCGCCGACAGGCCGCACGCCGGCCTGGACGGCCGGCTGGCGCGTGCTGCGCGCCGTCGGGCACGCAGTGCGCGGCCTGTGGCTGATCCGGCGCCGCTTCCCCGGCTGGACGCCGGCGGAGCAGGGCGCCTGCATCGAGCGGTGGTCGCGCGAGATGCTGGCCATCCTCGGCATCGCGCTGCGCGTCGACGGCGCGCCCGCGCGCGGTCCGGTGCTGCTGGTCGCCAACCACGTCTCCTGGCTCGACATCCTGGTGCTGCACGCGGTGCGCAACTGCCGCTTCGTCGCCAAGTCCGAGATCCGGGGCTGGCCGCTGGTGGGCACGCTGGCCACCGGCGCCGGCACGCTCTACATCGAGCGGGCCTCGCGCCGCGACGCGCTGCGGGTGGTGCACACCATGGCCGAGCGCCTGGCCGCGGGCGAGATCCTCGGCGTGTTCCCCGAGGGCGCCATCGGCGACGGCCGCGCGGTGCAGCCCTTCCACGCCAACGTGCTGCAGGCCGCCATCTCCAGCGACGCGCCGATCCAGCCGCTGGCGCTGCGCTACCTCGATACCGCCAGCGGCGCCCACAGCGACGCGCCGTACTACGGCCGCGGCGTCTCGCTGCCGCGCTCGCTCTGGCGCACGGTGCGCGCCCGGCCGCTGACGGCCCGGGTGGTCTGCGGGCCCGCCGAACCGGCGCGCGGCCGCGACCGCCGCACCTGGGCGCAGGACCTGCAGGGCCGGGTCGCGGCGCAGTGGCAGGCCGCCCTGTCCGCCGCGCCGACCACGGGGCCGCCCGCCGGCTGATATCGTCCTGCCCTCGGGAGGCTCCTGCGGCGCCGGGCACCGCCGCCGCCGTCCTCCGACGACAAGACCCTCTGAAACAAATATTCGCGGCCGCCGCCCGGGCCCCGGTCCATCATGGCGGCCTCTTTCCGCGCCGCGCGGTGCCTCTTCTCGCACCGCGCGGCGTCTCCCGTTACCGACCCTTCAAGGCAATGCGTCCGATTTCCCGCGCCAAGCACCTGCTCCTCAATCCCCGATCCGAATGGCGGCGCATCGACGCCGAGCGGCGCACCCTCCCGCAATTGCTTCGCAGCCCGCTGCTCTGGCTCGCGGCCATCCCGGCGGTGGCGGGCTTCGTCGGCCTGACCTACGTCGGCCTGCCCATCGAGGGCGCCGGCGCGGCGGGCCGGCTGCGGCTGCCGCTGCCCGCCGGGCTGGTCTGGCTGGCGCTGTCCTACCTGATCGCGCTGGGCGGTGTCGGGCTGGTGGGCCTGGTGGCGCACCTGACCGCGCCGAGCTTCGGCAGCCGGTCCGACCGCGCCACGGCCGCCAAGCTGGCCGTCTACGGCAGCACGGCGGCGCTGGCCGGCGGCGTCTTCCTGGCGGTGCCGGCCCTGGCGCCGCTGGCCGTGGCGGTGGCGGTCTACTCGGCCTACCTGCTGCATGCCGGCCTGCCCACCCTGATGCGCACCCCCTCGGCGCGCACCATTCCCTATGCGGCGGTGCTGGTGCTGGCGGGCGCGGTGGCCGGGCTGCTGATGTCCTCGCTGCGCAGCACGCTGGTCGCGCGGGCCGCCGTCGCCACCACCACGCAGGCCCAGGCCGCGGCGACCCGGAACCTGGACGCCGCCGCCGACAAGATCGCCAAGGCCACCGAGCAGCTCGAAGCCGCCGGCCAGACCGCCGCGGCCCGTGGTGCCGGCGAGCCCGGCGTGCTGCCCGGCGGCGACCCGGACAAGGGCGCGGTGCCGGCCGCGTCGCTCAAGGCCGCGCTGCCCGAGATGCTCGGCCCGCTGCGCCGCACCACGCTGGAGATGCGCGGCGGCCGGGTATCCGACCAGGTCACCAGCAACGCCCGGGCCGACTACGTGTTCCAGGACCAGCGCCTGCGCGTCGAACTCACCGACCTGGGCACCATGGCCAAGGTGCTGTCGGAAGCCGGCGCGGTCATCGAGGGCGAACGCGAGACGTCCTCCGCCGCCGAGCGCACCTGGCAGGACAAGGGCCGCACCCTGCACGAGAACTACCGCAAGGACGGCAGCCTGGCGCAGTACACCACCACGCTGCGCAACGGCGTGGTGGTCGACCTGACCGGGCAGCGCATGTCGCTCGACCAGGTCAAGGCCGCCTCCAGCCAGATCGACCTCAACCTGCTCGAAGCCCTGCGCCGCCGCACCGAGCCTTGATCCGGTCCTGCCCCCGTCCCCCCATCCCCCGTCCCACGAGAAAGGGCCCCCGTACCGCTACGGGGGCCCTTTCTCGTGGGGGCGTCGGCGCTTCTGGCGGGGAGGGCGGATCCTCAGAACACGCCGAAGAGCTTGAGCAGGATGATGACGCTGATGGGAACGCCCAGCAGCCAGAGGATGATGCTTTTCATGACGGTACTCCTTGTTTATTGCTGTCTGCCACCTGCGCTGCCACAGTACTGACGATGGGAAGTGTGGCGAGCCCGCGCGGATCCACCTGCGGGAGAAGCGATCCTTCCGGTGTGCGCGGGGGACTACAGCCCTGCGGGTCCATCCGCCGGCCCGGCGCCCTCCCGTGCCGGAAGGGGCCTGCATGGGGGTGTTACGCGTGAAGAATTGCGTAACACATCGGGAACAATGATTCTCAACAATAATTGTGGGAAATTGTGCGATGTTTTGCAGAGTGTGACGGGGGCGAGCAGACTGTATGAATTCTTAACGGCGATCGCATCACTCGCCGTCCATTCCCACCTGCCAAGGACCCGCGTGACTCTCTTTCCATCCACCATCAGGGTCCGGCTGCGGCTGGCTTTCGCCGCCGTGGGGGCGATGACGGTCGGCGTCATCGTGCTGGCCCTGGCCGCGCTCGCGTCCACCCAGGCCCGGTTCGACGGCCATGTCGACGCCACCAACCGGCTGCAGGTCCGCGCGGGGCAGCTGCTCGATGCGGCCAACGCCCGCGCCATCGCCGCGCGCAACATGGCGCTGCTGCCGGCGGGTGCCGAGCGGGACCAGGAAATACGCGAGGTCGAGCAGTCGCACGGCCGGGTCCAGGCGACGCTCGCCGAACTCGACAAGGCCCTGCGCGACAGCCACGAGGACGGTCCCCTGGGCAAGATGCTGCAGGACATCCACGGCACCGAACAGCGCTACGGCCCGGTCGCCCTCGGCATCCTGGCGCTGGTCAAGGCCGGCACCCAGGACGAGGCCATCGTCCGCATGAACCGGGACTGCCGTCCGCTGCTGCGCCAGCTGCTGGAGCAGGTCGCGATCTTCCAGGCCCGCGTGATGCACGACGGGGAAACCAGCCGCGCCGCATCCGCCGAGGCCTACGCCGGCACCCGCCTGCGCCTGCTGGCGCTGGGCGCGGCGGCCTTGGCGCTGGCGGGGGCGCTGGCGGTGGCCATCGGCCGCGCCGTGGTCCGGCCGATGACCCGGGCGGTGGAGGTGGCGCACGCCATCGCCGGCGGCGACCTGACCGTCGACATCCGGCACCAGGGCCGCGACGAGATGGCCCAGCTGCTCCAAGCCCTGCATTCCATGCGCGACCGGCTGGCCCATGTGGTGCGCGAGGTGCGCGGCAACGCCGACGGCGTGGCCACCGCCAGCACCCAGATCGCGCAGGGCAACCACGACCTGTCCTCGCGCACCGAGCAGCAGGCCTCGGCCCTGCAGCAGACCGCCGCCTCGATGGAGGAGCTCAGCTCCACCGTGCGCCAGAACGCCGACAACGCCCAGCAGGCCAACAAGCTCGCGGGCAATGCCTCGGCCGTGGCGGCCCACGGCGGCGCGGTGGTCACCGAGGTGGTCCAGACGATGCGCGGCATCTCCGACAGCTCGCGGCGCATCGGCGACATCATCGGCACCATCGACGGCATCGCCTTCCAGACCAACATCCTGGCGCTCAACGCGGCGGTGGAGGCCGCGCGCGCGGGCGAGCAGGGCCGCGGCTTCGCGGTGGTGGCGAGCGAAGTGCGCAGCCTCGCGCAGCGCAGCGCCGACGCCGCCAAGGAGATCAAGACGCTCATCGGCGACAGCGTCACCCGCGTCGAGCAGGGCACGGCCCTGGTGGACAAGGCGGGCACGACGATGACCGAGGTGGTGGACTCGATCCGGCGGGTGACGGACATCGTGGCGGAGATCAGCGCGGCGAGCGTGGAGCAGAGCCAGGGGGTGACGCAGGTGGGCGAGGCGGTCACGCAGATGGACCAGGCCACGCAGCAGAACGCGGCGCTGGTGGAGGAGTCGGCGGCGGCCGCCGACAGCCTCAAGCAACAGGCGCGTCAGCTGGTCGAGGCGATGGCGGTGTTCCGTCTCGGGCAGGCGGCGACCGGGCACGGTGCGGCGCAGGCCGTGCTGGCCGCCGATGCCGGGCCGCAGCAGGGCGGCTGGGGATTCGTGCCCCGCCGCCGCCTCCCGCTGGATCCGGCGCTGTCGGGCGCTCCCGCCTGAGCATGGCGCGCCGGGGTTCTCCCGTCCGGCATCCGTGGCGAAAGGGCTTCCTTTTTCCGGGGACGCCCCCATCTGTGAAGGTCCTTCCTTACCTGACCGACCTGCCGTGACTCCCATCGATCCGTCCCTCCCCGACACCAGCGCCGACGCCGACGCCGCCATCCACGAGGACCGTCTCTGGAAGGACAACGGCTGGACCGCGCGCGTGATCAAGAACGAGGAGGACGACGGCTGGGCGGTCGCGATGGTGCGCGACGGCGATCCCGAGCCGGCGCTGGTCGGCCCCTGGACCATGGGCCGCGACAAGAAGAATCCCAAGCCGCTGGATGTCGCCGCCTTCAACACGCTGGTCAAGACCGCCGCCGAGGTCCTGCGGCGGCACGAGCAGCAACTGCATGCGCAGCTGCACAAGCGCCTGCAGGTGGTCACCGCCGACGGACGCAGGCTGACGGTCGAACTCGACATCGAACCCGACGAGGACAACCCTTCTGCCACCCTGACCGCCCGCGATGCCTTCGGCGAGGTTCTGGGTCAGGCACGGGTCCGGCCGGATTTCAAGTTCGGCATCCGCAGCGCCGAGGCCTGGATCGAAGACGGTTTCCGCCGCCCCGCATAGCGCGGGCGCGGTCGCCGCAGCGGTCCGGAAGCCGCGGTCTCGGTGTATTCCTTCTCGGATTATTCATCTTTCGTTCATCTCTGGGGCAGAGACTCCCTCTCCGCGAGGCATGCCCACATGCCCGAAACCGAGGGAGAGACGCATGCCGACGAACCACGACCGACCGCCCATCCGACAGGGACGCACCATCGACGAACTGGCCCTGCTGCTGGAGGACGCCCTGTCCGCCGCCGCGGGCTGGACCGTTCCGCCTCCGACCATCCAGCCGGTCGAGGCGCCGTCCGGCGGCGCCAACTGGACGGTGGATACCCGCCAGATGGACGAAGGCATGCGGGCCGCCGTGCGCAATCTGCAGGCCCGTTACGAGATCGCCGACAACCGTCCCCCTGCGCGGCGGAGGTTCTCGCTCAGCTCCGCGATGGCCTGGCGGCGCGGCAGGCACCTGCTGATTTGAGGCCGTGCGGCCAGTGGTCCTCCCGACAGGAATCGAACCTGTATCTGACGCTT
Organism: Burkholderiaceae bacterium; assembly: GCA_022702125.1. Lineage (GTDB taxonomy): Bacteria > Pseudomonadota > Gammaproteobacteria > Burkholderiales > Burkholderiaceae_C > JAKOND01. The sequence continues at coordinate 21,421 of JAKOND010000274.1, forward strand.
AGGAGGCATCCGTTCTATCCATTGAACTACGGGAAGGACAGCGCGCGATTGTAGGCCAGCACGCGCCCGCTAGCCCTGCTGCTGCACCCGGGCGATGGCTTGCGCCAGCACGTCGCGGGTATAGGGCTTGTGCAGCATCAGCGCGCCTTCCACGCCGCCCGCCGCGGCCGGCAGGGTGGCGCGGCCGTAGCCGGACGCGAAGATGATGCGCAGGGCGGGATGGCGTTCGCGCAGTTGCTGGGCCAGGTCCGGGCCGGACATGCCGGGCAGGCGGACGTCGGTCAGCAGCAGGTCGAAAGCGGCCGCGTCGTCGGCGCGCTCCAGGGCCTGCTCGCCGCTGGACACCATGGTCACCTGGTGGTTCATGGCTTCCAGCAGGTCGCTGACGGCGGCCTGCAGCGGCTCGTTGTCCTCGACGAACAGGATGCGCAGGCTGCCCTGGGCCGTTTCCGGCGCGCCGATGACGACCGGCGACGCCGGACCGTCGTCCGCCGGTGCGCTGTCCCGCGCGGACTGCGCGCGGCGCCGGGCGGCGCTGGCGCCGTCCAGCAATTGGCGCAGCCGGCGCGCCAGGTCCTCCTGACGGTAGGGCTTGGCGAGCAGGGCGGTGTGCGGTTCGGCCGGCCCGCCGGCGGGAAAGGCGTTCTCGGTGTAGCCCGAGGTGTAGAGCACCGGCACGTCGGGATGCAGGCCGCGCACCCGGCGCGCCAGGTCGGGGCCGCGCATGCCGCCCGGCATGACCACGTCGGTGAAGAGCAGGTCGATGGACGTGCCGTTCTGCACCACCGCCAGCGCGCTCGGGCCATCGGTGGCCTTGACGACCTGGTAGCCGAGGTCGGACAGCGTCTCGATGGCGGTGGCCAGCACCTGCGGGTCGTCCTCGGCCACCAGGATGGTCTCGGTGCCGCCGCGCACCGGGCCGGCGTCGACGACCGGCGCGCTGTCCTCCTGGCGCAGCGCGCGGCGCAGGAAGATCTTGACGGTGGTGCCGCGGCCCACCTCGCTGTAGATCTTGACGTGGCCGCCGCTCTGCTTGACGTAGCCGTAGACCATCGACAGGCCGAGCCCGGTGCCGTGGCCTTCGAGCTTGGTCGAGAAGAAGGGCTCGAAGGCTTTCTCCAGCACTTCGGGCGTCATGCCGCAGCCGCTGTCGGAGACGGACAGCAGCACGTAGTCGCCGAGCTCCAGGTCGGGATCGATGTGGCCGTGGTGGCTGTCGAGCGAGGTGTTGTAGATCTCGATGAACAGCCGCCCGCTGCCGGACATCGCGTCGCGGGCGTTGATGGCCAGGTTCAGGATCACGTTCTCCAGCTGGTGCGGGTCGGCATAGGTGTTCCAGAGGTCCGGCGCCAGCGTGGTGCGGATCTCGATGGCCTCGCCCAGCGCGCGGCCGAGCAAGTCGCCCATGCCGTCGACGATCTGGCCGACGTTGATGGTCTGGGGCGCCAGCGGCTGGCGGCGCGCGAAGGCCAGCAGCTGCCCGGTGAGCTTGGCGCCGCTGGCCACCGCGTTGGAGGCGGTCTCGATCCAGCGCTGCGCCTTGGGCACCTGCGTGCCGGTCAGCACCTTGAGCAGGTGCAGGCTGCTGCCCACCACCTGCAGCAGGTTGTTGAAGTCGTGCGCCACGCCGCCGGTCAGCCGGCCGAGGGATTCAAGCTTCTGCACGTGCTGCAGCTGGGCCTGGGTCTCGGCGTGCTCGGCCTGGCTGCGCTGCAGCGCGGCGGTGCGCTCGCGCACCAGGGCTTCCAGCTGGTCGCGGTAGGTGCGCGATTCCTCCGTGGCGCGGTGCTGCTCGGTGACGTCGCTGCCCTGGACGAAGATGCCCGAGACCGATCCGTCGGCCTCGAAGATCGGCTGGTAGAGGAAATCGACCCGCGCATCCGCCAGCGGCCCGTCCGGCTGGCGCCGCAGCTGGATCGGCATGCCGCGGCCGACGAAGGGCTCTCCGGTGGCGTAGACGCGGTCGAGCAGCTGCATGTACGACTGGTCGATGACCTCGGGCAGCGCCTCGCGCACCGTCCGGCCGACCAGCTCGCGGCGGCCGACGAGCTGGTAGTAGGCATGGTTCGCCATCTCGAAGGTGTGCAGCGGCCCCCGCAGCATCGCGAAGAAGCCGGGCGACTGGTCGAACATGTGCAGCAGGCGCCGGTACTGGCTGATGAGCGTGAGGTTGGCCGCCTGCAGCGCCTGCGCCCGCTGGAGCACGCCGGCCTCGTTGATGTCGGGAGCCGCGGCCCGGGACGCCGGGGCATCCGGCAGGTCCGGCGCGGGGGGCGCGGCGCGGGCGGCGTGCTTGAGCATCTGCAGCTCGGTCACGTCCACCGTGTGCTGCAGGATGAAGGAGACATCGCCCGCCTCGTCCAGGATCGGGATGTGGCTCGCGCTCCAGTAGCGATGGGTCAGCCGGTCGCTGCCGTCGGCCTGGCGCTCGGCGATGTCGTAGCGGATGAGCGCGATGTGGTCGGTTTCCCGCGTGCGCAGCACCTTGTCGAACGAATGGCGCAGCTGCACGGTGCCCGGGTCCACGCCGTGCTCGGTGTTGCCCGGGAAGGCCTCGAAGATGTTGCGTCCGCGCAGCTCTTCGAGCCGGCGACCGGTCACCTGCAGGTAGGCGCGGTTGGCATCGACGATCCCCAGGTGCGGATCGAGCACCACGTAGGCGTTGGGCGACAGCGCGAAGAACCGCGATTGGATGGCTTGTTGGGGCATGGGCGATGGCCTAACGGGTGGGGCGGCTGGCGCATCCAGGGCATCAGTCATAGGGCAGCGTGTAGATGAGGTCGAGACCGCTCTTGACGCCGGCCTGCCCGCGCAGGGTGAACCGGCGGGTCAGGTCGTAGAAGATGTAGAGCGTCCCGAGGGTGCCCGACAGGCTGCGTTCGTAGGTGACGTAGAGGTTGCGCGAGATGCGCTTGCCGAAGGTGAGCGCGGCCGAGGCGGCGTCCTCACCGCTGCCCGGTCCCTTGAAGCCGACCTCGTCCAGGCCGAGCTTGCTGGCGAAGCCGCCGGTCGGCCCGCTGCCGCTGCCGCTCAGGAAGGCGAGGGCGGCCTGCTGCAGCAGCGCGGCCTCGGCGCCGCCGTTGGCGGTGCTGCGGCCCAGCACCACCCAGGACAGCGTCTCGGCGTCGGTCATGACCGGCTCGGAGTAGAGCCGCACCTGCGGCGACAGCGCGGTGCCGGTGATGCGCACCCCGGCGCGCACCGTGATGTTGGGCCGCAGCGCCAGGATCTCGAGCGTCGGGTTGTCGTACGGGCCGATGAAGCGAATGATGCCGGTCTCGATGTCGAGCTGCTGGCCGTAGGCGCGGTAGCGGCCGCGGGCGGTGCGGATCTCGCCGGTGACCTGCGGGCCGGCGGCCAGGCCCCGGTCGCTGCGCACGTCGACCTTGCCGGTGAGCTGGGTGGTCAGGCCGTAGCCCTGCACCGCGAAGTCGTCGCCGAGGTCGAAGCTCACCAGGATGTCCGGCGGCTTGGCGGTCTGCGGCGCGGGGCTGGCGGCGGCCCGCTCGGCCTTCTCCTCACGGGCCGCGGCGCGGGCGGCCTTCTCCGCCGCCTCGCGGTCCTTGGCGGCCGAGCGCACCACCACGTCGGAGCCCAGGCTGGGCGTGCTTTCGTCCGGCAGGATGATGACCGCGCGGTCGGTGCGCAGCGCGCCGCGCACGACGAGGCGGCCGTTCTCCAGCCGGGTGCGCAGGTCGCCCGAGACGGTGAGCTGTCGGTCGCTGCGCGCCGAGAGGCGCAGCGCGCGGGCCTGGGCCTGGATGTCCATACGCATTCCCGAGCCGCCTCCCGCCGGGACGGGTTCCCAGGCCACGTTGCCCTGGGCGGTCAGCAGGCCGCCGTCGGTGCCGCTCTCGTTGGTGCGGCTGCCGCTGTAGCCGGCGATGCGGTTGCTGCCGCCGCGCGCGCCGGCGATGCGGAATTCCTCGATGTCGAGCCGGGTGCCGCGCAGCGTGGCGCGCAGGCGGCCGTCGCGCAGCTCGATGCCGTCGACCACCGAGCGCACGCCCAGGTCGTCGGCTTTCAGGGTGCCGCTCCACTGCGGCGCGGCGCGGGTGCCCGCGATGGCGATGTCGGCGTCGAGCGTGCCCTGCACCCGCCAGCCCGGCGGAGCCAGCACCGACCAGATGCCGATGCGCGGCATGCGCGCGCGTACCGAACCCGCCAGCGGCGCGTCGGCCGGCCAGACCCAGCCGCCGCCTTCGCGGGCGATGCGGCTGCGCACCTCGCCCTGCACCTGGCCCGCGCGCTCGCTGTCCCAGTTCAGGCGGGCGGCGACCGCGTCGCCCTGGGCATCGACCTCGATGCTGGCGGCGCGCAGGCCGGCGCTGGTGGTGGGTTCGGGCGTGGCGCTGCGGGCGGCCGGCGCGGCGGCGACCTTGGGGGCCGCCGGATTGGCCACCGCGCTGGCGGCGGCGGTCGGGGCCGCCGGTGCGGTGCCGGTGCCGGCACCGGCCGGGGCGCTGGTGACCGTGGGGCCGCTGCTCTCGACCTTGGTGATGACCGCTTCGCCGCCGGTCTGCACCCGCAGGTCGCCGCTGCGGCGGGCCAGGCGGGCCTTGGCGCGCAGGCTGTCGCCGGCGTCGATGTCCCAGTCGCCGTCGAAGACCAGGTTGCCCTGGATGCCGTAGTCCTTGAGCGCGCTGGCGCCGGAAGCGGACAGCGCGTCGAGCCACGCCATCGGCAGGCCCTGCAGCCGGCCGGCCGAGCGCAGCCGCCGCGCGGCGCCGTCCTGCACGTAGCGCACCGGCTCCCAGTCGATGGACAGGGTGCCGGGCGCCGGGCCGGCCAGCGTGGCGCGGCCGGCGCTGGCGTCGATCTCCAGGCGGCCGGCGGGAGCCGGCGCGCCCGGGCGCGCGGCGGCGCGGGGCGGGGTCGCGGGCGCGGCGCCGGTGCGGACGGTGGCGGTCAGCGGCGCGCCCAGCTGCAGCGTCCAGGGGCCGCCGACGGTCGGGTCCTCGGCCCGCAGCGAAAGGCTGGCGAGCGCGGCGCGGAACTGGCGCAGGCCGTCCATGCCGCCGCTTCCCCGGGCCTGCAGCGCCAGGCGGCGGCCGTCGGCGCGGGCGGTGCCCTGCAGCGACAGGTCCATCTGGCGCAGGCTGCCGGAGAGTTCGGCGCGCAGGTCGCGGACCTCGACGACGGTCGGGGCGGCCGCAGCGGTGGCGGTTGCCGGTGCGGAGGCCGATGCCGCAACGGATGCGCGGCCGGGCGGCGGTGCCGCGGCGGCCAGCCGGGCGTCCAGTCGCGGCGCGGCCAGGGTGGCCTGCAGCGTCAGGTCGCGCGCGCCGGCGGGCAGGGTGCCGGTGTCGAGCCGCTGCTGCACGCTTTTCCAGCCGCCGTTCCAGCGGGCGTCGAGCCGGGCCGCGCCCTGCACGGCGGCGCCCGCCAGGGCGTCGGACAGGCCGGGCAGGGTCTTGAGCCATGCCACGACGCGGGCCGCGTCGTCGATGCGCACCGCCGCGTCGCCCTTGCCGTCGGTCGGCGCCATCGCGCCCTCGACCGTGGCCTGGCCGCCGGGCAGCGCCAGCGCGAGCTTGCCGCTGCCCGATTGCTCGGCGGTCTGCACGCGCAGCTGGCCCTGCAGGTCGGCGTCCTGGGTGCGGATGCGCAGGACGCGCAGGTCGAGCACCTGCCGGTCCCAGCGGCCCTGGGCCACGGCGCTGCGCAGGCGCAGGGCCTGGATCGGCGACGCGGCGGCGGGGGCGTTCGCGCGGCCGCCGCGGCGCGGCGTGCCGGAGGCGGCGGCCGGACGCGGCGCGGTGCCGTCGGGCTGCAGCGCGGCGTCGAAGTCGATCGCCGAGCCGGCGGTCCGCGCGCTCACCGTGCCGCCGATGGGCGTCGGGTCGAGCTGCGTGTGCAGCGCCGCCGGGCTGATGCGGGCCAGCGTGGCGCGGCCCTGCCAGACGGCGGGCGGCGCGGCGGTGTCGGCGGTGCCCGCGGCCGGCGCGCCCGCAGCCGTGCCGGCGGCTCCGGACGCGGGGGTGCGGTCGGCGGCATCCGCGCCGCCGAAGCGGCCCGCCAGGTCGATGGTGCCGCCTCCCAGCGCGACGACCATGCCGGGCACGTCCCAGAGGCGGCCGTCGAAGGTGGCGCGGCCCTTGAGCGATTCGATCGGCAGGCGCCGGCGGTCCCAGGGGCCGGGCAGGGCGTTGCGCAGGTCGGCGTCGATCTGCCAGCCGACGGCGGCCGGCGGCGCGGGGACCGCGGCGGACGGGGACGGCGTGGCCGCGGGCGCGGATGCGGTGCCGGCCGGTGCGGCGGGCGTCATCGGCAGCACGGTCACCTGCCCGTCGAGCAGGGTCTCGGGCAGGTCGGGATACAGCCGCGCGACATCGAGCGCCTGGAAACGGGCATCGGCC
>JAKOND010000304.1 GCA_022702125.1 Burkholderiaceae bacterium
GGGTCCGGGCCTCTCGCCAGGGAGGCCCGTGCCGTCTCCGGCCCGTGGCGAGGTCGCTTATCCTGCGCCTTTGCCTGCAGAAAGGGCTCCGATTCCATGACCGCACCACGCCGCTTCGACGCCATCCTTTTCGACTGCGACGGCGTGCTCGTCGATTCCGAGCCGATCACCCAGCGCGTGCTGCGCGATCTCCTGGCCGCCCGCGGCTGGGAGATGACGCTCGAGGAATGCATGCGCCTTTTCATCGGCAAGATGGTGCGCGACCAGCGCGACGCCATCGAGCGGCACACCGGCAAGCCCTTCACCGAGGAATGGCTCCAGCAGTTCTACGCCGCGCGCAACCGGGCGCTGGACGCCGAACTGCTGCCGATCCCGCATATCCACGCCGCCATCGCCGCAGTGCGGGCCGGCTGGGGCGAGCGCTTCGCCTGCGCCTCGGGCGCCGACCGCGCGAAGATCGACCTCCAACTGCGCAAGGTGGATCTGGCGGAGGCCTTCGGCAGCCGCGTCTTCAGCGGCCACGAGATGCCGCGCTCCAAGCCCGCGCCCGATGTCTACCTGGCGGCCGCCGCGTCGCTGGGCGCGGACCCGGCGCGCTGCGCGGTGGTCGAGGACACCGTCACCGGCACCACGGCCGGCGTGGCGGCCGGCGCGACCGTGTTCGGCTACAGCCCGTCGGCCTACGGCCACGACGCCGCGGAAGCATTGCGCGCGGCCGGGGCGGTGCGGGTGTTCGGCGACATGCGGGAACTGGAAGGGCTGCTGGCGCAGGGCTTCTGACCTCGGCTGCGCGAACCCGGCCCGGCGGAGGGACGCACCGCCCTCCCGGGCGCGGCGCCGTCCGGCCTCAGGATGCGTCGCGGAGCAGCGCGACCAGGTCGGTCCGGCCGTGCTGGAAAGCCAGGTCCAGCGCGGTCGAACCCGCGTCGTTGCGCAGGTCCTTGCGCGCGCCGTACTTCAGCAGGCGCTGGACCGCGGCGTAGTGTCCGTTGCGGGCCGCCCACATCAACGCGGTGTTGCCCTGGTCGTCCTGCCGGTCCGGATCGGCGCCGGCCGCGAGCAGCCGCTCGACCGTGTCCTCCTGGCCCAGCCGCGCCGCCGCCGCCAGGGCGGGGCCGGCTGCGGGAGCGGGCGTCTGGCCGGTCGCCGCCGCGCTGGCGAGGCAGGCGAGGAACAGGGCGATGGTGCGGGAAGCGAAAGTGCGCATGGGCGGGACCGGTGGCAGGGTGGAGCCGGAGAACGAGCAGTTTCCGTACCCGCGGGGCGGCCGCGGCGGCGCATGACACGGCGCATGGCACGGGAGTTGCACGCACGGCGGGATTCCTCATCTCCCGTCCACGACTTCCTCCCCAATGATGCCTTCCCCGTCCTTCGTCCGTCGCCGTATCGTTCAGGTTCCCCTGGGGGTCCTGGCCTGCGCCGTCATCGCCGCCTGCGGCGGCGGCAACGACAGTCCCTACCGGCTCAAGGCGGACCGCCAGCCCTTCCCGCTGGTCGAGGCCACGGTGTCGCAGTTCCATGCGGCGATGCGCAACGGCGACGTGTCCTGCCGCGACGTGGTGCAGGGCTACCTCGACCGGATCGCCGCCTACGACGCCGAGCCGTCGGCCGCCTACCCGTCCAGCCCCGCGCTGCGCAGCGTCATCACCGTCAACGCGGCGGCCGCGCTGGCACGGGCCGACGAGCTCGACCAGCAGTTCTTCACCGGCGGCGCCATGGTGGGCCCGATGCACTGCGTGCCGGTGCTGGCGAAGGACAACTTCGACACCGCCGACATGAAGACGACCGCCGGCTCGCTGGCGCTGGCGAACAACCAGCCGCCCGACGACGCCTACGTGGTGCGCAAGGTGCGCGAGGCGGGCGGCGTCATCCTCGGCAAGGCCAACCTCGACGAGTTCGCCTTCGGCTTCACCGGCAGCTCCTCGGTCGGCGGCAAGACCCGCAACGCCTACATCGCCGACAACAGCGCGGGCGGCTCGTCCTCGGGCACCGGCACCGCCGTGGCCGCCAGCCTGGCCATGATCGGCCTGGGCACCGACACCGGCGGATCGGTCCGGGTGCCGTCGGCGGTCGAGGGCCTCTACGGCCTGCGCCCGACGCTGCGCCTGGTCAGCCAGGACGGCATCGTGCCGCTGGCCCACGGCCAGGACACCGCCGGGCCGCTGTGCCGCGCGGTGCAGGACTGCGCCCTGATGCTCGACGCGATGGCCGGCTACGACAGCGCCTCGGGCAGCGGCCAGCGCATCGCCAAGGCCTGGGACGCGCCGCTGGTCAGCAATGCCGAGGGCTACGCCCAGATCACCATGCGCCCCGCCAGCTACACCGCCGCGCTGCAGGCGGGCGGCCTGCGGGGAGCGCGCATCGGCGTGGTGCGCGGCATGTTCCCGGCGCGCACCACGGCGAACGCCGCCTTCCTCGACACCCTGGAGGCCGCGCTCGCCACCATGCGCGCCGCCGGCGCGACCGTCGAGGAGGTGGACATCGCCGACCGCACCACGGTGCTCACCAGCTACGCGAGCCTGTCCGCCTACGAATTCCGCGACGACCTGACCGCCTACCTGCAGTCCTGGAGCTCCGCCGCCGACGGCCACCTGCGCAGCACCGAGGCGGTGGCCGAGGCCCTGGCCGCGCTGGAGCCGACCCGGGTCGCCAACTTCCGCACCTACGTGGTCAACGGCACCAACAAGGAAGCCAACCCGATCTACCAGAACAACCTCAAGCCGCGCGACGCGTTCGTGATCCCGCGGGTGCAGGCGGCGCTCGACAACCGCGACTTCGCCACCGGCGTGGCGCGGGGCGCGGCCTACGACGTGCTGGTCTATCCGGTGCTGCAGGGCTTCAATGCCGCTTCCGTCAACAGCGGCAGCAACAACCGGCTGAGCGCCTTCACCGGCTTCCCGGCGATGGCCTTCCCGGCCGGCTTCGTCAAGGCCAGCGCCAGCGCCGCCTCGGTGGAGCCGGTGTCCTTCGAGATGATCGGCCGCGCCTTCGCCGAGCCCACGCTGTTCAGGCTGGCCTACGGCTGGCAGTCGGTCGCCGGCCCGCGCGTGCCGAGCCCGCTCGCGCCCGAACGCGCCCGGCGGTCCTGAGGGGCCGGTCGGCCCCGCCGGTCGTGGCCGCCGGCGGAGCCGACCGGCGCCAGGAGGCCCTGCACACACCGGGCGGGCCGGGGGTCGGAGGCGGGCCTCCGTGAAGATTTTCCTCAAGTTCCCCGTGCGGACGTCGATCCTATGGGCCTAGAGGACGTTTTTAATTTTGCGCAATTTTTCGGATGTTTTTGCCAAGCCGGGCGTTCGTCGCTGTAGTCGACTGACGTCCTGGATACCAGCACTCCTGCTCTTCGCCAGCGTTCCTGCCGGGGCGCAGGACCTGTCCCGCAACACCTTCAGCTTCAGCGGCTTCGGCACGGTGGGGGTGGTCGGCAAGACGGGCGCCCGCGATTGGGGGTTCACCCGCAACAGCACGCAATTGGGCGCCGGCTCCGATCTCAGCGCGGCCCCGGACTCGCGGCTCGGCGGACAGGTCAACTGGAGCGGCGGCAGCCCCTGGGAGGCCGCGGTGCAGGGCGTGCTGATGTCCCGGCCCGGCCAGGTCCCCGTCCGGGACGTGGTCGAGCAAGCCTACCTGGGCTACCGGCCCCTGCCGGACACGAGAATCCGCCTGGGACGGACCAGCGCGGATATCTTCCTCTACGCCGACAGCCGCAACGTCGGCTACGCGTTCCCGTGGGCCCGTCCTCCGGTGGATTTCTACGGATTCGCTCCGCTGACGTCGATCGACGGCATCGATCTGGAGCAACGCTGGAACACGGGGGACGCGACGTGGCGGGCACGCGCGACCGCGGGCTCGCTGCGAACCAGCGTGGCCGACGCCAACGGATCGCGCATCCCCGTGCGTGCGAGCGAAATCCTGGCGGTCGGTCTGTCCCGCGAGTCGAACGGCCTCCTGGTGAAGCTCAGCTACCTGCGCGGGCAGATCGAACTGAGCACGGACCCCGGTGTCCTGGCCCTGCGCCGGGGGCTCGAAGACCTCCGGGCCGTGCCCGTTCCCGGCCTGGGCCGGCAAATCGACCTGCTGGGCAACAACCTGTGGACGGGCGGCATCACCAGCTACATGGCCGTCGCCGCCCAGTACGACCGCGGTCCCTGGACCTTGATCGCCGAAGGAAGCCAGCTCAGCGTCCCCGACAGTCCCCTGGATGCCCGCAGGGCCTATGTCAGCCTGGGCTGGAGGAAGAACGCGGTCACCTACTACGGCATCGCCAGCCGCGTCAAACCCCAGGACCGGGCCAGGGCCGAGCCCGACCTGGCCTCGGCCCTGGCGCCCGCCGTCGGCTCCGCCGCGGCGCAGCAGGCGCAGATGCTGGCGGGCTACGCCACGGCCGCCGCCAGCAACTACCGGTTCGACCAAAGCACCGTCGGCGCGGGATTCCGCTGGGACTTCGCGGCGAATGCCGCGCTGAAGTTCCAGGTCGACCGGTTCAATGTACGGCAGAACGGGGGCGCCGGCTGGCGCCACCACGACGGGCAGGCCGCCAAGGGCACGCTGGTGTCGGTGCTGGTCGATTTCGTATGGGGGCCCTGATGTCGCGCATGCTCTCGAGCCGCCTGCGGATGGCGGCCGCCCTGGCGCTGTCGACCTTCTCGCTGCAGGGTCCCGCGGCGTCCGCCGACAGCCTCTACGTGGTCGTGTCGGCGCACAACCCGATCCGCAGCCTGAGCACCGCCGAACTGGTGGCGATCTACACCGGCCGGACGCGTGCGTTTCCCAACGGCGATGCGGCGACGCCGCTGGACCAGAGGCGCGACGGCGCGGCGCGCGCCGAGTTCTACCAATCCCTGACCGGCATGGACATCGCGCGCATCAACAGCTACTGGGCGCGCCTGCATTTCACCGGCCAGGTGCGGCCTCCGCAGACGGCCGAAGACGACGCCGCCATGGTGCAGCGCCTGCGCAACGACCCCTCGGCGATCGGCTACCTCACGCGCGAGCCCCAGGACAGTTCGGTGCGCGTGGTGATGCGCCTTCCATGATGCCGTCCCCCACCCGTCCGCACGATGCGTAGCCAAAGCCTGCACGGCCGATTCCAGTTCGTGATCCTGGGCGTCGCGGCCGTCCTGGCGGTGCTGGTGGCCGTCGTCGTCTACCTCAGCGCCAAGTCCCACTACGTGGAATCGGGCGGGGCATCCGCGCGCGCCATCGCCGCCGCCGTGCAGCAGACGCTGGCCGTCGGCGTCTATGCGCGGGACGAGGTGCTGCTCACGGAGCTGGTCGAGGGCCTGGCGCACCATCCGGCGGTTTCCCGCGTCAGCGTGCGCGACCTGGCCGGCAACACGATGGCCACGAAGTCGGCGGGCGGTCCGGCGGGGAGGGACGCGACCGGCTCCCGCGGGCCGTTCTTGCAATCGCCCCTGATGTCGCCCTTCGATCCGGCGGAATCGATCGGGCACCTGGACATCTGGCTCAACTGCGACCGCCTGCTCGCGGAAGCGCGCCGGCAAGCGGCCCTGCTGGTGGCGGCCATCGTCGTGCTGCTGGCGGGCATCCTGGCGGTGTTCAACGCGCTCGCCAGGCGCATGCTCTCCCGGCCCATGCACCAGCTGGCCGGAGAGCTGGAGCGCATCCGGCCCGGCGGCACCCAGCGCATAGCGATCGGTCCGCAGCACGAGGTCGACGAGGTCGGGATCGTGAGCGCGGCCGTGAACCGGCTGCTGGACCTGCAGCAGACCGCCCTGGAGCGCGAGCGCGCCATGCGGGAGGAGATCGCCGCGCTGGAGGCGCGCTACCGCGGCATCTTCGACTCCACGAGCGCCGGCATCTTCATCCTGTCGTCCGCCGGACGGCTGCTGCAGGCCAATCCCGCGTTCGGCCGCCTGCTGGACCTGCCGGCGGAGCGGCTGACGGACATCGGCACGGAAGCGTTCGTCCAGACATTCTTCGCGCGCCCGGCGCAACTGGTGCACCTGATCGACAGGGCGCGCGCCTCGCTGCAGCCGGAGGCCGAGGACCTCGAGCTGGTGCGCGGCAACGGCGACAGGCTGTGGGTGCATTGCATGGTGTCGTGCATGGCCGATTCCGGCGAGCAGGGGCCGCGGGTCGAAGGGGTGCTGTACGACATCGCCCGGCGCAAGGCGCAGGAGAGCGCCGCGCAGCACCGCGCGGAGCACGACGCGTTGACGGGCCTCAAGAGCCGGGCCTATATCGAAGCCTTGCTGGGCCAGCATGTCGGCGCGCAGAACCAGGACAAAGACAAGGACAGCGTCACGCTGATGTTCATCGACCTCGACGGCTTCAAGGCCGTCAACGACCGCTGGGGCCATGCCGCCGGCGATGCGGTCCTGGTGGAGGTGGCCCAGCGCCTGCGCTCGCTGTTCCAGCGCGGCTGCGACGTGATCGGGCGGCTCGGCGGCGACGAGCTGGTCGTGATGATCACCGGGGTGGAGGCCACCCATCCCAGCATCGCCGATCTGGCCCGGCGCCTGATCGACAGCTTCAAGGTCGCCTTCGTCCTGCCCAACGGCGAATCGGCCCGGGTGGGCGCGAGCGTCGGCGTGGCGAGCTATCCCCTGCACGCCACGAGCGTCAAGACGCTGATCCATGCGGCCGACGCCGCGATGTACGCCGTCAAGCAGTCCGGCAAGGGGGGCTTCGTCATCGCCGAGACGGGCACCGACTGGTCCCGGGACGAACCCGCCGCATGGCAGGAGGCGCTGAGTTCCCTGGTGAAGACATCGAACCTGCAGCACGATCCGCTGACCGGCCTCATGGACCGCCGGCACCTGATCGAGCAGCTGGCCGTCGAATACGCCCGCGTGGCGGGCGGGGCCGCACCCGCGGGCGTCATCTGCCTGGACATCGACCAGTTCAAGCTGATCAACGTGGCCCACGGAACCCATGTCGGCGACGCGGTCCTGTGCGAGACCGCGAGACGCCTGAAAAGCGTCCTGCGGCGCGGAGACAGCCTGGCGCGCACCGGGAGCGACGAGTTCGTCGTGGTGGTGCCGGCGGACACCGGCCCGGGCGACGACCCGCGGCGCATGGCGGAGAGCGTCGCATCCAAGCTGCTGGGCAGCCTGTCCGAACCCTTCGGCCTCAACCAGGGGGCGGTCGGCGTCCGGGCCAGCGCGGGCGTCAGCCTCATCGATGCCAACACGGCCAACGGCCTCGATGCCCTGCGCGAGGCGCAGCTCGCGCTGCGCCGGTCCAAGACGCTGGGCGGCAGCAACTCCGTCTTCTTCGAGCAGGACATGCTGGCCGGTTTCCACGACCAGCTCGCCCTGGAGGAGGACCTGCGCGCGGCCATCGGCTCCGACCAGCTGTTCCTCTATGTCCAGCCGCAGCACGACGCCCGGGGAAGGATGACCGGCGGCGAGGCGCTCCTGCGCTGGAGGCATCCGACGCGCGGCATGGTGCCGCCCGACCAGTTCATCGCGCTGGCGGAGGCCTCCGGCATCATCACCGAGCTGGGCGCCTGGGTGCTGCGCAGCGGCTGCGGAATCCTCGGCCGCCTGCGGCGGGCCGGCCTGGACCTGACGCTGGCCATCAACATCAGCCCGGCGCAGTTCAGCCATCCGGGCTTCGTCGAGGAGGTCGCGCAGGTGCTGGAGGAGACCGGCGCCCCCGCCGACCGCCTGATCCTGGAGATCACCGAGGGCCTGCTGATCACCGACGTCAACCGCGCCGCCGAGCGCCTGAAGGAACTGGTCGAGCTGGGGGTGCGCTTCTCGATCGACGACTTCGGCACCGGTTTCTCGAGCCTGGCGTACCTGCGGCAGCTTCCGCTGTACGAAATCAAGATCGACCGGAGCTTCATCGTCGGCCTGCCGAACGACACCGCCAGCGTCGGGATCGTGTGCTCGATCCTGTCGATGGGCTCCCACCTGGGGCTGCACGTCGTGGCGGAAGGGGTGGAGACGCAGGAGCAATCCCATTTCCTGAACGCCAACCACTGTCCGTCGCAGCAGGGCTGGCTGCACGGGCGGCCCATGCCCGCGGACGATTTCCTGGAGCTTGCCCGGAGCCTGCCGCAGGGCGCGGACCGTCCGACCGCGATCGGCGCGTAGGGGGGCGGTGCGCCGTCGCGGTCAGTCGGTGCCGATCCGCGCGGCCGCGACGACCGCCGCCAGCGAGCGGCGTTCGTCGGCCAGGTAGGCCGCGAAGCGGTCCGGCGCCATCCGCATCGGCCGGAAGCCCGCCTCGGCGAGCTGGCGGACCAGCTGCGGCTCGGACAGCACCGTCGCGGTCTCGCGCGCGATGCGCTCCACGACGGCCGGATCGGTGCCCGCCGGCGCGAGCAGGCCCTGCCAGGCCTCGATGTCCAGGCCGCGGAACTCGGGCGTCTCCGACAGGCTGGGCACTTCGGGCAGGCCGGGCCAGCGCGCGCGCGAGGTGACGCCGAAGGCCTGCGCCTTGCCGCTGCGCACGAAGCCCTGCACCAGCCCCACCGGCAGCACCGCCATGTCGATCTGGCCGCCCGCCAGCTCGGTCAGCACCTGCGGACCGGACTTGTACGGCACGTGCACCATGTCGAGCCCGGCCTGCAGCTTGATCGTCTCGGCAGCGAGGTGCAGGCTGGTGCCCACGCCGTCGGTGCCGAAATTGAAGCGGCCCGGCTGCGCGCGCACCAGGCGCAGCAGGTCGGCCGTCGTGGCGGCGCCCAGGCCCGGGCGGCCGACCAGCACGAAGGCGGACGCGGCCACCGGCGCGATCGGCACCAGCTCCTTGAGCGCGTCGTACTTGAAGACCTTGGGCGAGACCAGCGGCGCCACGCTGATCGGGCTGGCGACGCCGAAGAGCAGGGTGTAGCCGTCGGCGTGCGCCTTGATGACGCGCTGGGTGGCGATGGTGCCGGAGGCACCGACCGTGTTCTCGACCGTCACCGGCTGGCCGAGCCGCTCCGCGAGGCGCGGCAGGACCAGGCGCGCCGCCACGTCCACGCTGCCGCCGGCGGCGAAGGGCACGACCGCGACGATCGGCTGCGCCGGCCAGGCGTTCGCCGCGCCCGCCGCGCCCGGGGGCTGGGCGAAGGCCGCCAGCGGCAGCGCGCCGGCGCCGGCCAGACCGCGCAGGATCGCGCGGCGCAGGGGGTTCGGCCCGGCGCTCATGCGTGGCTCCCGGCCGTCAGCCACGGCAGCTGGTCGGCGCTGTAGCGCCAGGTCTGGAACACGCTGTTGAGCCGGCCCGGCCCGGTGGCGCGCGCCGCGGCGTCGGGGTATTCGGCGAACCAGGGCAGGACGTATTCCCACACCACCTCGCCCTCGGGGTTGACCTCGAAGAGCCGGCCGGTGGCGGATTCGGTGATGTGGGTGTTGCCGTTGGGCAGGCGCTGGGCGTTGCCCATGAAGGCGGTGTAGAAGGCGTTGACCATCTCGTCGGCGTAGGACCAGACCACGCGGTTGCCGTCGGCCGGGTCGATCTCCACCACCCGCGAGAAGGCCACGTGGCTGCCGTGCCGGAAGTTGCCGTTGTCGAAGGCCAGGATGCGGCCGTTCTCCAGGGCCACCGGCGCGTGCTGGTGCGACACGACGCCCGGCGGGATGCGCAGCCGCACCGCGCCGGTGGCGCGGTCCACGCCGACGATGCCGGCGGTGGTGCGCAGGCTCATCAGCACCGTGCCGTCGGCCATGACGTCGAGCCCGTTGACCAGCGGCCAGTGGTAGCGGCCGAAGCCGGGATGGATCGGGAAGTCCTCGGGGCGCAGGTGCTCGGCGGCGCGCCATTCCCAGACGAGGCGGCCGTCGCGGCCCACCTCGCGGATCACGTCCGCGACCATGGTCTCGTCCGGGCCGTGCGCGGTGCCGCCCGGCACCCGCGCGGCGAATTCCGGCGCCACCGGCTCGCAGGCGGCGTAGAGCAGGTGGCCGTTGGCCAGCCAGCGCGCGTCGTGGTGGTGGGCCGGGTCCTGGTAGCGCCAGACCGTTTCGCCGGCGGGCGTCACCTCGTAGAAATCGCCGCCGTGCCATATCGACCAGGCCGGGTAGCGGTCGGGCGAGCCGGGGTGGTTGCCGTTGTAGCCCAGGTTGCCGTTGGGCAGGATCACCGCGTGGCGGCCCGGGCGCACCGGCATCTGCCACTGGTGCGCCACCGTGCCGTCCATGGCGACGAGGTAGACCCTGCCGCCGCCGGTCTGCGGCGCGATGAGGGTGTAGCCGCCGGCGGAGGCGGCGGGGTCGTGGGCGATCAGGCCGGTGCCGCGGCGCCGCTGGGTGACTTGGTCGACGGTGGTCGCCATGGGAGGGCTCCTGGTGGATGGATCGGATGCGACTCTAGGCCGCCCGGGGCATCGGGAACAGCGGATTGTTTTTGGGGGCGTGTCCGTAAAATCCGGACACTCCCGCCCCCGAGCCCCGTCGCCGCGCCCCGCCATGCCCGCTCCCTCCCAGGCCATCTCCCAGGCATTCCGCTGCTTCGACGAGGTCGCCCGGCGCGGCTCGGTGCGCAAGGCGGCGGAATCGCTGCACCTGACGCCGGCCGCGGTGAACCAGCAGGTGCTCAACCTCGAGGCCCAGGTGGGCGTGCCGCTGTTCGACCGGGTGCCGCGCGGCATGCAGCTCACCGTGGCCGGCGAGATCCTGGTGGCGGCGGTGCGCCGCAGCCAGCGCGACTACGATAACGCCCTCTCGCAGGTGGAGGACCTGCGGGCCCTGCGGCGCGGCCATGTCAACCTGGGCGTCTCGCACGCCTCGGCCGAGTACGTCGTGCCCGAGGCGATCGAAACCGTCATGGCCAGCCACCCCGGCCTGAGCTACAGCGTGCGCACCGGCACCGGCGAGACGCTGCTGCGCTGGGTCGCCAACGGCGAGGTGGACGTCGCCTACTGCCTGCGCCGGCCGCCGCCGCCGGGCGTGGAGGAGGTGCGCGCCTGGCCGCAGCGGCTGGGCGCGGTCACCGCGCCGGACCACCCGCTGGCGCGCGGCGGCCGGCCGCTGCGCCTGCGCGACTGCCTGGACCATCCGCTGGTGCTGATGACGCCCGACATGGAGCTGCGCGTCATGGCCGACCGCATCGACGCGCGGCTGCAGCGCCAGGCCCGGCCGCTGGTGGAGACCGGCTCGGTGCCGCTGCTGCGCCGGCTGGTGGCGCGCGGCGAGGCGGTCGGCTTCCTGGTGCCCGACACGGTGGTGCAGGACGTGGACGCGGGCCGCCTGGCCTGGACCGCGCTGGAGGACGCGGGCGCGCGGCTGCACAGCTGCCTGTACCAGCGCGCCGGCTACACCACCGCGGTCGCGATGGGCACCTTCCTGGAGGCGCTGGAGGCCGCGGTCGAGCGCATCCGCGCGCGGTTCGACAGGCAGCAGCACCCGTCGCTCGGCGATTTCGCTACCTAGGCACCCAAGGAGCGCTACGGCGCTGCGGGGCGCGGCGTCCCGCGGGAGGTATCCGTGGATGCCGCCCGCGTTTCCGAAACGATGCGATGGACGAACTGGGCCGTGAGTGCGGGCCATTGCGGCCAGTCCCATGCCTCGATCGGCATGGCCGCTGGAAAAGTACCGCTTCGCGTGTAGTCGGACACCAGCTTGGCCAGCGAGGCCGGATCGTTCAGGTCGAAATAAGCTGCGAACCCTTCGCAAATTTCATGGAACACCGGAATGTCGCTGGCCATGACGGGCAGGCCGCGCTCCATCGCTTCGACCAGGGGCAGGCCGAAGCCTTCCACGAAGGACGGGAAGACCAGGGAGCGCGCATGCCGATAGCAGTACTCCAGCTCGGAGTCGTCGGCATCGTGAAAAAGGAACAGGCGGCGGTCGCGTTCCGCATGGTTCTTCGCGCGTTTCATCGTGCGTTCGCATTTCCAGCCGACGCGTCCGATGAAGCAGAGCGAGACGTCGACGCCTCGGGCCCACAGCAGGTCGAACGCATCGAGCAAGTACGCGTGGTTCTTGCGCGGCTCGATGGTGCTGACCATCAGGTAGACCGGGCGCTCGGCGCACATGCGACGGATCTGCGGCCGGGCCTCGTCGGCCGCATCCGACCGGTCCAGGTCGGCGCCCAGATAGAAATGGGACAGCCAGGGCCGATACCCCGGCGCACGCTGGGCCAGTTCCCGCCGTGCCTCGTCGCGGACGAACTGGGAGATGCACATGAAGCCGTCGGCCTGCCGCGACAACCACGCGAACCATTCCTGGAAAACGCGCGCCAGATGGGCGTCGCAGAACTGGGGATGGGTGAGGGGGATGAGGTCGTAGACGACCGCCACGATCTGCATGCCCTGCCGCTTGCACTGTTCGACCAGCGCGAAGTTCGCCGCGTTCCAGCTGGAGTCGAGCAAGACCAGCACATCGCCGGTCCTGGGCGCAAGCGGCTTGCTGTGATTCCCGTCGATGAAACGCGTGGTGAATGCGGGAAACAGCCGCAGGGGCAGACGGGCACAGGCTTGGGCGATGCGACGCAGGCGCGGCATCCAGCGTCGGGCGGACGAAGCGTCGCGCAAGACGGGCATGCGTTCCAGCCGGTCGAGCACCCGGTTGGGAATGCCGCTGATCCGATGGCACAGGGTATTGAGCCGGGACAGCCACCTTCTTTCCCCGGTCGTCGGCGGAATGTCGATCACCTGCCGCAGGGCATTGCCCCGCAGGATGATGGGGATGCATTCGATCTCCGGGTCGGCGGGAAGATGGCCGAGCACGTTGCGGACCACCCGCTGGATGCCGGTATGCATCCACGGATGCTCGAAAACAAAGGTGCACTCGATCAGAAGTCGCATGGTCGGGGGTCGCTCTCGCGTATGGTGACAGGGCAGGTAGGCGCGCGTTCGTCGGACGCCTCGCTGCGTGGTTCAGTGCCGCGCGATGGCGTCCCGGTAGACCTGCAGCGTTTCGGAGGCGCAGCGTTCCCAGGTGAACTGCAGGCTCCGCGCGCGTGCCCGGGCAGACAACCGGTCCCGAAGCCCGGTGTCCTGCAGCACCGTCTCCATCGCGGCGGTGAGGCCTCCGACATCGTGCGGATCGATCAGCAGGCCGCCTTCGCCGACGACTTCCGGCAGGGACGACACGTCGGAAGCGATGGCCGGTACGCCGCAGGCCATGGCCTCCAGCGGGGGCAGGCCGAAGCCTTCGTACAGCGAGGGGTAGACCAGCGCGCAGGCACCCGCGGTCACATGGGCCAGCACCGGGCGTGGCAGATAACCCAGCAGCCGGATTTCGCCGCGCGCGACCAGCGGCGCCATCGTCCGTTCGAGCTCGGCGGTATGCCATCCGCGCATGCCTGCGATGACCAGCGGGTATTCCTGGCGCATCGCCGCCGGCAACCGGGCGTAGGCGTCCAGCGCCGTCGGCAGGTTCTTGCGCGGCTCCAGCGTACCGACCGCCAGCAGGTACCGTCCGTGGCGCAGGTCCAAAGGTGCCAGGCTGGGCTGCGTTTCCTGTGGCGGGCACGGGCGGAAGCGGGGTTCCACGCCGAGCAGCACCGGTCGGACGCGGTCCGGATCCACGCCGAAGACATCGACCAGCTCCTGCTTGACGAACGCCGAATCGGTGATGACCAGGTCCGCCCGCTCCAAGGCCGCCGGGAAATGCCGGTCCATCGTGGCGACCCGTTCGCGCGGATGGGTTTCCGGATAGCGGATCCAGGACAGGTCGTGCGCGGTGACCACGGTCGGGCCGTCGAACCGCATCGGCAGGTAGCTGGTCTCGTGGTAGACGTCGAACCCGCGACCGGCGGCATGGCGCGAGAAACGCCGGTTCATCAGCGCCCTGCGCATCGGATACGCGAAGGGCACATGGTTGCGAAGCCAGGGCAGCAGGGCGCGGGCGGCCGGCAGCGGCGCTTCGCGCACCGCGCGGTCCCAGTACAGGCCGTAGAAGAACTCGGGATCGATGCCTTCCGGCACGCGCGCCAGCAACTGCTGCGCGAGGTGGAAGGCGTACTGGCCGACGCCCGTCAACGGCGACAGCAGGGGCGTGGCATTGAAGGCGATGCGCATGGCGCAGCGGTCAGCGCGGCGCCGTCGGATGGCTGTCCAGCATCCACGCCAGCGTGTCCTGCAGCGGGTAGGGCGGCAGCGGCCCGGTGGCCTGCAGCAGCGATGACGGATCGCCGCAGAGCCGGTGGACCTCGTTGGCCCGCACGAAAGCGGGGTTCTGTTTCACTTCCAGCGTGTGGCGGGTGAGGTCCCGGAGCATTTCCAGCACCGCGCCGAGCGTGTACGGCTGGCCCGAACACACGTTGTAGGTCTGCCCCGCGACACCGCTGTCGAGCAATCGCAGATAGGCGGCGCACACCATGCGCACGTCGTTGAATTCCCGCTCCACATGCAGATTGCCCAGCGAGATTTCCGGAGCCCGGCGCGCGAAGTGATCCACCAGCTTCGGAATCAGGAAGTTCGGCGCCTGGCCGGTGCCGGTGTAGTTGAACGGACGTGCCAGCACGATCGGCAACCGGTCCGCGTAGGTGCGGGACAGGTGCTCCATGGCCAGCTTGCTCATCGCATAGTGGTTCACCGGCGCAGGCGGCTGCGATTCCCGGATCGGCGAAGCGTCCGCATTGCCATAGACGTTCGCGCTGCTGGCCAGCAGCACCTGCCGCGGCGCCCGGGGCAGGGCCGCGAGCGCATCCAGCAGGTTCAGCGTTCCCATCAGGTTGACCGCATAGAAGGCACTCGCGTCGGCGTGGCCTACGAAACTGATCGCCGCCAGGTGCACCACCGCATCCGCGGCCGCGGCCTGCGCTTCGTCCTGCACCGCCGACGCATCGGTCAGGTCCGCCCCCAGCGGGACGACCGTATGCCCTGCCGTCTCGGCCTGCGCCGCGAAATGGCGCCCGGTGAAGCCCCGGGCGCCGGTCAGCAGGATGCGCATCAGAACGAGAACCCGCGCTGGTTGCGGCCGATGTCGGCCTCGACCATCATGGCGCAGAGCTGTTCCAGCGTGGTGCTGGGTGCCCAGCCGAGCTTTTCCTGGGCCTTGGCGGGATTGCCGATCAGCAATTCGACCTCGGCCGGGCGGTAGAACTTCGGGTTGACACGCATCAGGGTCTTGCCCGAGGCGACGTCGATGCCGACTTCGTTCTCGTCCTTGCCTTCGAAGCGCAGTTCGTAGCCGGCCGCCTTGAACGCCATCGACACGAAATCGCGCACGGTTTCGGTCCGGTTGGTCGCCAGCACGAAGGTATCGGGCTCGTCGGCCTGCAGCATGCGCCACATGCCCTCGACGTATTCCTTGGCGAAGCCCCAGTCGCGCTTGGCGTCGATGTTGCCGAGTTCCAGGACATCGAGCTGGCCCAGCTTGATTTTGGCCACGGCATCGGTGATCTTGCGCGTCACGAACTCGCGGCCGCGCAGCGGGGATTCATGGTTGAACAGGATGCCGCTGCTGCCGAAGATGCCGTAGCTCTCCCGGTAGTTGATGGTCATCCAGTGCGCGTACAGCTTGGCCACGCCGTACGGGCTGCGCGGATAGAAGGGCGTTTCCTCGATCTGCGGAATGGCCTGCACCTTGCCGAACATCTCGGAAGTCGACGCCTGATAGAAGCGGATCTTCGGATTGATCAGGCGGATGGCTTCCAGCAGGTGCAGCGCGCCCAGCCCGGTGATCTGCGCGGTGGTGACCGGCTGGTCGAACGACACGCCGACGAAACTCTGGGCCGCCAGGTTGTAGACCTCGTCCGGCTGGGTCTTGTGCAGCAGCGAGAGGCTGCTTCCCAGGTCGGTCAGGTCGTATTCGACCAGTTCCAGGTTGGGATGCGGATGCAGGCCGAGTTCTTCCAGGCGCCAGAAATTGACCGAGCTGGTACGGCGGTAAGTGCCGTAGACGGTATAGCCCTTGTCCAGCAGCAGCTGGGCCAGGTAGGCGCCATCCTGGCCGGTGATGCCGGTGACTACGGCGCGTTTGCTCATGGAAGACCTTTCGGGAA
>JAKOND010000330.1 GCA_022702125.1 Burkholderiaceae bacterium
GGCGTTCGCGCAGCACGGCGGCCTGGCCCTGGCGCGCCAGCCGGGCCAGGTCTTCGCGCAGGCCGTCGGGCAGCTCGGTGAGCGGGGCGCCCGGCGGCGCCGGCGCGGGCGGTTCGGCGGGCACCGCCTCGCGCACCCACTCCAGCCGCAGCGCTCGCTCCAGTGCCGAAAGCAGCTCGGACTCGATCACCGGCTTGCCGACGAAACCCTGGCAGTGCGCCTTCGCCAGCTGGTCGGATTGCGGATCGAACAGGTTGGCCGACACGAAGACGATCGGCAGGCGCTCGGCGGGCAGCATCTCGCGCAGGCGGGCGGCGGTCTGCCAGCCGTCCAGGTCGTCCATGCTCAGGTCGAGCAGCACCATGTCGGGCGGGGCGTGCTCGACGATCTCCAGGCATTCGCGGCCGCTGGCGGCCTCGCGGATGGCGAAGCCCAGCGGCACCAGCAGCCCGGCGAGCAGCTGGCGCTGCACGGGCTGGTCGTCCACCACCAGCAGCGTGCGGCGCGGCGCGCGGTAGCCGGTGGCCGGCCGCAGCGCGCAGGCCCGGGCCGACCGGCGCGACGGGTCCGGCGCGATCTCCGGCAGGTAGAGGCGCACCGCGAAGGTGCTGCCCGCGCCCGGCGTGCTGCGCACCGAGAGCTGGCCGCCCATCAGTTCGGTGAGCAGGTGGGTGATGGTCAGGCCCAGGCCGGTGCCGGCCTCGCTGGCGCGGCGGCCGGCGCTGCCGCGCTCGAAGGGCAGGAAGATGCGCTCCTGGTCCTGCGGCGCGATGCCGATGCCGGTGTCCAGCACCTCCAGCCGGGCCACGTGCGCCCGGAAGTCCAGCCGCAGCACGATGTCGCCGCGCTCGGTGAAGCGCACCGCGTTGCCCAGCAGGTTGAGCAGGATCTGGCGCAGGCGCTTGCCGTCCGCCCGGATCCAGGCCGGCGCCCGGCCCTCGGTGCGCACCGAGAAGCGCAGCCCCTTGGCCTCGGCCTGCGGGCGCACCATGCGCGCCACGTCGTCGAGCAGCTCGGCCAGCGGCAGCGGCGCGGGCTCCAGCCGCAGCCGGCCGGCCTCGATCCGCGCGAGTTCGAGCGAGCCGTCGATCAGCGCGTGCATGTGCTGGCCGCTGCGGTGCACGGTGGCCAGCGCCTCGCGCAGGCGGCCGTCGACGGCGGGGTCCTTGAGCAGGATCTGCGCGTAGCCCAGGATGCTGTTGAGCGGGGTGCGCAGCTCGTGCGTCATGCCGGCCACGTAGCGCGTCTTGGCGAGGCTGGCCGACTCGGCCTGGTCCTTGGCCGACTGCAGCGCGGCGTCGGTGCGGCGGTGGGCGTCGATCTCCTGGAGCAGCAGCGCCGTCTGGCGCTCGGACTCGCCCTGCGCCCGGCGCCGGCTGTCGGTGGCCAGCACCACCCACCAGGCGCAGACCGCCGCCAGCAGCGCCAGCAGGGCGAACACCTTGAGGAACGGGGTGCGCAGCAGGTCGTTGGCGGTGTCGAGCCGCTCCTGCAGGTAGACCACCGCCACCAGGAAGGCCATGGTGCCGCACAGCGTCAGCAGCACGAGCAGGTACTGCGCCAGCCGGAAATGGATGCGCGCCGCCCAGCGCGCCGGCAGCAGCGCCTCGACCACCGCGCGCATCTGCTCGGTGGCGCGCGAGCCGGTCTTGCAGCGGTCGTGGCAGCGCGATTCGAGCGAGCAGCACAGCGAGCAGATGGGCGCGCCGTAGGCCGGGCAGGGCGCCATGTCGGCGGGCTCGAAGCGGTTCTCGCAGACGGTGCAGCGCACCGGCACGCCGGGCGGCTGCATCGCCTCCACCGGCCGCGCCAGGTAGTAGCGGCCGTCCGTCGCCCAGGCCAGCAGCGGCGCGAGCGCCAGCGACAGCCCCAGCGCGATGAACGGCGAGAAGGCCGCCGCCGCCCCGCCCAGCAGCCCGGCGTGGGCGGTGCAGGCCACGGTGGCGGCCAGCAGCATCGCGCCCAGGCCGACCGGGTTGAAGTCGTAGAGGTAGGCGCGGCGGAACTCGACGTGCCTCGGGCTCAGGCCGAGCGGCTTGTTGATCACCAGATCGGCCACCAGCGCGCCCACCCAGGCCACCGCCAGGTTGCTGTAGACGGCCAGCACCACCTCCAGCGCGCCGAAGACGCCCAGCACCATCAGCAGCGTGGCGATGCCGACGTTGAAGACCAGCCACACCACCCGGCCCGGATGGCTGCGGGTGATGCGCGCGAAGAAGTTGGACCAGGCCAGCGAGCCGGCGTAGGCGTTGGTCAGGTTGATCTTGACCTGCGAGACCACCACGAACACCACCGTGGCCGCGACCGCCAGGCCCGGCGGCCCCAGGCCGTGCAGCACCTGCGAGAAGCCGGCGAGGAACATCTGCGTCGGCTCGGCCGCGCGGTCCGGCGCCACCTCGAACTGCAGCGCCGCGAAGGCGAGGAAGGCGCCCCCGGCCATCTTGAGCATGCCCATGCCGATCCAGCCCGGCCCGGCGATCAGCACCGCGGCCCACCAGCGCCGCCGGTTGGCGGGCGTGCGCTCGGGCATGAAGCGCAGGAAGTCCACCTGCTCGCCGATCTGCACCACCAGCGAGAAGATGACCGCGCTGGCCGCGCCGAACATCAGCGGCTGGAATTCGCTGCTGCCCGAGCGCAGCCCGGCCAGGCCGGCGAAGTCGCGGTAGAGCTGCGGCTGGGTCAGCGCGATCCACACGAAGGGCAGCAGCAGCAGGAAGAGCCACAGCGGCTGCGTCCAGGACTGCAGCCGCGAGATGAGCGTGATGCCGCGCATCGCCAGCGGCAGCACCACCACCGACGACAGCACGTAGCACCAGACCATCGGCCAGCCCAGCGCCATCTGCAGCGCCAGCGCCATGATGGCCGCCTCCAGCGCGAAGAAGATGAAGGTGAACACCGCGTAGATCAGCGAGGTGATCGTCGAGCCCAGGTAGCCGAAGCCCGCGCCGCGGGTCAGCAGGTCCATGTCGAGGCCGTAGCGCGCCGCGTAGATGGCGATGGGCAGGCCGGTCAGGAAGATGACCGCGCCCACCACCAGGATCGCCCACATCGCGTTGGCGAAGCCGTAGTTGAGCGCGATGGCCCCGCCGATGGCTTCCAGCGCCAGGAAGGAGAGCGAGCCGAAGGCGGTGTTGGCCACCCGGAACTCGCTCCACTTGCGGAAGGAGCGCGGGGTGTAGCGCAGCGCGTAGTCCTCCATCGTCTCGTCGGCGACCCAGGAGTTGTAGTCGCGGCGGAAGCGCAGCAGGGGCCGGGGCGGCAGGGCCGCCGCCAGGGGGTCGGTCGCAGGCATGCGCCGCAAGCAAGCAAGAAACGTACTCCGGGCCCGCCGCGCCGGGCCGACTACGTCAATTGACGTATGGGAAGCGCACAGGGTTCTCCCTACGCTTCGCAGCAGTCCGGTCCCCCGGCCACCGCCATCCACCGCCACCGTGCAGGAGCCTTTCCCATGAAGCACCCCACCGACGCATCGTCCGACTCCGCCCCCACCCCCGACGCCGGCCGGCGCCGCCTGCTGCAGGCCTTCGGGGCCGCCTCGGTCGCCGGCCTGCCGGCCTGGAGCCACGCCCAGGCGACCGCGCAGGTCAACACCACCAGGCTCGCGGTGACCGACACCGAAGTCACCGTCGGCCAGCTGCACTCGGCCACCGGCACCATGGCCATCTCCGAGACCGGCTCGATCCAGGCCGAGCAGCTCGCCATCGACCAGATCAACGCCATGGGCGGCATCCTGGGCCGCAAGATCAAGGTCATCAAGGAGGACGGCGCCTCCGACTGGCCGACCTTCGCCGAGAAGTCGAAGAAGCTGCTCATCAACGACCGCTGCGCCGCCGTCTTCGGCTGCTGGACCAGCGCCTCGCGCAAGGCGGTGCTGCCGATCTTCGAGAAGGAGAACGGCCTGCTGTACTACCCCACCTTCTACGAGGGCCTGGAGCAGTCCAAGAACGTGATCTACACCGGCCAGGAGGCCACCCAGCAGATCCTCTACAGCCTGGACTGGGCGCAGAAGGAGAAGAAGGCCAAGAGCTTCTTCCTGATCGGCTCGGACTACATCTGGCCGCGCACCTCGATGAAGATCGCGCGCAAGCACATCGAGAACTTCCAGAAGGGCAAGGTCGTCGGCGAGGAGTACTACCCGCTGGGCAGCACCAACTTCGGCTCGCTGATGAACAAGATCAAGGTGCAGAAGCCCGACTGCATCTTCGT
>JAKOND010000028.1 GCA_022702125.1 Burkholderiaceae bacterium
AGGCCCGATGCCACCGCCTCCATCGACCGGGCCGACAGGCAGACCCCTTTCGGCGCCCCGGTGCTGCCCGACGTGAAGGTGATCTTGGCGGTGCCGGCGGGCATGCGGCCCGGCGCGGCGGCGGGCAGCCGCGCCAGGACGAGGTCGCGGCCCGCCACCGTGCGGGCATCGCGCGGCAGCGCGTTCCAGGGCGCCGCCGCGGCCGCCGCCGGCACGGTCAGGACCGCATCGGCGCCCGCCGCGTTCAGCGCGAAGGCGGTCTGGGCCGGCGTGAAGAACAGCGGGATCGGCACGTGCACGACGCCGGCGGCCCGCGCGGCCCGGTCGGCGACGACCCAGGCGGGGGAGTTGTCCAGCAGGGTCGCGACGACGCGGACGCCCCGCGCCCGGAAGTATGCGGCCAGGGATTGCGCCTCCGCTTCGAGGGCCTCCCGGCTCCAGGAGCCGGAGGCGTCGATCAGGGCCGGTCGACCGTCCGGTGCCGGCCGGGCGGGCGCCACGGTGTCGGGGGTCGTCGTCATGCGCCCGGCCCCGAAGCCGCCATGCGGCGCTGCATCTGCTGCAGGGCCCGCTTCAGCTGGCCGCACACCACGCTGGGGCGGTGGTCGTAGTAGCTGCCCCAGCGGCGCGCCGACGGGCCCAGGGCGCGGGGATCGGCGGTGCCGAGCATCAGCGGCGTCAGGCCGAGGCGCACGAAGAGGTGCAGCAGCTCCTGCGTGACCGTGGTCACCACCCAGGAGAATCCCTGTTCCGCCAGGTGCGGCCCGAGCCGCATGATCAGCCGGCGTCCTTCGCCGGCCCGGTGCGCCGACAGGTGGCCGACCTCGGCGATGCCGTGGCGGGTGAGCGAGCCTTCGCGCAGCGACACCAGCAGGGACTCGATCGGCTGGTGGAGGTAGCGCTCCAGGAACAGCGGGCCGTCGGACGCATCGCGGTATCCGGCCGCCGCCAGGATGCCGGTCTCGTCCTGCAGGCTGACGAGGACCGGCGCGAACGCCGGCACGTCGGCGCCGTAGCGCTGCGCGTACACGCCGTGGATGAAGCGCTCCACCTCGGCGCGCTGCGCATCGCCGTGCCGGTGGACCCTGATCCGGGGGGGATCGGCGCCGGGGCCGGGCACACTCGCTCCGGACACGGTGAAACGGGGCGGTCGCATGACATCCAACTGCATCGGGGAACTCCTGTTGCCGCCGGGTGACGGGCGGTGGTGGACGCGGATGCTCGGGCCCCAAACTGAAAACCAGATGAAATCGGAATGCGCGGACGCCCGCGGCGGGCGACCGGTCCCGGCGCGGGGCGCGGGGAACTTCCCGCGCCGGCCGCGACCCATAGGACGGCGAGCAGCCGCCGGGCATCCGCGCGGCATTCGATGAAAGGAACCAACCGATGCGATTGCTGCTGGTCGAAGACGATCCGATGATCGGCGAGGCCCTGCTCGACCTGCTGCGCAGCGAGCGCTACGCGGTCGACTGGGTGCGCGACGGCGCGATGGCCGATACCGCGCTGCGGTCCGAGCGCTACGACCTGGCGCTGCTGGACCTCGGCCTGCCCCGGCGCGACGGGCTGGAGGTGCTGCGCGCGCTCCGCGCCCGGGGCGACCGGCTGCCGGTGCTGGTGGCCACCGCGCGCGACGCGGTCGCCGACCGGGTCGCCGGGCTGGACGCCGGGGCCGACGACTACGTGGTCAAGCCCTACGACACCGACGAGCTGCTGGCCCGCATCCGCGCGCTGATCCGCCGCGGCGAGGGCCAGGCCGGGCCGGTCTTCTCGCACCGCGGCGTCACGCTCAACCCCGCCACCCACGAGGCCGCGCAGGACGGCCGGCCGGTGGTGCTGTCCGCCCGCGAATGGGCGGTGCTGGAGCCGATGATCGCCCGGCCCGGGGTGGTCTTCTCGCGCACGCAGCTGGAGGAGAAGCTCTTCGGCTGGAAGGACGACGTCAGCAGCAACGCGGTGGAGGTCTATATCCACGGGGTGCGCAAGAAGCTCGGCGCCGAGCTGGTGCAGACGGTGCGCGGGCTGGGCTACCTGGTGCCGCGATGACGGCCGGCGCGCCACCGGGGTCCCTGGCCGACCGGCTGG
Source organism: Burkholderiaceae bacterium (assembly GCA_022702125.1). GTDB lineage: Bacteria > Pseudomonadota > Gammaproteobacteria > Burkholderiales > Burkholderiaceae_C > JAKOND01. The sequence continues at coordinate 2,083 of JAKOND010000028.1, forward strand.
GCCTGCGCTCGCTGCGCGGCCGGCTGATGGCGCTGGTGCTGGCCTGCATCCTGGCGGCGGTGGCGGTGCTGGCCGCCGGCGCCTACCGGGGCGCGCTGCGCGAGGCCGACGCGACCGCCGACCTGCACCTGCAGCAGGTCGCCCAGTCGCTGGGCAGCAGCCTGCCGCTGGCCGGTCCGGGCGGCATCGACGAATCGGCCGACGTGGACCTGCTGGTGCAGGTCTGGGGGCCGGACGGCGCGCCGCTCTACCGCTCCGCCCGGGCGCGGCTGCCGCAGCGCGCGGTGCTGGGCTTTTCGGACGTGGTGGCCGACGGCACCCGCTACCGGGTGTACTCCATCCAGACGCCGCTGCAGACGGTGCAGATCGCCCAGGACCTGGACGCGCGCCAGGCCCGCGCCCGCGCCCAGGCGCTGCGGGCCACGCTGCCGGTGTGGCTGACCGCGCCGCTGCTGATGCTGGCGGTGGGCTGGATCATCGGCCACACGCTGGCGCCGGTGGAGCGCATGCGCCGCCAGGTCGCCGGGCGCGCCGCCGACGACCTCGACCCGCTGCCCGAGGACGACCTGCCCGACGAGGTGCGCCCGCTGGTGCGCGAACTCAACCTGCTGTTCGGCCGCACCCGCGACGCCTTCGCCGCGCAGCGCAATTTCGTGGCCGACGCGGCGCACGAGCTGCGCTCGCCGCTGACGGCGCTCCGGTTGCAGGCGCAGTCGCTGCAGCGCGCCGGCGCGCTGGACGACCCGGCCGGACGCGACCGCGCGGTGGCCCGGCTGACGCAGGGCATCGACCGGGCCATCGCGCTGGTGGGCCAGCTGCTGGTGCTGGCGCGCCAGGACGCGGGCGGCGGCCCGCAGGCGCCGATGGCGCCGGTCGACCTGCAGGCGCTGCTGCGCCGGGCCGTGGTGGACCTGCTGCCGCAGGCGGCGGCGCGGCGCATCGACCTGGGGCTGGTGGACGGTGCGGAGGGTCAGGCGGCGGCGGAGGCGACGGAGCCGGAAGAGGGCGCGGCCGTCCCGGCCGCCGCCGTGACGGTCCCGGGCCAGGCCGACGCGCTCGGCATCCTGCTGCGCAACCTGCTCGACAACGCCGTCAAGTTCGCGCCCGAGGGCGGCCGGGTCGATGCGTCGCTGCGGCGGCTGCCCGACGGCGGCGCGCTGCTGGCGGTGGACGACAGCGGCCCGGGCATCGCCGAGGCCGACCTGCCACGCGTCTTCGACCGGTTCTTCCGCAGCGCCGAGGCCACGGCCGGCGGCAGCGGCCTGGGGCTGGCCATCGTCCGCGCCATCGCCGACCGCCACGGCGCCGCGCTGCGCCTGGAACGCTCGGCGCGGCTCGGCGGGCTGCGGGTCGAGGTGCGCTGGCCGCCGGCCTGACGCCGCGGACGGAGGCGGACCGTGCGGGGCCGGGGCCCGCCCCACGCCATCGGCACGGTCGCGCCCCCGGCCGGCTACGCCCCGCGCGCGGACGGCGTCGCCTTCCTCGACCGCCTCACTGCCCGGCGGCCAGCTGCTGCAGCAGCCGCTGCGCGGTCGGCGCGGAGGACGCCGGGTTCTGGCCGGTGGTCAGCAGGCCGTCGCTCACCACATGGGGCGCCCAGTCCGGGCCCCGGGAGTAGACGCCGCCCCGGGCCTGGAGTTCGTCCTCGACCAGGAACGGAACCACGTCCGTGAGTCCGACCGCGGCTTCCTCGGCGTTGCTGAAGCCCGTGACCTGCCTGCCTTCGACCAGCGGACGGCCCGCGGGCGTCCTGGCGTGGCGCAGCGCGCCCGGCGCATGGCAGACCAGCGCGACCGGTTTGCGCGCGGCCAGGAAGGACTCGATCAGCGCGATCGACGCCTTGTCCTCGGCCAGGTCCCACAGCGGGCCGTGGCCGCCTGGGTAGAACACCGTGTCGAAATCCGCGGGCGACACGCTGTCCAGGCGCACGGTGCGCGCCAGCTGCGCCTTCGCCTGCGCATCGGCCTCGAAGCGGCGGGTGTCGTCGGTCTGGGAGTCCGGCTCGTTGCTCTTGGGATCGAGCGGCGGTTGCCCTCCCTGGGGCGAGGCGAGCACGATCTCGGCGCCGGCGTCCCTGAAGACGTAGTAGGGCGCGGCCAGCTCCTCGAGCCAGAAGCCGGTCTTGCGGCCGGTATCGCCGAGCCGGTCGTGCGAGGTCAGAACGATCAGAACTTTCATGGGTTTTCTCCGGAGGCGGTCCGATAGGGGTATCTATTAGACCGGTCGTCTCTATGCGAGACAAAAAAACACTTCCCAGGGAAGTGCGGTGGATTCCCCTCCGGTCAGAGGGGAAGATGCAGGATCCGGCGCGTGGTCGCCAGGGCGGTCTCGAAGGGTCGGGTGGTGCGTTCGATCTTCGCCATCAGGCTGGCGCCCAGCCAGAGCTGGTAGAGGCTGTGCGCGGCCGCGTCGGGCGTGCCGTCGACCGACAGGGAGCCTTCGGCCGTGCCGGCCCCGATGGCGCGCGCCAGGCGGTCGGTGATGCCGGTCGTGCCGCCCTTGAGCGCCAGGCGCATGGACTCCGACAGGTCGGCCACCTCCGCGCCGAGCTTCACCGCCAGGCACCTGCCCTGGCAGTCGGAGAACGACTGGGTGTCCTGCCAGTTCCTCCAGTAGTTCATCAGGCGCTGCGCCATGGTCAGGCCCGGCGCATCCAGCGTGGCGTCGAGTTCGGCCAGGTAATCCGCGAAGTAGCTCTCGAGCAGCGCTTCGCCGAAGGCATCCTTCGAGCCGAAGTAGTGGTAGAACGAACCCTTGGGAACGCCCGAGGCGGCCAGGATTTCGTTGAGGCCGACGGCGGAGAAGCCCTTGCCCGCCATGATGCGCTGGCCGTGGGCGAGGATGCTCTCGCGGACGATGCTGCTGTCGACGGGTGACGGAGGGACCATGGGTGGACTATAGCGGCAATTAGACCGGTCGTCTAGAAAGTCGTCGGGTGCCGTCGGCTGTTTTTAAGAATGGCCTAAGCCCCAGGGCGGACAGTCGCTCCATCAGGTTTTTCCATCCGTCCGGATGGATCCTTCAAGGAGCGAATCGCCATGCCTCTGCAATCCCTTGTTTCCTCTCCCACCCGCCTCGCCGTCGCGCTGCTGGCGGCCGGCGCCATCGGCGGCGCGGGCGTCTCCGCGCTGGAATTCGGCCATGCCCAGGCCCAGCCGGCGCCCGCGGTGCTGGCCGCCGCGCCGGGCGCGGCGGTCGCGCTGCCGGACTTCTCGACCATCACCAAGCGCAACGGCCCGGCGGTGGTCAACATCAGCGTGGTCGGTACCGCGCCGGTCTCCGACGACGAGACGGCCTCCGGCGGCGACGACGGCCTGCCGAACGACCCGTTCTTCGACTTCTTCCGCCGCTTCCAGCAACAGCAGCAGCCCGGCGGCGCCGGCGCGCGGCGCGGCCGGGCGCCGCACGCCATGCCGATGCGCGGCGAGGGCTCGGGCTTCATCGTCAGCCCCGACGGGCTGATCCTGACCAACGCCCACGTGGTCAAGGGCGCGAAGGAGGTGACCGTCCGGCTCACCGACCGCCGCGAGCTGCGCGCCAAGGTGCTCGGCGCGGACGCCAAGACCGACATCGCGGTGCTCAAGGTGGAGGCGAAGAACCTGCCGGTGGTGGCGCTGGGCAAGACCAGCGACCTGCAGGTGGGCGAATGGGTGCTGGCCATCGGCTCGCCCTTCGGCTTCCAGAACACCGTCACCGCCGGCGTGGTCAGCGCCAAGGGCCGCGCGCTGCCGGACGACAGCGCGGTGCCCTTCATCCAGACCGACGTGGCGATCAACCCCGGCAACTCGGGCGGGCCGCTGTTCAACGCGAAGGGCGAGGTGGTCGGCATCAACTCGCAGATCTACAGCCGCACCGGGGGCTACCAGGGCGTGTCCTTCGCGATCCCGATTGACCTGGCGAGCAAGGTGCAGCAGCAGATCGTGGCCCACGGCAAGGTGTCGCACGCCAAGCTGGGCGTGGCGGTGCAGGAGGTGAACCAGACGCTGGCCGATTCCTTCCATCTGGATGCGCCCGAGGGCGCGCTGGTCTCGAACGTCGAGAAGGGCAGTGCGGCCGAGCGGGCCGGCCTGCAGACCGGCGACGTGATCCGCAAGGTGAATGGCCAGCCGGTGGTGGCCTCGGCCGACCTGCCGGCGGCCATCGCCCTGGCAGCGCCCGGCGACCAGGTGCGGCTCGACGTCTGGCGCAAGGGCGGCAACCGGCAGCTGACCGCGACGCTGGCCGATGCGGAAGGCAAGGTGGCCTCGGCCGCCGACAAAGGCACCGAGGCCGGCCAGGGCCGCCTGGGGCTGGCGCTGCGGCCGCTGCAGCCGCAGGAGCGCGAGGAGGCGGGCGTGGCCTCCGGCGGCCTGCTGGTGCAGGACGCCGACGGGCCGGCCGAGCTGGCCGGGGTGCAGGCGGGCGACCTGCTGCTGGCCGTCAACGGCACGGCGGTGAAGTCGGTGGAGCAGGTGCGCAGCCTGGTGGGCGCGTCGGACCATTCGGTGGCGCTGCTGGTGCAGCGCGGCACGGACCGGATCTTCGTGCCGGTGCGCATCGGTTGAGGACCGGCGGACGGGAACGCGCGCGGTCCGGACAAGCCTTGTTGCAGCGGGGCGCGCGGGAAGTCCGTACCATCGGGGGATCGGTCGCCATGCGCCTTCGACCGCCTTGCCCCTTCCGCCACCGAGCGGCCCGGCAGGGGCGGGGCGAATGGCGCCTCCCTTCCATGAACAGCGCCCCACGGCCCCCCCCGATTCATGAAAACCGCCCATCTCGCCTCCGCCGCCTCCCGTCTCCGCGCCCGCATGCCGCGGGTCCGCCGCCTCGCCGCCAAGGTGCCGCTGCGCGCCGTGGCCATCGCCGCCGCCCTGACCCTGGGGCGGGGCGGGGCCGGCTTCGCGCAGCCGCTGCCGATGCCGGCGGCGCCCAAGTCGTCGGCCTCGACCTCCGCGCCTCCCTCGGGCGGTGCCGCCCTGGCCGAGCCGCTCCCGTGGGGCGAGGCCGAGCTGCCCGCCGCGCAGCGCCGCTGGCGCGACAGCATGGCCGCCTTCGCCGCCGCCGACCGCGCCCAGGCGCCGGGCCACGGCGGGGTGCTGTTCGTCGGCAGTTCGACCATCCGCATGTGGAGCCAGCTGGCGCAGGATTTCCGGCAGATGCCGGTGGTCATCAACCGCGGCTTCGGCGGCTCGACCATGGCCGACTGCAACTACTTCGCGCGCCAGCTGGTCACCCAGTACAAGCCGCGCCAGGTGCTGGTCTACGCGGGCGACAACGACCTGGCCGAGGGCCGCAGCCCGGCGCAGGTGCTGCAGAGCTTCGAGGAATTCGTGCACCACGTGCGCGCCGAGCTGCCCGATGCCCGCATCTCGTACATCTCGATCAAGCCCAGCCCCTCGCGCGTCGGCCTGATGCCCAAGGTGCGCGAAACCAACACGCTGATCGCCGCGCACGTGCGCACGCTGCCCAACGCCGAGTACATCGACATCTTCACGCCGATGCTGGCCGAGGACGGCAAGCCGCGCGCCGAGCTCTACGGCGCCGACATGCTGCACATGAACACCGCCGGCTACGCGCTGTGGCGCGGTGTGATCGCCTCCCACCTGCCGGCGTCCATCCCCGAGCCGGCGGGCGTCCAGCAGGCCGCGAATCCGTCGCCGCGGCAGCATGCGGCGCTGTCGCAGGGCCCGGGGGCGGGCGTCGCCGCCGCCACGGCCGCGCCGGTCGCCGTGCCGGCCTCCGCGGTGCGCAGCGTCTCCACCCACGAGCGGAACTGAGGCCCGGCGGCCGGGGCGCGCTCCCCGCGCTCAGGACGGCCGCGTGGCGGCGTCCGGCCCGACGTCGTGGCGCACCGGCGGCGCGGCCGGCGACGGGCCGAGCGGCCAGGGCGGCTGGTCGTCGTCGGTCTTCTGCCGGTCCAGCCAGAGCATGCCGCGCGCGGTCAGGTACAGGCCGCCGTAGCACAGCACCAGCACCACCGCGTCCACCCAGGCCGGATGGAGGAGCGGGTCGCTGCCCAGCGTCGCCAGCACCAGCAGCACGATCGCCAGGTGCGCGCAGAACACCGCCAGCGAGGCGGCGCCCATCGTCTCCAGCCAGCGCGGCCGGGGAATGCGCCGCGCGAAGGCCGGGCCGAAGCGGAGGGTGACGATCGCCAGCGCCGCCAGGTCCAGCAGCCGCAGCGGCCCCAGCAGCCACTTGTCGAACCACAGGTTGCGCTGCACGTCGCCCAGGAAGGGCGCCTGGCCCACGTACTGCCGCCAGACCAGCCCGCCCACCGCCACCGCCACCGCCAGCCAGACCACCGGGCGCGGGAAGGCGAAGGGCCGGGCGTCGGGATCGTTGCGGCTGGCGCCCATCCACAGGCCGACCATCCACAGCAGCTGCCAGGCGAAGGTCGAGAAGGAGCCGGTATCGCGCAGCGGCACCGGCATGCCGGTGAAGCGCACCGCCGCCGCATGCAGCCAGCCGCCCAGGCTGAAGAACTGCTCGACGCCCCAGAGCGCCGCGCTGGCGACCAGGAGCCAGCGCCAGCCCCGGCGCATGCCGGCCGACAGCACCCACGGGCTCGCCAGCATGAACAGCACGTACATCGGCAGGATGTCCAGCAGCGAGGGTTGGTAGACCAGCAGCAGGCTGCTGGCCAGCGCGGCCACCGGCTGCTGCAGGTAGAAGTACATCAGGTTCTGCACCGCCGGCTGGTGGGTGCGCAGGCCGACGAATGCGATTACCGTGAAGAGGAACACCAGCATGCCGACGTGGCAGAAGTAGACCTTGCGCGCCCGGGCCAGCAGCGCGGCGCGCATCGCGCCGACGCCCTTGCGGTGGCCGACCCGGCCGTAGACCAGGCCCGCCATATAAGCCGACAGCAGCACGAAGCCCTCGGCTGCCGACACGTAGCCGAAGGGCTGGCCGAGCGGCGAGGTCAGCCGGGTCGGCAGGTGGGTGATCGTCATCAGCACCAGCATCAGGCCGCGCAGGGCGTCGAGTTCCCAGTGGCGGGTAGGGGGGGGCGCGGACGGTGCCGGCGGTGCGGGCGGTGCGGGCGGGCGCGGAGCGGCGGACGCGGGCGCGCGGGACCGCCGAGGCGGCGGGGCCGTCGGCGGTGGCGGCGAAAGGAGGGCGTCGGGCATCGGCAGGGTTCGGGCCGCCATGGGGCGCGCGGCGGGCGGGCGTTGTCTTCGTTGTAGGAGGGGCGCCATGCCGCGCTGCGGTTGGCGCGGATCGGACGAGGAGGGACTCTACACTGCGGTGCTCCGGCCGGCAGGACCGGGCCGGTGCCACCCCGTCGCCGTCCGTGGTGCGCCCGGGGCGCCGGTCCTGCGGCCACATCCCTTCCGTTCCCGACGATCCGCCCGGCCCGGCCGGGACCGCCCATGACCCTGCTCCACCGCTGCATGTTCCCGGCTTCTTCCCGAGGCGCGATCTCCTGGTTCTCTCCGGTGGCGCTGGCCGGCCTGCTGGCCGCGCCGGGCGCCCAGGCGCTGCAGATCGCGCGCTTCGGCCCGCAGGGCGAGGCGGCGCAGATCCGGCAGGCGGTGGCGCGCTTCGACGCGCCGGCGGTGGCGGCCGGCAACCCCCAGGCGGCGGCGCCGCTCGCGGTGCGCTGCAGTCCGGCCGAGGCGGGACGCGGCACCGGACGCTGGAACAGCGAGCGCGAATGGGTCTACGACTTCGCCGCCGACCTGCCGCCGGGCACCCGCTGCTCCGCGACCGTGGTTCCGGGGTTCAAATCGGTCGACGGCCAAGGCATCGCCAGCGCCCGCAGCTACCAATTCAATAGCGGCGGGCCGTTCGTGCAGGGCATCTGGCCCGGCACCTACGAGCGCATCGAGGAGAACCAGTCCTTCCTGCTGAAGCTGTCGGGCCCGGCGACGGCCGAGAGCCTGCAGGCCCATGTC
>JAKOND010000050.1 GCA_022702125.1 Burkholderiaceae bacterium
GGTGTTCGTCGATTTCGCCACCGCCGACCTGCGCGGCCAATGGCAGGCCAGCCAGGCCGGCGCGGCCATGGCCGACCTGGAGCGGCTGCGGCGCATCGGCTGCACCGCGCCCGACGGCGGCCCGCTGGACGCCGGCCTGAGCCAGCCGTGGTTCGACGCCTGCACCGTCCGCATCGACGCGATGCAGGCGGTCGAGGCCCAGCTCGCGGCCGACCTGCTGCAATTGTGCGAGGGCCGGCTGGCCCAGGCCCGGGCGGACCTGGAATCGCACCGGCGCCTGCTGCAGCTGCCGTCGGACGGCCGGATGCCGGAGGGCGCGTTCTTCGACTTCGCCCATGCGCCGGGCACACCGGGCGCGCCGGGCACGGCGCCGGCGATGGGCGCGCCGGCCGGCGGCTACGGCCCGCAGCTGGAGCGTTCGGTGCTGGAGCTGGTGCAGGAGCAGTCCCAGCGGCTGCAGGCCATGGGCCACGAACTGGCCACGGTGCGCGCCTCGCTCGACGAGCGCAAGCTGGTGGAGCGGGCCAAGGGCCTGCTGATGGCGCACCGGCAGCTCACCGAGGAGGAGGCCCACAAGATGCTGCGCCAGACCGCGATGCAGCAGAGCCGCCGCCTGGTGGACGTGGCCGAGTCCGTGCTGGCGATGGCCGACCTGCTGCCCGACCGGACGCGCTGAGGCCCCGGGCCTCCGGCCCCGGGAAAACCCGCAATGGTGCACCGCACCATGCGCGGATCGCGCATGCCCCAGTCTGGTGACCGCGCCCGCCCGGGGCACGGGTCCGGCGCGCATCCGCGCCCCGCCCGCGGCGCATCCGGCGCCCGGAACCGGCTCGGCCGCATGGCACGCTTCCTGCGAATCCCCTGGCGTAGCGGGACCAAAGGCGGTCCGGCCGCAACGTCACCCCCCGACACCCCGGACAACGGCGTCCATTTCCGCCCCGCATCGATGGGGCCGGAGATGGACGCCGTTCGCATTTCCGCGGGTCGCACGTCACCCAAGGAGTTGAAGATGACTCAGCAGCACCCCCCCTTCGCGGGCGTCCCGGCCGACGGCCGAGCGGCCGGACCGGCCGATGCGTCCGTCGATGCCGCCAGCGCGGCCGGCCTTTCCCGCCGCAGCCTGATCCGCCAGGGCGCGACGCTCGGCGCCGCCGCGGCGCTGCCCGGCCTGGGCCTGCGCGGCGCCTGGGCCGCCGGCTCGGACAAGCCCGAGAAGGAGGAGGTCAGGATCGGCTTCATCCCGCTGACCGACTGCGCCAGCGTGGTGATGGCCTCGGTGCTGGGCATCGACAAGAAATACGGCGTGAAGATCGTCCCCAGCAAGGAAGCCAGCTGGGCCGGCGTGCGCGACAAGCTGGTCAACGGCGAACTCGACTTCGCCCACGTGCTCTACGGCCTGGTCTACGGCGTGCACCTCGGGGTGGGCGGCGCCAAGAAGGACATGGCCGTGCTGATGAACATCAACAACAACGGCCAGGCGATCACCCTCTCGAAGAAGCTGGCCGACGCCGGCGCGGTGGACGGCGCGGGGCTGGCCAAGGCCATGGCGCGCGACAAGCGCGAATACACCTTCGCCCAGACCTTCCCGACCGGCACCCACGCGATGTGGCTCTACTACTGGATGGCGGCCCACGGCATCGATCCGATGAAGGACGCCAAGTCCATCGTCGTGCCGCCGCCGCAGATGGTCGCCAACATGCGCATCGGCAACATGGACGGCTTCTGCGTCGGCGAGCCGTGGGGCCACCGCGCCATCGTGGACGGCATCGGCATCACCGCCGCCACCACGCAGGACATCTGGAAGGACCATCCCGAGAAGGTGCTGGGCACCACCGGCGAGTTCGTGAAGAAGTACCCCAACACCGCCCGCGCGGTGACCGCCGCCATCCTGGAGGCCGGCAAGTGGATCGACGCCAGCGCCCAGAACAAGGTCAAGATGGCCGACACCATCGCCGGCAAGGCCTACGTCAACACCGGCGTCGACGCGATCAACCAGCGCATCCTGGGCCGCTACCAGAACGGCCTGGGCAAGACCTGGGACGACCCGAACCCGATGCGCTTCTACAACGACGGCAAGACCAACTTCCCGTACCTGTCGGACGGCATGTGGTTCCTGACCCAGCACAAGCGCTGGGGCCTGCTCAAGGACCACCCGGACTACCTGGCCGTGGCCAAGCAGATCAACCAGATCGACATCTACCAGCAGGCGGCCGCCGCCTCCGGGACGCCCGTGCCCAAGGACCCGATGCGCAGCAGCAAGCTGATCGACGGCGTCGTCTGGGACGGCAAGGACCCGAAGAAATACGCCGATTCCTTCAAGATCCACGCCTGAGGAGCACGCCATGGTCAGCGCCGTCTTCCACCTCGCCCCGCTCGACGCCGAGCCGGCCCCCGCATCCTCGTCCGCGTCCCCGCCGGCGCGCCCTGCTATGAAAACAGGAGCTGCCAGCCCGGATTCCGCCTTGGCTGCCGCGGCGAAATCATTACCGAAAACCGAGCGCCCGGCCTGGGACGGCCGCGCCTTCGCCCTGCGCGTGCTGCCGCCGGTGGCGGGCCTGCTGCTGCTCGGCCTGCTGTGGCAGATCGTCTCCAGCCTGACGCAGGGCAGCATCCCCACGCCGGCGGCCACCTGGGCGCAGGCGGTGGAGGTGTTCAGCGACCCGTTCTACCGCAACGGCCCGAACGACCAGGGCGTGGGCTGGAACGTGCTGGCCTCGCTGCAGCGGGTGGCGCTGGGCTTCGGGCTGGCGGCGCTGGTGGGCATCCCGGCGGGCTTCGCCATCGGCCGCTTCACGCTGCTGTCGCGGATGTTCAACCCGGTCATCAGCCTGCTGCGCCCGGTCTCGCCGCTGGCCTGGCTGCCGATCGGGCTGCTGGTCTTCAAGGGCGCCAACCCGGCGGCCATCTGGACCATCTTCATCTGCTCGATCTGGCCGATGGTCATCAACACCGCCGTCGGCGTGCAGCGGGTGCCGCAGGACTACCTGAACGTGGCCCGGGTGCTCAACCTCTCCGAGTGGAAGGTCATCACCAAGATCCTGTTCCCGGCCGTGCTGCCCTACATGCTGACCGGCGTGCGCCTGGCCGTCGGCACCGCATGGCTGGTGATCGTCGCGGCCGAGATGCTGACCGGCGGCGTGGGCATCGGCTTCTGGGTGTGGGACGAGTGGAACAACCTCAACGTCAAGAACATCATCATCGCGATCTTCGTGATCGGCATCGTCGGCCTGCTGCTGGAGATGGCGCTGGTCAAGCTGGCCTCGGCCTTCACCTTCGAGGACGTCAAGTCCTGACCCGGGGAGAGAAGACATGGACAAGTTCATCGAGATCCAGGACGTCGCCCAGACCTTCCGCACCGCCAAGGGCCGCTTCCCCGCGCTGCGCGACATCCGGCTGACCGTGGCCAAGGGCGAGTTCATCGCGCTGATCGGCCACTCGGGCTGCGGCAAGTCCACCCTGCTCAACCTGATCGCCGGGCTGACCGCGCCGACCGAGGGCGCGCTGCTGTGCGCCAACCGCGAGATCAAGGGCCCCGGGCCCGAGCGCGCGGTGGTGTTCCAGAACCATTCGCTGCTGCCCTGGCTGACCTGCTTCGACAACGTCCACCTGGCGGTCGAGCGCGTCTTCTCGGCCACCGAGACCAAGGCGCAGCTGCGCGAGCGCACCCGGGCCGCGCTGGCGCTGGTCGGGCTGACCGCCGCGGCGCAGAAGCGGCCCGGCGAGATCTCCGGCGGCATGAAGCAGCGGGTGGGCATCGCCCGGGCGCTGTCGATGGAGCCGCAGGTGCTGCTGATGGACGAGCCCTTCGGCGCGCTCGACGCGCTGACCCGCGCCAAGCTGCAGGACGAGCTGCTGGCGATCGTCGCGGCCACGAAGAGCACGGTGGTCATGGTGACCCACGACGTGGACGAGGCGGTGCTGCTGTCCGACCGCATCGTGATGATGACCAACGGCCCGGCCGCCACCATCGGCGAGGTGCTCGCGGTGCCCTTGGCCCGGCCGCGCAACCGGGTGGCGCTGGCCGACGACCCGGTCTACCTGGGCTGTCGCAAGGCGGTCATCGACTTCCTCTATACCCGGCAGGCCCACGTGGAGAAGACCGCCGCCTGAACGACGCGTCCCGGCGGCGCGCACCTGCCGCACCAGATGCGTGCCGCGGGGCGCGCCGCGGACAGGCACGAAACCTGCATCGCATGGGCACGGCCCGCGAGGCCGACCGGAAAAGGTGCAATGGCGCACCCCGACCGGACACGACAAAGGCGTCCCCGCTGCAACGGCCGAAACCACGGCCCGCGCAGCGCGGACGCCTTTTTCACGTTCGCACCACTCCTCTTCCGACCACCCCATGCTGAACTTCCGGGAATTCCTCAAAGCGGGCCACGCACCGACGCTGTGGGCCTCCTTCCTCTACTTCGCCTTCTCCTGCGCGATCTGGGTGATCAACGGCGCCATGGCGCCCTTCATCAGCGAGGCCTTCCAGCTGAGCCCCACGCAGAAGGGCGTGATGCTGTCGATCCCGATCTTCGCCGGCGCGCTCATGCGCTTCCCGCTGGGGCTGCTGGCGCAGTACATCGGCCGCAAGAACGCGACGCTGGTGGAGATGGGCGGCATCGCCATCGCCATGGGCTTCGGCTTCTTCTTCGTGAACTCGTACAACGACCTGCTGGCCATGGGCGTGCTGCTGGGCATCGCCGGGGCCAGCTTCGGCGTGGCGCTGTCGCTGGGCTCGGGCTCCTTCCCCGCGCGCTACAAGGGCCTGGCGATGGGCCTGGTCGGCGCGGGCAACGTGGGCACCGCGGTGTCGGCCCTGCTGGCGCCGGCGCTGGCCCAGGCCTTCGGCTGGCAGACGGTCTACGGCATCGCCGCGGTCGCCATCGCGATCCCGATGGTGGTGATGGTCGTCTTCGCGCAGGAGCCGCCCGACCTGGACAAGCATTCGAGCTTCCGCGACCACATCGCCTGCCTGTTCGAGAAGGACGGCTGGGCCTTCAGCCTGATCTACGCGGTGACCTTCGGCGGCTTCATCGGCCTGACCACCTTCCTGCCGAGCTACTTCTACGACCAGTTCGGCGTGAGCAAGACGCAGGCGGGCCAGCTGACCATGCTGGCGGCCTTCATGGGCGCGGCGCTGCGCATCTTCGGGGGCTGGCTGTCGGACCACTGGGGCGGCGTCAACACGCTGACCGCGGTGCTGGCGGTGGTGGCCGTCTCGCTGGTGCTGTGCGGCTTCGCGCAGCAATCGCTGCCGGTCACGGTGCTGCTGTTCCTGGTGTGCTTCGCGGCGCTCGGCGCGGGCAACGGCGCCCTCTTCCAGCTGGTGCCGCTGCGCTGGCCGCTGACCACCGCGGTGGCCGGCTCGATGATCGGCGAGGTGGGCGCGCTCGGCGGCGGGCTGGTGCCCAACGCCATGGGCCTGTCCAAGCAGTACGCCGGCACCTACCTGTGGGGCTTCGTGCTGTTCGCGTGCTGCTCGCTGGCGATGCTGGTGCTGCTGCGCCTCATGCAGATCCGCTGGACCCGCACCTGGGCCGAGCGCGGCGGCCGGGCGCGCGTCGTACCGGCCTGATCCCGGGCGCCGCCGTGGCGCCCGCCGTCCAGGCGCCGCCGCCGCGACCGGCGCTCAGGCCAGCGCCCGCACCGCGATCCGCGCGGCCTCGGCGATCACCTCGCTGCGGTACGGCGCGCCGGCCGGCGGCTGCCGGTCCTGCGTGAAATAGACGGCGATCACCAGCGGCGCGCCGGAGACGGGCCAGGCGACGCCGATGTCGTTGGCGGTGCCGTAGTCGCCCGAGCCGGTCTTGTCGGCCACCGTCCAGCCGGCCGGCACGCCCGCCCGGATGCGGGCGTCGCCGGTGGTGTTGCCGCGCATCCAGTCCGCCAGCTGCGCGCGCTGCGGCGGCGGCAGCGCGTCGCCCAGCAGCAGGCGCCGCAGGCTGCGCGCCATGCCCTGCGGCGTGCAGGTGTCGCGCGGATCGCCGGGCGCGGCGTCGTTGAGCGCGGTTTCCCAGCGGTCGAGGCGAAAGGCCGCGTCGCCGATCGACCGCGCGTAGGCCGTCAGGCCCGGCGGCCCGCCGATCTCGCGCAGCAGCAGGTTGCCGGCGGTGTTATCGCTGTACCGCAGGGCCGCCGCGCACAGCGCCGCGCAGGTCATGCCCTCGCCCGCCCGGCGTTCGGTCACGGGCGAGTACGGCACCAGATCCTCCCGCCCGTAGCGCACCTGCCGCTCCATCAGCCCCGGCACGACGACGCTGCGCGCCAGCACCGCCGCGGCGGCCAGCACCTTGAAGGTGCTGCAGGCGGGAAAGCGCTCCTCCGCGCGGTGCCGCAGCACCGGGCCGCCGGAGGCGCCGAACGCGCACACGCCCAGCCGGCCGTCGGCCGCCGCCTCCAGGCGCGCCAGCGCGGCACGGGCCCGCGCCAGCGGCGCGGCATCGGCGATGGGGGCGGCGGTGGTGCAGGCGCCGAGCCAGGGCGCGGCCGCGGCGGCCAGCAGCAGGGAGCGCCGGTGCGGGGAAACGGGAGGCACGGGGAGCACGGGAGACACGGGCGGGGGCTTTCTGCGGAAAGGGAACGTGGGAAGGGAATGCGTGAAGGCCGGATTCTCAGGCCCGGATCGCGTCGGCGTGGCGGCGCCAGAACGCCGCGTCGGGCAGCGTGCCGGTGCCGGCGGCCGCGTTGTCGGCCATGTGCCCGGGCCGGCTGGTGCCGGGAATCGCGCAGGTCACGGCCGGGTGGCCCAGGACGAACTTCAGCAGCACCTGCGCCCAGCTCGCGCAGCCGATCTCCGCGGCCCAGCCGGGCAACGGCCTGTCGCGCAGGCTGCGCAGCAGGCCGCCGCCGCCGAAGGGCTGGTTGACGATCACCGCCACGCCGCGCTCGGCCGCCAGCGGCAGCACCCGGCGTTCCACCTCGCGGTCGTCGGCGGCGTAGTTGATCTGCAGGAAATCCAGCGGCTCGGCGCGCAGCACCGCCAGCACCTCGTCGAAGGCGGACGCGGTGTAGTGGGTGATGCCGAGGTAGCGGATGCGGCCCTGCGCCTTCCATTCGCGCAGCGTCGCGAGCTGGGTGCGCCAGTCGACCAGGTTGTGCACCTGCATCAGGTCGATGCGCTCGGTCTTCAGGTGGGCGAAGGAGGCTTCCATCTGCGCGATGCCGGCGGCGCGCCCGCGCGTCCAGACCTTGGTCGCGAGGAAGGCCCGGGCGCGTTGCGGCGACGCGGCGAGCAGCTCGCCGGTCGTCTCCTCGGCGCGGCCGTACATGGGCGAGCTGTCGAGCACCGTGCCGCCGGCCGCGAACAGCGCCTCCAGCACGCCCGGCAGGCGCCGGTATTCCGCGCTGCCGGGCGCATGGCCGAAGCCGACCCAGGTGCCGCAGCCGATCACGGGCAAGGCCTCGCGCGAGGACGGGATGGGCCGCGTGTGCATCCGGGGCGCGGCGCCGCCGGACGGGGCCGCGGCGCCCTGCGCGCCCGCCGCGAACGGCAGCGACGCGAGCACGGCGCCGGCCGACAGCCCGGCCGCGCCGCGCAGCCACTGCGCCCGCGTGAGGGAGGCGGGTCCGGCGGCCGGGCGGGGTTCGGGGACGCAAGCGTGCTGCATGGGGAATTCCTCCGAGGACGATGGTTCGCGGGATGGGGGTGCGGGAACAGGCACCCGGTCAGGCCTGCGACTCTGCGCCATCGGCGGATCGCGTGCGCAGGCGCCGTTCCTGCTCGCGTGCCAGCCGATGCGCCAGCAGCGCCCAGAGCGCGGCCAGCGGAATCGCCAGCGCCGCCAGGCCCGCGAAGCCGATGCCGAGCGCGCCCAGGCCGGCCGTGATCCAGCCGCTGACGGCGTCGCCGCCGCGGTAGACCACCGTCTCGATCGCGTTCTTAGCCTTGTACTTGGCCTCGCGCGAGACGACGGTGAACAGCACCTCCCGCGCCGGCCGCGCCACCGCGTAGTCGAGCGCGCGGCGCAGCACCTGCGCCGCGCCCAGCACCGGCACCGTCGGCGACAGCGCCACGGCCGCGAAGGCCAGGGCCGAGGCCACCGGCAGCGCCGCCAGCGCCGCGCCCACGCCGAAGCGCCGCATCGCGCGCCCGGTCACGGCCACCTGCAGCAGCAGCGTGAGGGCCGACACGCCCAAATCCACCAGCGCGAAGAAGCGGGTGCGGGAGGCGGTGTCGGCGAAGGCGCCCGCCACCAGCCGGCCCTGCTCGAAGTACAGGAAGGTCGAGGCCGCCGTGTGCAGCAGCAGGTAGCCGCACAGGCCCAGCAGGTAGGGCGAGCGGACGATCAGCCCCAGCCCCGCCAGCACGCCGCCGCCCAGCGGCCGCGCGTCGCCCGCGGCGGTGGCCGCGCCCGCCGGATGCGCGGCGTCCCGCGGCACGGAGCCGGTGCGCGGATACAGGCGGTGGAAGCACTGCAGCGCCGCCTCCAGCAGCAGCGCCGCGGACAGCACCAGCGCGACCGGCCCGAGCGCGGTCACCATCGCGGCCGCGAGCGCCGGCCCGGCGAAGGTGCCGACCGTGCCGCCGGCCGCGATGAAGCCGAACAGCCGGCGCGCCTGCGCATTGCCGAAGCAGTCGGCCAGCACGCTCCAGAAGATGCTGACCAGGAACAGGTTGAAGACGCTGATCCCCACGAAGAACGCCCGGCCCAGCCACGGGCTGCGGACGTCGAGCGCCATCGGCACGCACAAGGCCAGCAGGCCGAGGGCGAAGCAGCGGTAGGCGACCGGCACGAAGCGCCGGGGCGGCAGGCGCGCCGTCAGCCAGCCGAAGAGCGGCACCAGCGCCAGCATGGCGGCGAAGGTGGCGGTGAACAGCCACCGCAGCTCCCGCGGCCCGCCGGCGAGGCCCATCGCGTCGCGCAGCGGGCGCAGCAGGTAGTAGCCGGCGAGCAGGCACAGGAACCACGCGAAGCCGAGCAGCGTGGCCCGCACCTCGTGGGCCCGCACGTCGACCGCGCGGCGCAGCAGGCGCAGGACGACCGGATCCGGGGGCGGCGGCGCATGCATCGCCGGGAGTATGCGGGCGGCGGCGGTGCCGCGCCGCGGCCGGTGGTCTTTCCGCCGCGCCCGCGGCGGGCCCGTCAGCGCGGCAGGAACAGCAGCCAGTAGACCAGCAGCGCGTTGAGCAGCAGCGACACCGCCAGCCCGATCTTCCACAGCGCCGCCGGGTCGCGCGCCACCAGCGGCGTCGGGGGCGGCGCGGTGACCGGGCGGGAGGCGCCGCGCTCCAGCGCCAGCACCAGCTCCTCGGCCGTCTCGAAGCGCTGGGCCGCGTCGCGCGCCACCGCCTTGAGGACCACGTGGTCGAGCCAGATCGGCACCGCCGGGTTGCGGCGGCTGGGCGGCAGCGGATCGCGCCAGTAGCGGCCGCGCTGGTAGGGCACCACCTCGCCGTAAGGCAGCGCGCCGGTCAGCAGCTGGTAGAGCGTGACGCCGAGCGCAAACAGGTCGCTCCTCGCGTCGACGGGCTGCGGCGGGTCGTCCCACTGCTCGGGGTTGACGTAGCTCGGCGTGCCGGCGTGCAGCGCGCGGGTGGCGGCGGGCTCGCGGCCGCTCAGCGCCACGCCCAGGTCCAGCACCCGCATGCTGCCGTCGTCGCCCTGGTGCAGGTTGGAGGGCTTGATGTCGCGGTGCACCACGCCCTGGCGGTGCAGCTGGCCGAGGGTGCGCGCCACCTGCAGCGCCAGCGCCACCGCCTGCGCCGGCGCGGGGCGCTGTCCGCGGTCGAGCAGTTGCTGCCAGGTGTCGCCGCCGTGCCAGTCGTAGAGCAGGTAGAAGGCGCTGGACGGGCCGCCGGGCGGGCCGTCGCGCAGCCGCACCAGGTGGTCGGCGGCGCGGCCGCCCTGCATGCGCCGGGCCAGCCAGCCCTCGTGGGCCAGGGTGGCGCGTTCCTCGGCGTCGTGGGCGCGGCGCGGGTGCACCGTCTTGAGCGCGTAGAGCCTGCGCGTCGCGCCGTCGCGCACCTGGTAGAGCCGGGCCACGCCGCTGTCGGACACCAGCGCGGTGACGGTCAGCCCGTCGATCGCGTCGCCGACCTTGAGCGCCGGCGGCACCGGCAGTTCGCGGGCGCGCAGCGTCGCGTCGTGGAGCGTGGCGATGGCGACGCCGCGCACCCGCAGCACCAGCGCGGTGGCGTCGTCGCTGCTGCCGCGCTGGCGGGCGGCGGCGACCAGCCCCTGGGCGATGGACTGCGCCCGGGCGCCGGACGGCGCGTCGTGCGGCGGCCCGTCCCCGGCGGCGGCCCGCGCCAGCGCGGCGATCTCGCGCTCGGGCAGGCTGCCGTGGACGCCGTCGGTCAGCAGCACGAACAGGTCGCCCGCCTGGACCTCGCCCTGCCGGTAGTCGACCACCAGCCGGTCGTCGGCGCCCACGCTGCGGGTGAGCTGGTGGGAGAAGTCGGGGTGCGCCACCACATGGTCGGCGGTGAGCAGCTCCAGCGCCCCGCCGCGCAGCAGGTAGGCCCGGGTGTCGCCCACGTGCGCCAGCGCGTACGACTGGCCGCGCAGCACCAGCGCGGTGAGCGTGGTCAGGCCGAGCGCCGGCGCGCGCCGGCGGTTGATGCCGACCAGCCAGGCGTTCTGCGCGGCGATGACCCGGTCCAGCGCCACGGTGGTGTCCCAGGTGGCGGGCGTGCCGAAATAGTCGCGCACCAGGCTGGTGACGGTGGTCTGCGCGGCCTCGCGGCCCATGCCGCCGGTGCTCACCCCGTCGGCGATGGCGGCGATGGCGCCGCGCTGGTCCTCGCCGGCGTCGCCGGCCAGCGCGCCCGCGAAATCCTCGTTGGCGCCGCCGCGGCCGGCCAGGGTGGCGTAGCCGATGTCCAGGTCGAAGCTCATGGCGGCCCCTTCGGGCCCACGGTGGATGGCATCGGTTCTGCTCCTTTTTTAATAGCTATGGGCCCTTGCATCCTCTAGGCAGGAGCGGCTTTCTCTCGCGCATCGATCTTCCGCCGCGCGGCGACCCCGGTCCGCCCGCGCTCCGTGCGCGCATGCACGGGAAACGTGCCCGCCCGGGCCGGCCCCGCACCAAAGCGATGCGGATGCCGACGGGAGGCCGGCCGCGCGACCGTGGCGCGCCTCGCCTGCACGATGCATGCCGTGTCATCGATGGCACGTATATTGCTCGATTGTTTTCAATGCTTCCGGCGGCAATGGCGCCGCGGAACGCTTCAGGACAAAGGCGTCCGCATGCCGTGCCAGCCCCGCGCTGGCCACGCACCATGCGGACGCCTTTCGTCGTTTCAGGCCCCACGGAGAACCCCACCATGGACATGCGTGCGAAGAAACAGCGGCTGGTGCTGGTCGGCAACGGAATGGCCGGCATCCGCACGCTCGAGGAACTGCTGAAGATCGATGCCGACCTCTACGACATCACCGTCTTCGGCGCCGAGCCGCATCCCAACTACAACCGCATCATGCTGTCGCCGGTGCTGGCGGGCGAGCAGACCCTCGACGAGATCGTGCTCAACCCCTGGTCCTGGTACGACCGCCACGGCATCACGGTGCACGCCGGCCGCGAGGTCACCGAGATCGACCGCGCCCGGCGCGTGGTGCGCGCCGACGACGGCACCGAGGCGCCCTACGACCGCCTGCTGCTGTGCACCGGCTCCACGCCCTTCATGCTGCCGGTGCCGGGCAAGGACCTCGACGGCGTCATCGCCTACCGCGACATCGCCGACACCCAGGCCATGATCGAGACCGCCCGCACCCACCGGCACGCGGTGGTCATCGGCGGCGGCCTGCTCGGCCTGGAGGCCGCCAACGGCCTGATGCTGCGCGGCATGTCGGTCACCGTGGTGCACGTCAACGCCTGGCTGATGGACCGCCAGCTCGACGAGGCCGCCGCCGGCCTGCTGCGCCAGTCGCTGGAGGCGCGCGGCCTGGGGTTCCGCCTCGGCGCCCACACGCAGGCGCTGGTCGGCGACGCCGCCGGCCGCGTCCGCGCGATCCGCTTCCAGGACGGCACCGAGGAGCCGGCCGACCTGGTGGTGATGGCCGTGGGCATCCGCCCGCGCACCGCCCTCGCCGAGAAGGCCCGCCTGCACTGCCACCGCGGCATCGTGGTGAACGACACGCTGCAGACGGTGACCGACGCGCGCATCTACGCGGTGGGCGAATGCGCCGCGCACCGCGGCATCGCCTACGGGCTGGTCGCTCCGCTGTTCGAGCAGGCCAACGTCGCGGCCAACCACCTGGCGCGGGTGGGCATCGGCCGCTACCTGGGCTCGCAGGTCTCGACCAAGCTCAAGGTGACCGGCATCGACCTGTTCTCCGCCGGCGATTTCATGGGCGGCGCGGACACCGAGGAGATCGTGCTGACCGATCCGCGCAGCGGCGTCTACAAGAAGCTCGTGCTGCGGGACGACAAGCTCGTCGGCGCCTGCCTGTACGGCGACACGGCCGACGGCCCCTGGTACTTCCGCCTGCTGCGCGAGGGCGGCAGCGTCGCCGGCATCCGCGACCGGCTGATGTTCGGCGAACCCATGCCGGAAGACGACGTCCCGATGCAGGCCCTCGCCGCCTGAACATCCCCCGAACACCCCCCCCCGGAATGCCCCTCGCACACCATGGCTGAAACCCGTTCCACCTGTCCCTACTGCGGCGTGGGCTGCGGCGTGATCATCGAATCCGACGGCGCGCAGATCACCGGCGTGCGCGGCGACCCGGACCATCCGGCCAACTTCGGCCGGCTCTGCACCAAGGGCTCGACGCTGCACCGCACCGCCACCGCCGCGGTCACCCTCCAGACGCGGCTGCTGCAGCCGCTGCAGCGCAGCGCGCGCGGCGCGGCGCCCGCGCCGATCGACTGGGACACCGCCCTCGACCGGGTGGCCGGCACCTTCGCGCGCACCGTGCGGGCGCACGGCCCCGACAGCGTCGGCTTCTACCTGTCGGGCCAGCTGCTGACCGAGGACTACTACGTCTTCAACAAGCTCGCCAAGGGCCTGGTCGGCACCAACAACCTCGACACCAACTCGCGCCTGTGCATGAGCAGCGCGGTGGCCGGCTACAAGGCCACGCTCGGCTCGGACGCGCCGCCGGTCTGCTACGACGACGTGAACCACGCGGACTGCCTGTTCATCGCCGGCAGCAACACCGCCTGGGCGCACCCGGTGTTCTTCCGCCGCATCGAGGACGCCCGGCGCGCCAACCCGGCGATGAAGGTCGTCGTCTGCGACCCGCGCCGCACCGACACCGCCTCCGTCGCCGACCTGCACCTGCCGCTGCAGCCCGGCACCGACGTGATGCTCTACCACGCGATGCTGCACGTCATGCTGCAGCGCGGCTGGACCCGGCCCGACTGGATCGCGGCGCACACCACCGGCTTCGCGGCCCTCGAAACCCGGGTGCGCGACTGCACGCCCGAGGCGGCGGCCCGGGTCTGCGGCCTGCCGGCCGAAGACATCGTGGAGGCGGCGCGCCTCTTCGCCACCTCGGGCGCGACGCTCAGCCTCTACTGCATGGGCCTGAACCAGTCGAGCAGCGGCACCGACAAGAACGCCGCGCTGATCGGCCTGCACCTGGCCACCGCGCAGATCGGGCGGCCGGGCGCCGGGCCCTTCTCGCTGACCGGCCAGCCCAACGCCATGGGCGGCCGCGAGGTCGGCGGCATGGCCAACCTGCTCTCGGGCCACCGCGACCTGGCCAATGCCGCGCACCGCGCCGAGATCGCCGCGCTGTGGGACGTGCCGGAGGTGCCCGCCACGCCCGGCAAGACCGCGGTCGAGATGTTCCAGGCCGCCGCCGACGGCGAGATCAAGGCGCTGTGGATCGGCTGCACCAACCCGGCCCAGTCGATGCCCGACCAGGCCACGGTGCGCCGCGCGCTGGAGCGCGCCGAATTCGTCGTGGTGCAGGAGGCCTTCGCCACCACCGCCACCTGCGCCTTCGCCGACCTGCTGCTGCCCGCCACCACCTGGGGCGAGAAGATCGGCACCGTCACCAACAGCGAGCGCCGCATCTCCCGCGTGCGCGCGGCGGTGCCGCCCTCCGGCGCCGCCCGGCACGACTGGCAGATCGCCGCCGAGGTCGCCCGCCGCATGGCGCCGCTGCTGGGCCGCCCGGCCGCGATGTTCGGCTACGACACGCCCGAGGCGGTCTGGAACGAGCACCGCGCGACCACCCGGGGCCGCGACCTGGACATCACCGGGCTGTCGTGGCCGCTGCTCGACGCGCTCGGCCCGCAGCAGTGGCCGGTGCCCACCGGCGCGGGCCTCGGCACCGCGCGGCTCTACCAGGACGGCGTCTTCGCCACGCCCGACGGCCGCGCCCGCTTCAGCGACGCGCCCTGGCGCCCGCTGGCCGAGCCGCGCGACGCGGACCATCCGCTGTCGCTGACCACCGGCCGCCTGCGCGACCAGTGGCACGGCATGAGCCGCACCGGCACCGTCGGCGGCCTGTTCGGCCACGCGCCCGAGCCGGCGGTGCAGCTCCACCCGGCCGACATGGCGCGCCACGGCCTGCGGGACGGCGACCTCGTCGCGCTGGCGTCGCGCCGCGGCCGGCTGCTGCTGCCGGCCCAGGCCAGCGAGGACATGGCGCGCGACCAGGCCTTCGTCGCGATGCACTGGGGCCCGGAATTTCTGATGGGCAACCCGGACGCGGCCGAAGGCGCGCGGGGCATCCCCGGCGGCGGCGTCAACGCGCTGACCGTGCCCGCGTTCTGCCCCGCCTCGAAGCAGCCCGAACTCAAGCACGCCGCCGTGCGGCTGGAGAAGACCGCGCTGCCCTGGTCGCTGGTCGCGCTGGCCTGGCTGCCCGAGGACGGCGCGCTGGCGGCGCGCCAGGCGCTGCGGCCGCTGCTGGCCCGCTTCCCCTACGCCAGCTGCGTGCCTTTCGGCGCATCCGCCGCGCAGGACGCCGCGCCGGGCGCCGGCCGCACCGGCGTGCTGGTGCGCGCCGCCGCCGCCGGGGCGCCCGACGCGGCGCTGCTCGAAGCGATCGCCGCGCTGCTGCGGCTCGACACGCCCGACGCGCAGCGCTACGCCGATCCGCGCGGCCAGCAGTTCCGCCGCGCCCGGCTCGACGCCCCGGCCGGCGCGGACGGCGATGCCCGGCTGGACGGCTTCCTGCTGGCGGGCGACACCCGCTCGGCCGGCTGGATGCGCACCCTGCTGCAGGAGCGGCTGCCCGCGCAGGCCTACGGCCGGCGCCTGCTGATGCCCTCGGCCACGCCGCCGGTGGCGCAGCAGTCGCAGGGCCGCTCGGTCTGCAACTGCGTGGGCGTCGGCGAACGCGCGATCGCGCTGCAGCTGGCGCGCTGCACCGGCGACGACGCCCGCCGCCTGGCGCAGCTGCAGGACGCGCTCCAGTGCGGCACCCGCTGCGGCTCCTGCGTGCCGGAGCTGCGCCGCATGGTCCGCGCCACGCCGGCCGCGACGGAGCCGGCGCCCGCGCCCGAAGCGGCGTCATTGGCCTTATAGCGCCAGGTCGGAACGCTTCACGGACAATCGCCCGCTCCCCACCGACCAGCGACAACACCCCACGCGCCATGGGCATCAGCCACTACATCAAGGAACTCGGCCGCGGCAAGAAAGGCACCCGGCCGCTCGACCGCGCCCAGTCCGCCGACCTGCTCGGCCAGGTGCTCGACGGCACGGTGACCGACCTGGAAGTCGGCGCCTTCTGCATCGCGATGCGCATCAAGGGCGAGACGCCGGAAGAGATGGCCGGCTTCCTCGACGCCACCCACGCCCGCCTGCGCCGCCTGCCCGCCACCGACCGCCCGCTGGTGGTGCTCCCCAGCTACAACGGCGCGCGGCGCCTGCCGGTGCTCACCCCGCTGCTGGCGCTGCTGCTGGCGCGCGAGGGCCTGCCGGTGCTGCTGCACGGCATGCCGACCGAATCGCGCAAGACCTCGGCGGCCGATGTGCTCGAAGCCCTGGACGTGCCTTCCCTCTCGGCTATCGAAAAAATAGCAGACGGCCGGGTCGCCTTCGCGCCCACCGGCCTGCTGTGCCCCGGATTGGAGCGCCTGCTGGCGGTGCGCCGCACCATCGGGTTGCGCAACCCGGCGCACAGCCTGGTCAAACTGATGCTGCCGGGCACCGGCCCGCAGGTGCTGGTCAGCAGCTACACCCACCCGGAGTACGCGGTCTCCATGGCCGAGACGCTGGCCTTGACCGGCACCACCGCGCTGCTGCTGCGCGGCACCGAGGGCGAGGTGGTGGCCGACCCCCGCCGCATGCCGCAGATGGACGGCTTCGTCCACGGGCAGCGCAGCACCCTGCAGGAGCCCGAGCGCAGCCTGCTGGGCGTGGTGCCCGACCTGCCCGAGACCGATGCGGCGGCGACGGCGGCCTACATCCGCGAGGTGCTCGACGGCCGGCGCGCTCCGCCCGCCTCCATCGTGCGCCAGGTGGAACACATATTGCATCTGGTTACAGACCACCTCCGACAACCCGCGCCGCCGCTCCACCCGGCACCGCACGGCACCGCCGCCCCGACGCCCTCGACCGAGATTTCCGCATGACCCCGACGCCCGACACCTCCGCCGCCGCCGCCCCGCACCCCTCCCCGGCCCGCGCCGCCCCCGGCGCCGGTGCTTCCGGCAGCTCCTCGCCCCAGGGCATGGCCTTCGGCGGCAGCTGCACCCTGGTCGGCGCCGGCCCGGGCGATCCGGACCTGCTGACCGTCAAGGCGGTCAAGGCCATCCAGGCCGCCACGGTGCTGCTGGTGGACGACCTGGTCGGCGAGGCCATCGTGGCGCTGGCCTCGCCCGGCGCGCGCATCGTCCATGTCGGCAAGCGCGGCGGCTGCAAGTCGACCCCGCAGGCCTTCATCGAGAAGCTGATGCTGATGGCGGTGCGCGACGGCGAGCGGGTGGTGCGCCTCAAGGGCGGCGACCCCTTCATCTTCGGCCGCGGCGGCGAGGAGGTGGAGCACCTGCGGGCCGCCGGCGTGCAGGTCGAGGTGGTCAACGGCATCACCTCGGGCCTGGCGGCGGTCACCTCGCTCGGCGTGCCGCTGACGCACCGCGAGCATGCCCACGGCGTCGTCTTCGTCACCGGCCACGCCAAGCCCGGCGACGACGGCACCGACTGGCGCGCGCTGGCCGCCACCGCGAAGGCGGCGCGCCTCACGCTGGTGATCTACATGGGCGTCTCGGGCGTCGAGCGCATCCAGCAGGAACTGCTCGCCGGCCTGCCCGCCGAGACGCCGGCGGCCGTCATCCAGCACGCCACCCTGCCCGCCCAGCGCCACGCGGTCGCCACCCTCGGCACCCTGGCCGCCACCATCCGGCACGAAGGCCTGGGCAGCCCGTCGGTGATCGTCGTCGGCGACGTGCTCCAGGGCCTGGCCGCCGCGGCGGTGCCGGCGCAGGACCGGGCCTCGCGCGCCGCCTGAGCGCCGGCCGGCCGCGCTGCTGGCGCGGCGCTTGCTCCGGCCTTTTCCGGGTCCGCGTTCCGCGGATCGCCGCGGATGTCCTTCCGGAGTCTTCATGGGTTCTTCCACGCCGTTGCCCGTTCCGAACCGCAGCGCCCCCGCCGACGACATGTCGCTGGTCAACCTCGCCGCGCGCCAGCGCATGCTGTCGCAACGCATGGTGCTGCAGACGGTGCTTGCCGCCGGCGGCGCGGCGGGGCAGCTGGAGGCGGCCCGCCGCTCGCTGGCCCTGTTCGCCGACAGCCAGTTCCGGCTCTTCGACACGCCCCGCCACATGGCGGATGCCGACGGGGCCGCGGCCATCCGCGCGACCTACGACGGCCCCCGGGGGGTGCGCCCCGTCATCGAGGCCTTCCGCATCCAGATGGAAACCACGCTCGACCGGATCGCCCGCCAGGACCGCCGGCGGACGGAATCGCTCGACGCGCTGGTGGCGCAGGCCGACGGCGTGCTCGACGCGCTCAACCGGGCGACCTCCGTCTTCGACACGGCGGCGCGGACCCGGCAGGACGCGGCCACCCGCGAACTCGGCCGGATCGTCTCCGACATCCAGACCGTGGCCCGCGAGGCCAAGGTGGTGAGCTTCAACGCCCAGGTGGTCGCCGCCCGCGCCGGCCCGCACGGCCGCGAGTTCGCGGTGGTGGCGCAGGTGCTGTCGACCATCGCCGGGCAGATCGACGGCCTGTCGCTGCAGGCGCTGCGGCTGTCGGAGCAGCGCGGCGCCGCCTGATCCGCGCCGGCCCGCGCGGGCCCGCCGCGCCGCCTACACTCGCCGCCATGCAAGATTTCGATGTCGTGGTCGTCGGCGCGGGCGCCGCCGGCCTCTTCTGCGCGGCCCGGGCCGGCCGGCGCGGCCTGCGGGTGCTGGTGATCGACCATGCGGAGAAGGTCGCCGAGAAGATCCGCATCTCGGGCGGCGGCCGCTGCAACTTCACCAACCGCGACCTGGACGCCGGCGCGCCGCAGCGCCACTTCCTCGGCCGCAACCCGCAGTTCTGCCGCAGCGCGCTCAGCCGCTACACGCCCGCCGACTTCATCGACCTGGTGCGCGCCCACGGCATCCCCTTCCACGAGAAGCACAAGGGCCAGATGTTCTGCGACCGCTCGGCCGAGGACATCATCCAGATGCTGCTGCGCGAATGCGACGCCGCCCCCGCCCACGGCGGCCGGGTGGAGCGCTGGCAGCCCTGCGGCGTGAAAGGCATCGCGTTTTCGGCCGCGAGCGAAGGCGGAATGACGGTTGGCAGCTATCGAATCGATAGCGACCGCGGACCGGTCGCCGCCCGCAGCGTGGTCGTCGCCACCGGCGGCCTGTCGATCCCGAAGATCGGCGCGACCGACTTCGGCCACCGCATCGCCCGCCAGTTCGGCCTGCGCCTGGTCGAGACCCGGCCGGGCCTGGTGCCGCTGACCTTCGACGGCGACGGGTGGGCGCCCTACGCCGGCCTGTCCGGGCTGGCGCTGCCGGTGCGGCTGGAGACCGGCGCGAAGAAGGAGCGCATGGCCTTCGCCGAGGACCTGCTCTTCACCCACCGCGGGCTGTCGGGCCCGGGCGTGCTGCAGATCTCCAGCTACTGGCAGGACGGCGCGCCGCTGCGCATCGACCTGCTGCCCGACGCCGACGCGGCGGCCGTCCTGGCGCGCGCCAAGGCCTCGTCGCGCAAGCTGCTCGCCAACGAGCTCGCCGCCTGGGTGCCGTCCCGCCTGGCGGACGCCTGGACCGCGCAGGACCCGGCCTGGCAGCGGCCGGCCAACGAGGCCTCGGACAAGGCGCTGGCCCAGCTCGCCGAGCGCCTGGCGCGCTGGGAGATCGTGCCCACCGGCACCGAGGGCTACCGCAAGGCCGAGGTCACGCTCGGCGGCGTGGACACCCGCGACCTGTCCTCGCAGACGATGGAAGCCCGCCAGCAGCCGGGCCTGTACTTCATCGGCGAGGTGGTGGACGTGACCGGGTGGCTCGGCGGCTACAACTTCCAGTGGGCCTGGGCCAGCGCCGCCGCCTGCGCGCAGGGCCTGGCCGAGCGCCAGGCTGCGGCCGCCGCCGCCTGCTGAGCGCCCTCGGCCCGGCCCCGCGTCCGGCGGGCCGCCGTGCCGCCCGCATCGGCCGCATCGGCCGCATCGGCCGCATCGGCCGCGTCAGCCGCGTCAGCCGCGTTCGCGGTTGGCTTCCTCGATCGATTGCTTGAGCGCCCGCTCGCCGTCCCCGCGCCGCAGGGCCTTGCGCGCCAGGTGCGCCGCCAGCAGCGGCAGCGGCATGCGCATCCAGTGCGCGCGCAGGTAGAGCGCGAAGCGCGCCGGCCGGCTGCCGGGCGTGGTGGCGCTGGCGTGCATCGGCCGCAGCGCCCGTCGGTAGCAGGCGCCCATCAGCGCGTCCGCCAGCGCGGACGGCCGGCCGGCGGCCACGGCCTGCGCGAACACCGCCTCCGGCACCGGCGTGCCCAGCAGCTCGCGGGTGAAGCGCAGCGCGTAGTACAGCGGCCGCGCCAGCCCGAGCCGGACGGCGCGCGGCACCAGCGCTTCCCAGAACCCGGGCGCGGCGCCGAAGTGGCGCAGCAGGCCGTCCAGGTCGTGCAGGTCGCGCAGGCCCTTGTCGAGTTCGCCCTCGTGGAACAGGTGGGTGGCGCTGTGCAGCAGCATGTCCATCGGCTGCAGCACCCGCAGCATCGGCAGGCCGGGCAGCGCGACGGCATCGGCCAGCAGCGGCGCGCTGTCGGTCCGGGTGCGGGCGGTGGGCGGCAGGATCGCGTGGTGCACGTCCAGCGTGGTGCCGCGCTTCACATGCCGCATCGGCGGCAGCTCGTGCATCCAGCGCCGGTAGTACCGCTGGTCGTAGGCGTCCTGCATCGCGGTCTGCCAGCCGTGCAGCATCAGCGCCTCTTCCGCCGCGCCGATGCGCTCGCGCGGCACCAGGATGTCCACGTCCGAGAAGTCGCGCCCCGCCGCCACCGGCAGCCCGGCGGCGGCATAGGCCGCCCCCTTGAGCAGCAGCACCGGCAGGCCGTAGGCGCCCAGCGCCTCGGCGATGCGTTCGAGTTCCCAGGGCAGGGCCTGGTTCTGCCGCTCCACCAGCAGGATCGCCGACCGCAGGTGCATCCGCGGCGCGTGGGGCACCGCCTCCAGCAGGTCCGCGTCCCGCAATTTCAGCCCCAGCCGCGCCAGCAGGTGCGACCGGCGGCCCTGGCGCACCAGCAGGTCCCACCGGGCGGGGCTCCAGCCGATGGTGGCGGCCGGATCGCGCAGCGCCACCACGATCGCGTCGCGGGTCGGCGGGCAGGCGGCCGCCGGTGCGGACGTCGGCGTCATGGAAGGGCCGGATGCCGTCATGCGCCGGACTCCCGAAGCAGCGTGTCGAAAGCCGCCACCGCGTCGTCGAGCGCGCTGTAGCGGAAGCGGTGGCAGCCGCAGCCGTCCACCAGCCGGCCGACCGCCTCGAAGCCGCGTGGGCCGTGCACGTCGTAGTTGAAGGACTGCTCGGCCAACAGCATGAAGGTGCGGGCGCGGCCCTGCGGCTCCATCGCGGGCGCCGCGCCGGCCGCGTAGGCGGGCAGCACGATCCAGGTCGGCCGCACCGGCTCGGCCACCCGCCGCACGCTCTCGGCCGGGGGCTTCAGGAGCGCGATGGTGCCCTTGGTGGTGCCTTCGACCGGCCGGGTCAGGACCGCCTCGGGCGCGAAGCGCCGGATGATGTCGATCGAGGCGTTCTTGAGGTTGATCGGCCGCGCCATGCCCCAGACCAGGCCGGTGTCCATGTCGTAGAGCGCCAGCTCGTCGCTCAGCAGCCGCCAGCCGCGCTGCACCAGCGCGGCGCACAGCGTGCTCTTGCCCGAGCCCGGCGGCGCCGGCAGCAGGGCCGCGCGGCCCTCCTTCTCCACCACCGCCGCATGGATCGCCAGGTACTGGTGGGCATGCGAGGCCACGCACCAGTTCAGGCCCCATTCCAGCATCGCGAAGGCATGGCGCTGCGGCAGCGGAATGAAGGAAGGCTGTCCGTCGAAGAAGAAGCGCGCCAGCGGACGCATCCAGCGCCGCAGGCCGGGTTCGCGCAGCACCTCGACGTGGAAGTCGGCGAACGCGTCGGCGTCGGCGACCGGAAAATCCGCGTACAGGCGCGCGATGTCCGCCGCCAGTCCCGGCACGTCGGAACGCATCCTCACGACGAAAGGCCCGCACGACAGCAACAGCTGCCCGTCGTGCAGCAGGCGTGCGACCCGCGCAGCGGGGAGATCGTGCAGAGTCAAGGCGATTCAGGCAGGGACGGCCACGAGCCTGGCGGTCTGCAGATGATGCAACACGTCGCGCAGGTAGCTTTCCCGCGCATCCTGGTTCGCGCCGCCCTCGAACCAGTCGGCGAAATGCTCGGCGAGGTCGCGAAGCGTTCGCTGGCCGCCCTCCAGGACGTCCAGCAGGGCCAGCGCGATCTCGTCCACCAGATGCGTTTGGCCGGTGGCCGGGTCGTAGACCACCGCTTCCGACTCTCCGGCCCAGTGCCGCCGCGCCAGCCCGGCAGGCCGGGCGATACGCCAGGAGCCGGAGGACGGCAGGAGGGTTGCTTCGGTCATGGCGGCTGGCGTGCGCTGCCCGTCACACGGCGAGGTAGTTCTGCTGCAGGTACTGGATCGTCGTGCCCTGGCTCCACACGGCCTGCTGCCCGGACGTGTTGGGCTTGAAGGTGCCGGCCGCCATCTGCTGCAGCGCCTGGAGCGAGACGATCCTGTTGAGATCCGGAATCCGGCTGGACAGCAGGATGTGGTTGAGCTGCGCCACGACCACGATCGCCTGGAAGCTGCCGCTGTTGGACGCGAGACCGCTGGCCACCTTGGTGGACGCCGGCACGCCGCTCGGCGCCCGCAGCAACGGAACCGCCGCGCAGAGCTCGCTGAACAGCACCTTCTGGTAATCGAACACCCCGTTGATCGTGTTCCTCGACGTCCTGATCGCCGGATAGGCCTGCGCCAGCGCGTTCCAGGTGTTGCTGAGCCCTGCGCGCCCGCTGTTGTTGGCCCAGTTGGCGATGGTCCAGACCTCGTCCACATAGGCGGTGTGCACCGCTGCCAGACTGGTATTGGGATTGAGCTGCTCCGATCCCCAGGCCGACGGCGTCTTGCCATGCCATGCGAAGGCGGGCCGGCTGACCAGCGTGGCGGCGACCGGCACCGCTGCGGCGCCCGCCTTGATCAGGCGACGGCGGCCCACGGCCGCTGCACGCGCGGGCGAGGCGTTTTCGGGTTGCGGGGTATCCGACGGCGTTCCCATGGCTTTTTCCTGCGAATTTTCCATTTCCCTCTCCTTCTTCGTTCGACATGAACCGGATGGCCGGCGGGGCCGTCTGTATGCGACCGCCTCTCGCCGTTCGGTGCAGGCGCGTCCGGCATGGGTCGTCGCGATGCGTTTCGCCCATCAGAATCCTGCCTTCACCTGGGTGGATTTTACATTGCCTTGCAAAATCCTGAATGCCGTGCAGGCGTCCCGGCGCGCCGCCGATCGCGCGAATCCACGGCGCAGCCATCCGGACGCCGAGGGGGACGGGATCGTCGTCGAGCATGCCGACATGCGGCGGAGTGCGGGAGGAACCGCGGTCGCCGCGCCATGAGCAGACCTCAGAACGCGGGGATCAGCGCGCCCTTGAATTCGGCAACGATGTAGTCGCGCACCTCCGGCGACTGATACGCCGCGACCAGCCGCCGCACCCAGGGCCGGTCGCGGTCGGCGCGGCGTACCGCGATGACGTTCGCGTAGGGTCCGTTGACCGGCTCCTTGATGAGCGCGTCGCGTGCGAAGACCAGCCCGGCCTGCGACGCGTAGTTGCTGTTGACCGAGGCCAGGGCGAGGTCGTCCAGCGAACGGGGCAGCTGGGCCGCGTCCAGCGCGACGAGCCTGAGCCTTTTCGGGTTGCCCACCACGTCCAGCGGCGTGGCGGTGTTGCGCGCCACCGCCTCGGGCTTGAGGGTGACGAGGCCGGCGGATTGCAGCAGGAGCAGGGCCCGGTTGCCGTTGGACGGATCGTTCTGCACGCCGACCGCGGCGCCGTCGGGAAGATCCTCGATCCGCCGGTACTTGCGCGAATAGAAGCCCAGCGGCGCGGTGATGGTGCGTCCCGCCGGCACGATGTCGTAGCCCCGGCTGCGGTTCTGGCTGGCACGATGTCGTAGCCCCGGCTGCGGTTCTGGCTGTCGAGGAAGGGCTGGTGCTGGAAGGCGTTGGCATCCAGGTCGCCGGCGTGCAGCGCGGCGTTCGGCAGCTGGTAGTCGTTGAAGGACACCACCTGGACCGTCAGTCCGTCGCGGGCCGCGACCTTGCGGACCACCTCGAAGATCTTGTCGGCATCGCCCACCGACACGCCCACCTTGAGGGTGGTCTTGTCCTGCGCCCGGGCGCGCGGGGTGGTGACGACCAGCGCGGCGGCGGCGGCCAGGCCGAGGCAACGCCGGCGGGAGACGGAGAACGTATCGAGGGACATGGCAGCAATCGCGGAAGCATCGGAAAGGCCGCGAATGTCCCACGGCGGTTGCGCCCTGGGAACGAAAGACGGCGCATATCGATATCCACGCCGTTTCACGCGGCGCATGCGGCCGAAATGCAACATCGCGGCCCTCGCAGCCGCCTGTCTGCGGGCCCGGAGCTGGCGGATTGCCGGAGCTTCGCGTTTATAATCTTCGGCTTTGCTGGCAAAAACCGCCCGGGGCCCGATCTTCCCCTGGCACATCTTTGGAAAACATTACGTAATGACCACCATCCGTGTTAAAGAAAACGAGCCCTTCGACGTCGCCCTGCGCCGCTTCAAGCGCACCATCGAAAAACTGGGCCTGCTGACCGACCTGCGCGCCCGCGAGTTCTACGAGAAGCCCACCTCCGAGCGCAAGCGCAAGAAGGCCGCCGCCGTCAAGCGCCACTACAAGCGCGTGCGCAGCATGCAGCTGCCCAAGAAGCTGTACTGATCCCGCGCAAGGCGCACGCCGCCTTGCCCGCATCGATCGGACAAACCCGCGCTCGGGACGCCAGGCGCGGGTTTTTTGCATTCCGGCCGTCCGACGCGTGCCGTCCGTTCCGCCCGACTTCCCTTTCTTTCCCCAGGAGACCCGACCATGACCCTCAAGGACCAGATCACCGACGACATGAAGGCCGCGATGCGCGCCAAGGACAGCGAGCGGCTGGGCACCATCCGCCTGCTGCTGGCCGCGGTCAAGCAGAAGGAAGTGGACGAGCGCATCGAGCTCGACGATGCCGCCGTCGTCGCGGTGGTGGACAAGCTGCTCAAGCAGCGCAAGGATTCCATCGCCGCCTTCGAGCAGGCCGGGCGCACCGACCTGGCCGACAAGGAAGCCGCCGAGGCCAAGGTGCTGCAGGCCTACCTGCCGGCGCGGCTCGGCGCCGACGAGATCGCCGCCGAAGTGCGTGCCGTCGTGGCGGACCTCACCGCCGAGCTCGGCCGCGCGCCCGGTGCCGCGGACATGGGCAAGATCATGGGGGCGGCCAAGACCCGCCTGGCCGGCAAGGCCGACATGGGCCAGGTATCGGCAGCGGTCAAGGCGGCGCTCGCCGGCTGACGCCCGCCGGCGCCCCGCCGCGCCGGATGCCGGGCGGCAGGGTTGCCGGCCCCGGAGCGGCTGGGGTAAGGTGCGGGGCCGTCTCCCGGCGTTTTTTCCGGAAAGCCCGCATGCCGTCCGCATCCTTTTTCTCCCCGATCGCGCGCCGCCTCCCGGGCCTGGCCCTGGCGCTCCTGGCGGCGCATGGAGCCGCCGGCGCGCAGCAGCTGGTCTGGGCCGAAGGCGCGGTGCGCCACAGCACGCCGGCCGACCGCCGCTGGCTGGCGCTGCAGCCGCGCCAGACGCTCGGCGCGGGCGACCGGCTGTGGGCCGACGGCACGACGCGCGCCGAACTGGCGCTGCCCTCGGCCCTGCTGCGCATCGACCGCGACACGGTGCTCGATCTCGCGGACCTGGCCCGGCTGCGGCTCACCCAGGGCGCGCTCGACCTGGAGGTGGACCCGGCCACCGTGGCGCGCATCGAGATCGCCACGCCCAATCTGGCCTTGGTCGCCGCGCCCGGCGGGCGCTACCGCATCGACGTGAATCCCGACCAGCGCCTGACCCGGGTCGCCGTGCTGCAGGGCAGTGCCACCGCCTACGGCGAGGACGGCCGCGCCCTGGGCCTGCCGCCCGGCACCCGGCGCGATTTCGTCGGACGCGGCCTGGCCAGCCCGGGGCCGCTCGCCGGTGCGGTCGCGGACGACGATTTCGACCGCTGGGTGCGCGACCGCCAGCGTCCCTCCACGCCTCCGGTCGCCCCGGCCACGGTGTACGAGGAGTACCGCGGCTACCCGGCCGATCCGGCCTACGGCTACGGCGCGCCGCGGGTGGTGGTGGTGCCGCAGCCGGTCTACCAGCAGCCGGCGCCGGTGCTGTCGCCCCCGGCCGGCTCGGCGGCGGAGATCCGCGACCTGCGCCGCCAGCAGGAATGGGTGCGCCAGCAGCAGTTCGAGCAGTTCGCCGATCCGCAGCAGCGTTTCCAGCCGGGATTCAGCCAGCGGCAGCGGGAACTGCAGCGCGCCGAGGTGGAATTGCGCAATCGCCGCGAGGCGGCGGAGGGCGGGAACGTCCCGCAGCGGCACCGTCCCTGGGGCATGCCGCGCTGAAGCGGATCAGGCCCCGCTGCCGGCGATCTTCATGCGCTCGATCAGGATCGAGCCGGTCGTCTTCGCGCCGTAGGTGTAGGTGTCGGCGCCCACCGCCTGGATGCCGCGCAGCATGTCGCGCAGGTTGCCGGCGATGGTGATCTCCTGCACCGGGAAGGCGATCCGGCCGTTCTCCACCCAGAAGCCGCTCGCGCCGCGCGAATAGTCGCCGGTGACGAAGTTCACGCCCTGCCCCATCAGCTCGATCACGAACAGGCCGGTGCCCAGCTTGCGCAGCATCGCGTCGAGGTCGTCGCCTGGCTGCGTCAGCCGCGAGGTCAGCGACAGGTTGTGCGATCCGCCGGCGTTGCCGGTGGTCTTCATGCCCAGCTTGCGCGCCGAGTAGGTGCTGAGGAAATAGCCCTCGACCCGGCCGGCCTCGGCGATCCGCCGGCGGCGCGGCAGCACGCCCTCGTCGTCGAACGGCGAGCTGCCCTTGCCGCCGCGGACGAAGGGATCGTCCACCACGTCGAGGTGGTCGGCCAGCACCTGCTTGCCGAGCGAGTCGGCCAGGAAGGTGCTCTTGCGGTAGAGCGCGCCGCCGCTGATGGCCTGCGCGAAGCCGCCGAGCAGGCCGGAGGCCAGCGGCGACTCGAACAGCACCGGGCATTCGGTGGTCGGGATCTTGCGCGCGCCCAGGCGCGACAGCGCGCGCTCGGCGGCGTAGCGGCCGACCGCCTCGGGCGTGGACAGCTCGCGCGCGTCCCGCATCGAGGTGTACCAGGCGTCGCGCTGCATGTGGTCGCCGCGCCCGGCGATGGGCGCGACCGACAGGCTGTGGCGCGAGCTGGCGTAGCCGCCGCGGAAGCCCGCGGTATGCGCGCTGAAGAAGTGCGACTGCTGGGCCGACACGCCCGCGCCTTCGCTGTTGGTGATCTTGCGGCTGGTGGACAGCGCCGCCTGCTCGCAGGCCAGGGCGATCCGCGCGGCCTGCTCGCTGTCGATCGACCAGGGATGGAACAGGTCGAGGTCCTGCTGCTGGTCGGGCCGCGCGATGTCGTCGGCGTCGGGCAGGCCGGCGACCGGGTCCTCGGCGGTGAAGCGGGCGATGTCGTAGGCGGCCTGGACGGTGCGCTCGATCGCCGCGCCGGAGAAGTCCGAGGTGCTGGCGTTGCCGCGGCGCTTGCCGAGGTAGACCGTGACGCCGAGCGACTTGTCGCGGTTGCGCTCGACGGTTTCGAGCTCGCCCTTGCGGACGTTGACGCTCAGGCCGCACCCCTCGGACGCCTCGGCGCCGGCATCGGTGGCGCCCAGCGTGCGGGCATGCGCGAGGGCGGCGTCCACGAGTTGTTCGAAAAACGCGCGGCTGTAGGCAAAGCCGCTTTCGGCGCGGTCGGCACGGTCGGGGGAGGGGTTCTTCATAGCGGCGGCTATGATACTTGCGCACCTGTCGCCCCCCCGGCGGCAGGGGCGGCCCGGCGCGGACCACGCCCCGCATCGCACCCGCCGCCCTCCCCGCGCCCCGCCGCCGTCAGAATCCCACCCATGTCACGCAAACCCAAAAAAGGCTACTACGTCCGGGGCCAGTTCGTCGCCGAAGGCAGCGAACTGGACATCGAGCTCAAGCACGAACTCAAGGGCACCGACGCCCTGCACACCGCCAGCCGGACCGACCTCAAGAAGGAAAGCGACGCGCTCCAGGCGCTCGGCGAGGACCTGCTGACGCTGCGCGCCGACGCGCTCGCGAAGCTGTCGCTGCCCGAGAAGCTTTCCGACGCCCTGGCCGAGGTGCGCCGCATCAGCGACTTCGAGGGCCGCCGCCGCCAGATGCAGTTCATCGGCAAGCTCATGCGCAAGCTCGACGCCGGGACGGTCGAGGCCGCCCGCACCGCGCTGTCCGAGCAGCGCAGCGGCCCGGCCGGCGAGGCCCGGCTGCTGCACGAGGCCGAGGAATGGCGCGACGCGCTGATCGCCGGCGACGAGGCGCTCGACCGCTGGATGCAATCGCATCCCGGCACCGACACCCAGCAGCTGCGCGCGCTGGTCCGCCAGGCGCGCAAGGACGCCAAACCCGAGCGCCCCGGCGAGGCCCTGCGCCACGGCCGCGCCTACCGCGACATCTTCCAGCTGGTGCGCGCCCACCTGCGCGGCGCGGCCGAGGGCGACGGCCCGGACGCCATCGACAGCGATGCCGACGCGGGGGACGGCGATGGTGACTGAGCACGCGCCCGCGCAATCCGCCGCGCCGGCACCCGAGCCGGTGCGCATCGGCATCGTCTCGATCAGCGACCGCGCCAGCAGCGGCGTCTACCAGGACCAGGGCCTGCCGGCGCTGCAGGACTGGCTGGGCGCGGCCCTGCGCAACCCCATCGCCTTCGAGCCGCGCCTGATCCCGGACGAGGCGCAGACCATCCGCGCGACGCTGATCGAGCTGGTGGACGCCGGCTGCGCGCTGGTGCTGACCACCGGCGGCACCGGCCCCGCGCCGCGCGACGTCACGCCCGAGGCGACCCTCGCGGTCGCCGACCGCGAGCTGCCCGGCTTCGGCGAGCAGATGCGCCAGATCGGCCTGCGCTTCGTGCCGACCGCCATCCTCTCGCGCCAGGTGGCGGTGGTGCGCGCGAGCGCGCTCATCGTCAACCTGCCGGGCCAGCCCAAGTCGATCCGCGAGACGCTCGAAGGCCTGAAGGACGCCGACGGCGCGCAACTGGTGCCGGGCATCTTCGCGGCGGTGCCCTACTGCATCGACCTGATCGGCGGGCCCTACCTGGAAACCCGGGACACGGTCTGCAAGGCCTTCCGGCCCAAATCGGCGGCGCGGCCCGCGCGCTGAGGCGGCGGGCGTCGCGCCCCGGCGCGGCCGGGGCTATTTGCCCACGATCGCGTTGATCTTCTCGGCCTCGAAATGCCCGGTGCGCACCGCGTCCGCCGGGACGCAGTCGGCGTCCTGGGGATGGCGGGCCACCAGCTTGTCCACGGTG
The DNA here is from genome assembly GCA_022702125.1 of Burkholderiaceae bacterium. GTDB lineage: Bacteria > Pseudomonadota > Gammaproteobacteria > Burkholderiales > Burkholderiaceae_C > JAKOND01. Next base: position 28,971 of record JAKOND010000050.1, read on the forward strand.
GCCCACAGCAGGGCGATCTGGCGCTCCTGCGCGGCGGCGCTGTCGACCAGCGCCCGCAGCGCCTGCGACAGCGGATCGTCGCCGCCGGTCGTCACGCCGTAGGCGGGGAAGTCCTGCGGCGAGGCGGGCGA
>JAKOND010000062.1 GCA_022702125.1 Burkholderiaceae bacterium
TGTGGTACTTGAAGCTCGGGCACCAGGGCGCCGGCCAGTAGCCGAGCTTGCCCTGCCGGTGCAGGAAATCCGACAGGTAGGCCTGCTCGTTGCGGAACCGCTGCCGGAGCTCTGTTTCGTTCGCCAGGAAGTTCGACAGCACATCCGCGTGCGCACCGATCTCGAAGCGGTACACCGATGAATTGCCGGTCACCCGCCACGGCCGCTTGTAGTCCTTGATGATGAGGAAATCGCCCGGGCGGGTGAAGAATTCGTCCAGGCTGCCCACCACCACCACATCCACGTCGAGGTAGAGCGCCGTGCCCCGCAGTCCGTGCAGGTCCGCGCTGAACGTCGTGAGCTTGCGCCAGGCGCGGTCCCGCACGCCGGGCGCTTCCGGGCGGATATCCATCGTCGGGATCGGCAGGCATTCCACCTCCGGCCGGATGCCTTCGGCATCGTCGGTCAGGCAGACGAAGCGGAAATCCCCGCGCAGGTTGCGGCGCACCATCGCGTAGAGGGTGTTGACGTACTCGGGGCCGTACTTGGTGCCCCATTTCATGCACAGCACATGGCGCTGCGCGTCGTTGGCTGGCATGGAGGCTTCAGTCCGACTGGCGCTTCTTGATCGACTTCTGCTTGGGCTTTGCGCGCTTGACCTGTCCGCCGGCCGTCAAACGCTGGTTGCCCAGCACGCGCAGCATCTTCACCTCGGGCCGCTGGCCGCCGCGGCTGCTGTGCTTGAGGATCTTGATGTCGCGCGGTCCGGGCATGCGGTCCTCGTCCACCGTCCGCTCCTTCTCGGGCTGCGGGCGCCACAGCACCATCATCTTGCCGATCTGCTGCACCGGGGCAGCGCCCAGGTCGCCGGCGAGCGACTGGAAGATCAGGCCACGGGCCTGGCGGTCGTCGGAAGACACCCGGACCTTGATGAGGCCATGGGCATTGAGGGCGGCGTCGACCTCCTTCTGCACCGAAGGCGTGAGGCCGTCGCTGCCGATCAGGACGACCGGGTCGAGATGGTGCGCATCCGCGCGAAGCTGCCGGCGCTGGGCAGGAGTCAGTTCAATATGAGGCATGGCCGTATTATCGAGGCAGCATGAAAGTCAAAACCAAAAGCAAGAAGGTCAACAAGGCCTGGCTCAACGACCACGTCAACGATCCCTATGTCAAGCTGGCTGCCCGCGAAGGCTACCGCGCGCGCGCGGCCTACAAGCTCAAGGAGATCGACGAGACGCTGGGATTGATCCGGCCGGGCCATGTCGTAGTCGACCTCGGCTCGACGCCCGGCGCCTGGAGCCAGTACGTGCGCCGACGCCTGTCGCCCGACGGCGCGGCGGTCGGCGCGCTAGATGGCGCCATCATCGCGCTCGACCTGCTGCCGATGGCGCCCGTCGAGGGGGTCCACTTCATCCAGGGCGACTTCCGCGAAACCGAGGTGCTGCAGGAATTGGAGAAGCAGCTCCAGGGACGCGCGGTGGATGTGGTGGTATCGGACATGGCCCCGAACCTGTCCGGAGTGGAATCGGCCGATGCGGCGCGCATCGCGCATCTGGTGGAACTGGCGATCGATTTCGCGTTGCACCATCTCAAACCCGGCGGCGCCCTGGTGACCAAGGTGTTCCACAACAGCAGCTACGCCGATCTGGTGAAGCTCTACAAACAGAACTTCGCCACAGTCAAGCCGCTCAAGCCCAAGGCGTCGCGGGACAAATCTTCCGAAACGTTCATCGTCGGAATCGGTCCCCGGAAATCCATTGGGGATGGTTCCGCAGTCGCATGAGGAGGGGGCGGCAGGATATCCCCTTCGGCGGCTCGGTTACAAAAAAGGAATCCAATCGCTTGAAACCCATAAAATTGCCTTTAATTCGAATGACACGCGATCCCTACATATCCCGCGACTGGAGCCTTGCTTGAACAATCAGTGGTTTTCTAAAGTTGCCGTTTGGCTGGTGATAGGCATCGTCCTTTTCACCGTCTTCAAGCAATTCGACACGCGTGGTCCGGCGGGCTCCGGCTATGTCGGCTATTCCGATTTCCTGGAACAGGTGCGCGACAACCGCATCAAGAGCGCGACGATCCAGGAGGGCCAGGGCGGTTCCGAGATCACGGCCATCACGACCGATGACCGACGCGTACGCACGACCGCCACCTATCTCGACCGGGGTCTGGTGGGTGACCTGATCAACAACAACGTCAAGTTCGACGTCAAGCCCCGCGAAGAAGGCTCGCTGTTGATGAGCTTGCTCGTCAGTTGGGGGCCGATGCTGCTGCTCATCGGCGTATGGGTGTATTTCATGCGCCAGATGCAGGGCGGCGGCAAGGGCGGTGCCTTCAGCTTCGGAAAGAGCAAGGCGCGCATGCTCGACGAGAACAGCAACACCGTGACCTTCGCCGATGTTGCGGGCTGCGATGAGGCTAAAGAAGAGGTAAAGGAAGTCGTCGATTTCCTGCGGGACCCGCAAAAATTCCAGAAGCTCGGAGGACGCATTCCGCGCGGTCTGCTGCTGGTCGGCCCTCCCGGTACCGGCAAGACGCTGCTGGCCAAGTCCATCGCAGGCGAGGCCAAGGTACCGTTCTTCAGCATTTCCGGATCGGATTTCGTCGAGATGTTCGTTGGCG
>JAKOND010000046.1 GCA_022702125.1 Burkholderiaceae bacterium
TGTACCGCCAGCAGGTGGCCGAGCGTATCGACTGCCATGTGCACCTTGCTGCCGCGCCTGCGCTTGTAGCCGTCGTAGCCTGCGCGAGGCCCGCTCTCGCAGCTCGACTGCAGCGTGCGGCCGTCCAGCACCACAGTGCTCGGCTGTCCCTGGCGGCCTTGGGCCACGCGGATGATCGAGCGCAGATCCGAGACCATCGCTTCGAAGCAGCCTGCCTCCACCCAGCGGCGGCTCTGCTGGTAGACCACCTCCCATGGTGGGAAGTCATTGGGCAGCAGGCGCCAGGGTGCGCCTGCACGAACCAGCCAGCGCAAGGCGTTGAAGACTTCGCGCAGTTCGTGGCGGCGCTGCGGCGCCGCCTCTTCCATCAGCGTCAGGTACGGGCCGGCGAAGCTCCATTCTTCGTCGCTGACATCCGTCGGGTAGGGCTTGCGGGGCATCGCCGCACTCTAGCCTCACCGCAGCTCCAGCGCTCAAAGTTCAGAACACGCTCTAACCGGGTGACCCGTCTGATCGATGCTCTCGTCCTCCCAGTGCGTGGAGAGGCATGCGGTAAGGCAGGTGCGGAGACCTGCCTTCAGGTGCAGCAGAAAAAACGGCGCGTCACCCCGCAGGGCAACGTGCCGGAAGGGTGCGCGATGGGGTCGTTTTCGCACATCCTTCCAGGGTTTCCACAACGATCCGGCACCACGACAGGTAGCCTGACGCTTCGCGGAGCACTCCCGCGGCAGTCCTGCCAGCGAGTTCTATCTCGCGCGAAGAAGTCCGGGATTGCTGGCATTGTCCCCGCGTCGGACCCATAACCCGTGCATTCATTCAGCCGCTGCGCCGGTTCAACCCGGATCGTCGCCGTCCGCGGACCCTAGCTCGCCGCGCATTCGAGCTGTCCGGAGCGGGGGTTGGGGCCTTGCTTGCCCGGGCCCGTTCCTGTTGCAGGAAGTCCGTAGACGGCCTTCACCTCCGCATTGTCAACGGATTGGAAGTTGTTCTTCGTCAGAGCCCAGGCATCGAAGTAATTGACCGGGTTGAATGCGGTCGTCCCCACGGATTTCAGGTAGGCCGTGAGTTTCGGGACTTCGGATTCGAGATACGGGAAATGGAGTCCGTATTCGAGGCTGAATCCCACGCTCTTGCCATCGACGACCGTGTTCCGCGTACCCAGGTGGTGGGGCTGGAAATACTTCACGTTGAAAGTGGGAATGATGATCCTGGCCTGGGACACCACATCGGACTCCGGTCCGCCTTGCCAGAGGTCGATGTTCGGAATGCCCGCCGCCTTGAATGCGGCTGACAGATTCTCCAGCGGAGAGCCGTAGGTCACCTGGTTCGGAAGCCCCTTGTTGACCACCCGCGGGATGGAAAGTTCTTGCCCGCCCGCGCCGCTATCCGAGGCATAGATGGAGAGCACCCTGTCGAAAGTGTTGGCCGTGATCAGGAATCCAAAGGTTTCGACGCCTGCGGTCCCATTGCCCGTTTGCCCGCACTCCAGGCTGTGGAGCCATCGAACGACGCGGACCGTCGTGAATTCATCGAGCGCGATCGTCTCGCCTCCCCGGATGGTGGTGCATTGCGCAGCGGGATTGCCGTACGCAACGACTTTCTGGCACACCGATGCAGGCGCGTAAATCGGCTTTCCCGTTTGCTTCGCATACTCGGGGATTTGCAGCGCATGGTCGCCATGCTCATGGCCCACCAGGAAATAATCCACGCTGCCGCGCTTTCGGAGCGCGGACAAAGCCTTGGTCACTGCGGCGGGCGAGGGGGCATTGCCGGAATTCACGACTTCCCCATCCAGAATAAATCCGATCTTGCCGACCTGGTAATGGAAATTGCTGATTCCAAACCACGTCGTACGGATTTCACTGGGAGCGCCTGCGCTCACCGACCCGTTGCCGTCGCTCCCGCCGCACGCGCTGATCATTGCCGCGAACGCAGTCACACCCATGGTGGCGACCATGATTTTTTTCATCGCTGTCTCCAGAAATTTGATTCGAATATGCCGTCGGCCCGTACCCGGCCGACATGGGCACCTTAATCAAAGGCTGCTTTCAATTCGCTGTCATCAGAGGGAGCGCCAGGGTAAACACCCGAGACCGAACGTTCTCCCCACGAACCCCCGGCGCTGTCGATTGCGAACGGCCAAAACCCGATTCTCAAACCAGCATCCTGCGAAGCGAGATTCCGCAGCCGGCGGCAGCAGCCACCGAATGCCCTGATGCAGGGATGCCGGATCACCGCCGGGCGGGGAGAGCGATGCGTGCTGTGCCACCATGCGGGACGGCACGGATCGACAGCGGATGGATGGCCGATGCCGCACAGTGTCGCCATCGCGATGCGACCCGGTGCACGGCGGCACTGGATGCCTTCAGGAAAAACCCCGTGCGCCGGATGGAAGCGTCATCGGCGCTGTCGCGCCGGGGCCGGCCGTCGTCTGGCGGCCGGCGGCGGCATCCTGCGCAATGGCGGCTTACCACACCGCTCCTCCGCGGTCCGACGCGATGGGAGGGTGGATCACCGGGCCCGATCCGCGGGCCGCCGAACCGCCTGGATCTGCCGCGAGGCAGCGCCTGGGGTCCCTCACCGGTTCCAGCCCTTCAGCCCCAGGCTGGCGGCCAGCGCGCGGTAGTCCGCCAGGCTGCGCCGGACGAACTCGTCCAGCGCAGGGCCGGTGAGGGCGAAGGCGTACAGCCCGTACCGTGCCAGGAGCGCGGCATAGCCGGGAACGGCAATCGCTTCCTCGAAAGCCTGCCGCCAGGCATCGGCACTGACCTGCGGTGCCTGCGCGCTGAGGTACAGGCCCCGCACCGTACGCCATACCAGGTCGATGCCTTGCTCCCGCGCGGTCGGCACATGCGCGAGCGGGCCGGGCAAGCGCGCGTCGGAGAGCATGGCCAGGAAGCGCAACGGGGTCCCGGCAGCAGCGGCCTGCACCGCCTCGGCGGCATCGCCGGTGAACACCGTGACATGGCCGCCCTGGAGGGCGCTGATCGCGTCGCCTCCGCCCTCGAACGATACGAAGCGCATCGCCCGATGGTCGCGTCCCGCAGCCCGCACCAGCAGCGCGGCCTTGACCCAGTCCTGGCTGCCGACCGTGCCGCCGGCACCGAACACGATGCGGTTCATGTCGCGGCGGAGGGCCTGCAGCAGGTCCTGCAGGTTGCGGTAGGGCGCGTCGCCCTGGACCGCCACCGCGCCGAAGTCGGCGCCCAAGGCGGCGATCCAGTGGACGGCGGAGGCACCGTAGGGCCCGAAACGGCCCTGCGCCAGGTTGAGCAGGGATCCGCTCGAGAACGCGACCAGCGTGTCGTCGCCTCCGGTCTGTCCGGTGGCGATGCGGCTGAAGGCGAGCGCGCCGATGCCGCCGGGCAGGTAGCGGGAAACGAGCGGCGGCCGGGCGGGGCGCACCGCCTGCAGCGCATCGCGGGCCAGGCCGCAGGTCAGCTCGAATCCTCCGCCGGCCTTGGCGGGGATGAGGCACCGGGCCGCGGCATGCGAGGGATCGCCGGACGCCGGGCGGGCCCCGGCGCTCTCGGCGCCGCGGGTCCGACCGGCGCATGCCAGGAGCGCGGCCGCCGGCACGGCCCGGACCAGCGCGCGGCGCGCCGCATCGGTCCGCGCGGGTGCGCGGTCGAGGAATCGAAGGTTCGGCATCATGGGGTGTCCTCGTGTCCCGGCCATCGCAGCACCGCGCGCAGGCCGGGGCCGGATGCGCGCGCCTGCAGCACCAGTTCGCCGCCATGGCGCTCCGCGATGGACCGGGCGATCGCGATGCCCAGGCCCGATCCGCCCTCGGCGGCCCGTGCGCCGCGCCGGAAGCGCTGGCCCAGCAGCGCGCGCTCCTCGGCGCTCAATCCGGGACCGTCGTCTTCGACCGCCAGTTCGCAGCCGCCCACCGGCTCCCGCGCCACCGTGGCGGAGACGGTCACGATGCCGCCTTCCGGCGTGTAGGCGATGGCGTTCGCGAGCAGGTTGCGCAACGCCTCCTGCAGCAGCCCCCGGTCGCCGAATGCCGGGCACGGATCCTCCGGCATGTCGATGCCCAGGTCGATGCCGCGGGTCCGCGCGCGCGGCAGGAAGGCGACGGCCGCCTCGCGCGCCAGCGCGGCCAGGTCCACCGGCGCGCGCTCCAGCGCGGCGGCGTCGCTGCGGCCCAGCGCCAGCAGCTGCTGGGTCGTGCGGGCCGCCCGGCCGATCTCCGTGCCCAGCGCCCCGAGCGCTTCGCGCACCGCGGCGGCGTCGTGCGATCGCTGCGCATAGTCGGCCTGCATCTGCAAGGTGGTGAGATGGGTGCGCAGCTGGTGGGACGCGTCGTCGAGGAAGCCGCGCTGCTGCGCCATCAGGCCCCGGATGCGTTCCATCTGGTGGTTGACCGCCGCGACCAGGGGGCGGATATCGGCCGGCAGGCGGTCGTCGCCCAGGGGCGTGAGGTCGTTCGGATGGCGCGCCTGGACCTCGCGCGCCATGCGGGTCAGCGGCCGCAGGGCCACGGCGAGCGCCCACAGGCTGCCCAGCAGCAGCGTGCCGAGGACGATCGCGTCGCGGGCGGCGGCGCTGCGGACGAATCGCGCGGTGAACTCCTCGCGCGAGCGGGTGCTTTCCCCGACCTGGACCAGCACGGTGCTGGCGGTGCTGCCCGCGGGCGCGCGGTCCAGTTCCCGCCGGTAGGCCACCAGGCGGACCGACTCGCCGAAATAAACCGCATCGTAGAAGACCGGCGTGCCCCGGGCCGGCTCGGCGGACGGCGGCGGCAGGTCGGCGCTGCCCAGCTCCACGAGGCCGTCGGAGGTGACGATGCGGAAGAACACCTGCCCGCTCGCGGTCAGCTCGAAGAACTCGAACATGCGGTAGGGCAGCTCGACCGCCAGGCCGCCCGATTCGGTGGAGATGTTGGCGTCGATCGCCTTAAGCGCGCCGAGCAGCGACCGGTCGTAGGCGGCGTTGGCGGCTTCCAGCGCATGCCGGCGGGTCGCCCACAGCTCGGCGGCGGTGACGGCGACCAGCAGGGGCAGCAGCAACACCGCCAGCCGGCGCCCCAGGCTGGCGCGCTGCAGGCGCAGCGCCAGGGTCGCGTCAGTCCGTTTCCAGCGCATAGCCCAGGCCCCGCAGGGTGGTGATGCGCACGCCGCTGCCTTCCAGCCGCTTGCGCAGGCGGTGCACCAGGACTTCGACCGCCTCGGGATGCACCGTCCGGTCGTCGGGGAACACGCGGTCCAGGATCTGCTGTTTGGAGCACGGCTCGCCGCTGCGCTGGAGCAGGGCGAGCAGCACCGCATGTTCCCGCGGCGACAGGGCGAGGGCCGCATCGCTCAGCAGGAACTGGCGGCGCGCGGAATCGTAATGCAGCGGGCCGCAGGCCAGCCGCGGATGCTCGCTGCCGCGGGCCCGGCGGACCAGGGCGTGCAGGCGCGCTTCGAGTTCGGGCAGCGCGAACGGCTTGGCGAGGAAATCGTCCGCGCCGGCGTTGAGCGCGCGCACCCGCTCGTCGAGCGAGTCGCGGGCGGTCAGGATCAGGGCCGGCAGGCGCTGGTCGCGTTCGCGCAGCCGGCGCAGCACCCGATGGCCGTCGTAGCCCGGCAGGCCCAGGTCCAGGACCAGCGCATCGTGGCTGCGCTGTTGCAGGGCCTGGTCGGCCAGGCGCCCGTCGTCGACCCACTCGACCTGGATGCCCGCATGCTCGAGCGCCTTGCAGAGCCAGGTGCCCAGGGTGTGTTCGTCTTCGGCCAGCAGGATGCGCATCGGTCGATCCTAGGCCCAAAAGGCCGCGGCGCGGCGGGCGGCGCCGGCCCCGCGGCTCCGCGTTCCCATGGAGCCGGCGTCCTCAGTCGGGCTTGATCTGCGCGCGCGCGATCACCTTCTTCCAGCGCTCCTGCTCGGTGGCGATGAACTGGGCGAATTGCGCCGGGGTGTCGCCGATGGCCTCGGCCGCATCGCCGTTGAGGCGGCGCAGGGATTCGGGCGCCTTGACCGCCTTCATGGTTTCGGCGGCCAGCTTGTCGAGGTGGGGCTGCTGCAGGCTGGCCGGCGCCATCATCCCGTACCACTGCGTCATCTCGAAGCCGGGGTAGCCCTGCTCCGCCACCGTCGGCACGTCGGGCAGCAGGGGCAGGCGCTTGGCGGAGCCGGTCGCGATGCACCGCACCTTGCCCGACTTGATGAACGGGATGATCGCCGCGGCGCCGATGGCGGATGCGTCGAGCCGTCCCGAGAGCAGGTCCGTCAGCATCGGGCCGGTGCCGCGGTAGGGCACGTGCAGCATGAACACGTCCGAGGTCATTTTCAGGTATTCGAAGGCCAGCTGGCCCGCGCTGCCGTTGCCGGCGGAGCCGTAGCTGAGCCTGCCGGGCTTGCTCTTGGCGTAGGCGATGAACTCGCGCAGGTTCTTGGCCGGCACGTCGGGATGCACCACGTACAGGCTCGGCACCTTCGCGAGCAGGCTGACCGGCTTGAAGTCCTTCAGTTCCCAGGGCAGCTTCGAGAAGATGTACGGATTGACCGCCAGGGTGCCGATGTGGCCCAGGACGACGGTGTGCTGATCGTCGGCGCGCGCGACTTCCGACATGGCGATGTTGCCGGCCGCGCCGGGCTTGTTGTCGACGTAGACGCTCTGGCCGAGGGTCTTGGACAGTTCCGCCGCGGTCGAGCGCGCGACGATCTCCGAGCTGCCGCCCGGTGCGAAAGGCACCACGAAGCGGATCGATTTGGTGGGCCACTGGCCCTGCGCCCTGGACGCGGCGGGCAGGAACGCCGACGTTCCCAGCGCCGCGCCGGCCGACAGGAGGCGGCGGCGGGAGAAGCCGCCGTCGAGCGCGGCCATGGCCGCATGGGTGGTGTGCATGGTTGTCTCCGAAATATTCTCTGGGCCGGCGATGATGCCAAGGCCAGGCTTTCGAAAAGCTGTCAACCGCCGGGAGATGCAGGGTTTCGGGGTCCGGGGCGTTGCCGCGCCCCTGGACGGCAGACGGGCTGGTCGCGGCCGATCCCCACGACCTCGCGGCCTGGGCGAGCCTCCGCGAGCGAAGGTTCGTGCGGTTGCCGGGACGGGCACGATGCAGCGTTCAGGCGCCGCGGCTCACGATCATGTTCGGCCGAGGATGCTGCGTACGGGGTTGCGCGCCAGCGCCATGCGGTGATGGCGGAATCCACCCGCCCCCCGACGCACGGTACAGGCCCACGGCGGCCTGCAGGCGCGCCAGCCGGATGTGCACGGCCGTGTCTTCTGCCGCATACAGCGTGCGTCGCGCATCCAGCAGCGCCAGCAGGGATTCCGCGCCACCACGGTAGCGCGATTCGGCCAATTCGGCGGTGCGGCGCGCCTGCTCGAGCACCGCGGCGTGGGTGGGCGACGGAGCGCCGAGCGCGGACTGGGCGTCAAGCACGGCCTCCACTTCTGCGCAAGCGGACACGATCGCGGCGCGGTTGCGGGCCCGCAGTTCGGCACGCCGCGCGCGGTACGACCTGCCGTCGGTTCCGCCGGAGCCGATCCTCTCGATCGTGGGAGGCTACCCAAGCATCAGTCGATGCGGATGTTGCGCTCGGCCACCAGCTTGCTCCAGCGCGACAGCTCCTGGCGCAGGTGCTGCCCGAGCTGCGCCGGCGTGGAGCCGATCGGCTCGGCGCCGACACCGGCGAGACGGGAGCGGATCTCGGGCTGGCGCATCGCCTCCGTCAGCGTCGCCTGCAGCTTCGCGACACTTGCGGTTCACACCATCGGGGCTGCGCCGCGGCGCCTCCTCGCGATGCGGGCCAACACAGCACCGATGGTCGGCCGACGCCGATCGCGCTCGGTCGCCGACCTGTTCGCGTATCCCAGGGAGGCGATGGCGCCGGTGCGCGCCAGGGACGCGATCACCCGGGGGCCGCGCCGGCTACGGCGTACTGCGGAGGGGTTGCGCCTGGCGGCTCCCGGTGCCGGGCTTCGCGCCATGCCATGCGGTCTGAATGGCTTCGCGCGATGGGCTGGCGACGGCCCAATGCATGTCCCCAGATGTCGACCGTCCATACGGCATCCGGCGCACCGGCCTGCAGACGTTCCGCATGCCACTGGCGAACCTGCAAGACGCTGTACGGGCGTTCTTGCGCAGGCCGACCTTCTTGCTGCACGCACTCGTCCAGCGCGTCCTGCGCCTGGTGCAGACGGATCCAGTCCCAGAGATTGAGCGACTGCAGGTGCTTCGCCTGCACGGCGTAGCGGTTCAGGAAGCCATCTTTGCGCACCTGCAGGGCCCTGCCTTGCTCGACCAGTTCCCCGATCCAGGCCGAGCCCTCGTGGCCCACCTCCCAGCTGCCCACGATGGCGGCACGGTAGCCTTCCGGACTCTGCCTCCACAGGTCCTCGCAACCCTGCGGTGTGGTATTGAACACCGTCACAGACCATACCGCCACTCCCGGCCTCCCGTCGTTGCAGAGGCCTGCCGCGACGAGGCCTCCTGAAAACCGAACCGCGCGCGTCCCTCGGAGCGGATCGGCATCGAACCGACGCCTCGCCGTCGGCAGGCTCCCGGACCGCTCGTCATGTTCCCGGGCTCCCGCTCCCCAACCAGGCCTGCCGCTCATAGGTACGCACCTTTTTCCCTTCGCTCCAGACGCGTGGGCTCGGACTGCGACAGGACGTCTGCCCGGGCGCGTGCCTGGGCCTCATCAATGAATTCCGACACCCGTGTGCCGTTGATATCCGCGACCCAGTACCCCCTGGCCTTGCCCTGGGCGGTCGCCACCTCGCCCGTCGATACCCGGTAGTCGCCGAAACGTTCGACCAGGGTGCTGTTCACGATCTGCATGACGGTTTTCTGCGCTTCTTTGCAACTTGAGGGACGGGAGTTCTCAACACCCAAGATGCTGCGGTCGCGCGACGATCCTGGGGCTTCCCTTTGCTATCGACCGCGGTGGAGCTTCCTGAAGCCATCCTGGGCCGGCTGGCTCGAATTTGTTGGGGGGTGCGCGCAGGAGATCCATCCCTGGCTCCTTCTCGCAGGGCGGTTCCCGGTTGCCGAAGCGGACCCTGTCTCTGAAACCCGACGCCCGGTCGGTTCGGAAACGAGCGGCCAGACGACGCCCGGTGCCCTATCTCCTATGGATACGCTCTGTCGCGGTCCGCCTCCGGTCGAAACGGTGAACGCGGGAATCAAGGGCTGCAGCTGCTGCCACGACGTGCTGCTGATGGGATGTCGAGTCCTATGGGCTTGCAGCCTGCCGGCCTTCGGACAACATTGCGTGGGGCCGTGTTGGCGAGCGCAAGTACGCCACCTCCGCGCGTAGCCGTTCGTTCTTTTGGCGCAAAGCTTGCACCAGACGGATGGTGGAGGGAGACTTATGAGTCGAGGGGTGGTGTCCGTCCGTGAGCATGCGCGGTCGCCCCTAGTTCACGCTGTCGAGAGCCTGCACCCTGTCTTCTTCGGTATAGCGGAGCCAGACCACCACCTGGTAGGGATCGCGGATGCCGTGGACCGCCGCCACCTGCCCACTTGCGCGCTGTCTGCGGTCTCGACGGCACAGCACCGGCGGTTTGAACCGCTCACCGCACGCACTGCGCTGGACCGCAGACCGCCGGTGCCGTGCGATCGAAAGCGGTTGATCCCGTGCGGATCTTATCTTCCGGCACGGACCACGACCGCGCCAACAGCTTCGCTCCGCCACCACCCGCCGGGAAAAACCTGGAAATTTCGGACTCGAAGTCTGTTGGATG
>JAKOND010000165.1 GCA_022702125.1 Burkholderiaceae bacterium
CCGCGCAGCGGCCGGTGACCTCGGGCGCGGTGTCGCCGCGCGAGGCGCTGGCGCTGGTGGTCTGCGTGACCGCGCAGGCGCGCAACCCGTGACGCCCCGGCCCCCCGGTCCGCCGCGCGGCCGGCCCTGACGCGGCCGCGCCTGCGGCGACAATCGCGCCGTTTCCCCGCGCCGTTTCGGCCGCCGCCGCGCATGCCGCGCGGTCCGGCCGGGCCGCATCCTCCGACGCCCCGTCCTGCCCATGCCTCCGAACTCCGACGCCTCTCTCCGCTCCCGGCTGGCCCGCTACCTCGACCTGATCCGCTGGAACCGGCCCGCCGGCTGGCTGCTGCTGCTGTGGCCCACGCTGACCGCGCTGTGGGTGGCGGCCGGCGGCTTCCCGGGCTGGCACCTGCTGGTCGTCTTCACGCTCGGCACCATCCTGATGCGCAGCGCCGGCTGCTGCGTCAACGACGTGGCCGACCGCGACTTCGACCGCCATGTCAAGCGCACCGCGCAGCGGCCGGTGACCTCGGGCGCGGTGTCGCCGCGCGAGGCGCTGGCGCTGGGCGGCGCGCTGACGCTGGCCGCCTTCGGGCTGGTGCTGACCACCAACGCCACCACCGTGGTGTGGTCGATGGGCGCGCTGGCGATCACGCTGCTCTATCCGCTCGCCAAGCGCCACGTCTCGATGCCGCAGGCGGTGCTGGGCGTGGCCTTCAGCTTCGGCATCCCGATGGCTTTCACCGCGGTGCAGGGCAGCGAATCGTGGCTGCTGTCGGTGGTGCCCGGCGGCGACGAATGGCTGATGGCGGCGGCCCAGGGTTCGGTGCCGACCGAGGGCTGGCTGCTGGTGCTGGGCAACCTGTGCTGGGTGCTGGCCTACGACACCGAGTACGCCATGGTCGACCGCGACGACGACCTGCGCATCGGCATGAAGACCTCGGCCATCACCCTCGGCCGTTTCGACGTGGCCGCCATCGTGGCGTTCTACCTGGGCTGCCTGGGCCTGTGGTACGCCGCGCTGCATCCGGCCCGGCTGGGCTGGCCGGTGCTCGCCGGCCTGGGCCTCGCGCTGGCGCAGGTGGCGTGGCACGCGACGCTGATCCGCCACCGCACCCGCGAGGGCTGCTTCCGCGCCTTCCGCGCCAACCACTGGCTGGGCTTCGCGGTCTTCGCGGGTGTGGCGCTGGGCTACGCGCTGCAGAAGCCGATCGGCGCGCCGTGAGCCCTAGCCTCCGTTCTGTGCAATGCCTTCAGTCCAGTCCATCGAACACCGCGTCGTCCGGTCCGACATGCGAAGGCGAGCGCCAGCCCGCATCCCGCATTGAGCGGGCCACCTGGTGCTCGACACCCAGCAGCGTCGCGAACAGCGCCATACGCACCGGAATGCCGTTGTCGGTCTGTCGGAAGATAGCCAGTCACGGGTCGTAGTTGAGGTCGGTGCTCAGATCGTTGGCGCCGGGCCGGCCATCGCGCGGCAATGGGTGCATCAGGATCGTGTCCGCCTTGCAGACGGCGTCCACCAGCGATTTGCACACCTGAAAATCGGGTGCGTAGCCTTCGATGGACTCTCCGTTGAAACGCTCCCGCTGGATGCGGGTGGCATACACCACGTCGGCACCGTGCAGGCCTGTTTCCAGCGATTGCGTCTGCTCGATGACGTGGCCCTGGCGTGCTACGAGTTCCAGCAGGTACGAGGGCATTTCCAGCGATGACGGAGCGACCAGCGTGAACTTGAGTCCTTGGTAGAGCGACAGCAGCCGGATCAGCGAATGAACCGTGCGGCCGTACTTCAGGTCGCCGACGAGCGCGACGTGGGTGCCGTCGATCAGCTTGCCCAGCCGTGAGAACTCGCGCTGCAGGGTGTAGAGGTCCAGGATGGCCTGGCTGGGATGCTCGCCCGGGCCATCGCCTGCGTTGATGACCGGGATATTGGTCGCGCGGGCGAATTCGGTCACTGACCCCTGCTCGGGGTGACGTACGACCAGCGCATCCACATAACCGCTCATGACCCGGCTGGTGTCGTAGATCGACTCGCCCTTGGCCATCGATGAGAAGGTGAAACCCGTGGTGTCGCAGACGGTGCCGCCCAGCCGGCAGAAGGCTGCGCCGAAGCTCACCCGGGTACGGGTGCTGGCCTCGAAGAACAGGCTGCCGAGCACCGCGCCTTCCAGGACCCGTGACACCTTCTGGCGCCGGGCGATGGGCTGCATGATGTCGGCTACCTGAAAGAGCGCTTCCAGGCTGTCACGATCGAATTGCGAAACCGACAGGAGTTGCGGCTTGCCCTCGAATGCGATGCGCTCTGCCAGCGGCTGTGCAGCACGGCTGTCTGCCGCAAGGGCTCCCTGACCGTCCTGTGCTGCGTGCCTCAGGATTTCCAGGACGAACTTTTCCACCATGTCCGGCATGGCACGCGATTCGCTCGAATCGCTAGGCAGCAACCAGGTATCCAGTGCGCGTCGCCGGATACCGAGGCGGTCGGCAAACCTATCCCGGGTGAGGTTGAGGCGATGCATCGCATCGCGCAGAAAATCTTGCTGGCTGTGCATGGCAAGAGATTGTACGCATTGCGTATAAATTCAAAAATTAACTCAACTCAAAGCGTATATCCCATCGCCATGAGTAGGCATGCAGGGTTCAGCTCCGGCCGAACTCGTCGCCCATCTCCACCGCGCGGTCGTGCGCGGCGCGCAGGGCGCGCTCGATGCTCTGGCGCACGCCGTCGCTCTCCATCGACGAGATCGCCGCATGGGTGGTGCCGCCCTTGGAGGTGACCCGCTCGCGCAGCGCCTCGGGCGCGTCGTCGGAGCGCGCCGCGAGCTCCGCCGCGCCGGCCACGGTGCCGACCGCCAGCCGGTGCGCGTCCTGCGCGGCCAGCCCCAGCGCGACGCCGGCCGCGGCCATCGCCTCGATCAGGTAGAACACGTAGGCCGGGCCCGAGCCCGAGACGGCGGTGACCGCGTCCAGCAGCGACTCCTGCGCCAGCCAGAGGTAGTCGCCGGTGGGCGCCACCAGCTGCCCGATCCGGTCGCGGTCGGCCGCGTCTACCGCCGGGCGGGCGAACAGGCCGGTCATGCCGCGTCCGATCAGCGAGGGCGTGTTGGGCATGGCGCGCACGATGCGTTCGCTGCCGAGCCATGCGGCCAGGCTGTCGCTGCGGATGCCGGCGGCCACGCTCAGGTGCAGCGCGTCGGCGGTGTGCGGCGCGGCCTGGGCCGCCGCCTCGCGCAGCACCTGCGGCTTGACCGCCCAGACCACCGCGGCGCTGTCGGCCAGCGCCGGTCCGGACACCTCCAGCACCCGGATGCCGGGGAAGTCGGCCTCCAGCCGGGCGCGGCTCGGCGCGTGCGGCTCCACCACCTGCAGCCGCGCGGCGGGCAGGCCCTGGTGGACCAGCCCGCCGATGAGGGCGCTGGCCATGTTGCCGCCGCCGATGAAGGCGACCGACAGGTCGGCGGGCAGGGGGGTGGACGGGGTCGGGGCGGCGGTGGTGTCTGGCATGGCGAAAGGGGCGGTCGGGGCCGGAGGGCGGGAGGTCGGGGAAGGCAAAGGTCGGCAGTATCGCGCTTCCCGCACGGCGGGGCGGGGCGGCCGGCGGGTCATGACGGCGTCACGGCCCGGCGGTGAACTCCGGCCTTCCCTCCGGCCCCATGCATCCGACCGCCATGCAGACCCCGATCCGAAGAACCGAGAAAGCCCGCCTGGAACTCGCCCCCGGCGTCCGCACCCTGGGCCTGCGCGAGCGGGCCCTGCTGCTGCTGGCCGACGGCAGGCCGCTGGCGGACCTGAAGGCCCTCTACGAGGGCGCGGGCGGCCCGATCGTGGACCGGCTCCTGCACCAGGGCTACCTCGCCCGGGCGGACGCGCCGCGCGAAACGCCGGTGCCGTCCGAGCCGCACCCGCCGGCGCGGGCCTCCGGCGGCCCCCCGACGCCCCCGGCGGCCGCCCCCGGCATCCCGGCGCCGGCGGCCGGGGCCCCGCGCTCGCTGGCCGGCACCCGGATGTACCTGTTCGACATCTGCGAGCGCCTGTTCGCGCGCCGGGACCCGGACCTGGCGCGGCGGTTCCACGGCATGCTGCGCGACGCGCGCGACCGGGCCGGCATGCTGGACGCGGCCGACGCCCTGCTGGCCGAGGTGGCCCGGCAGGCCGGCTCCGAGCGCGCGCAGGACATCCGCGACCGCATGAACCAGTTCCTGCCGCGCGAAGCGGCCGGCGCCGCTCCCGCGGACTGACCGCGCCCCGGCCGGCGGACGCGGTCAGTCCGCCACCGTCTGCCGCACCGCGCGCTCCCAGCGCGCCATGCGCTCGCCGGCCTCGTCGGCGCCGATGGCGGGCTCGAAGCGGCGGTCCGCGCGCCACAGCGCCGACAGCGCGTCGGTGCCGGAGAACACGCCGCACGACAGCCCCGCGAGGCAGGCCGCGCCCAGCGCGGTGGTCTCCACCACCGCCGGCCGCACCACCGGCACGCCCAGCAGGTCGGCCTGGATCTGCATCAGCAGGTCGTTGACGCAGGCGCCGCCGTCCACCCGCAGCTCCCGCACCGGCGGCACGCCGGCCTGCGCCGCGTCGCGCTGCATCGCGTGCAGCAGCGCGGCGCTCTGGAAGGCGATGCTCTCCAGCGCCGCGCGCGCCACGTGCGCCATGGTCGTGCCCCGGGTCAGGCCGGTGATGGTGCCGCGCGCGTCCGGGTCCCAGTAGGGGGCGCCCAGGCCGGTGAAGGCCGGCACCAGCACCACGCCGCCGGCGTCGGGCACGCTCTCGGCCAGGGCCTGGACCGCGCTGCTGGCCTCGATGGCGCGCAGGCCGTCGCGCAGCCACTGCACCACCGCGCCGCCGACGAAGACGCTGCCCTCCAGCGCGAATTCGGGCCGCGCGGTGGGCTGCGCGGCGCTGGTGGTGACCAGGCCGTTCTGCGAGGCCTGGAAGACGGTGCCGGTGTGCATCAGCAGGAAGCAGCCGGTGCCGTAGGTGTTCTTGGCCATGCCGGGCGTGAAGCAGGCCTGCCCGAAGGTGGCGGCCTGCTGGTCGCCGGCCACGCCGCCGATGGGCACCGCATGGCCCAGCAGGTCGGCGCGCACGGTGCCGAAATCGGCGCTCGACGGCAGCACCTCGGGCAGCAGCGCGCGCGGGATGTCCATCAGCCCCAGCAGCTCGTCGTCCCAGGCGTTGCGGTGCACGTCGAAGAGCATGGTGCGCGCGGCGTTGCTCACGTCGGTGACGTGGCGCGCGCCGCCGGTCAGCTGCCAGACCAGCCAGCTGTCCACCGTGCCGAAGGCGAGTTCGCCGCGCTCGGCCCGCGCGCGCACGCCGGGCACGTGGTCCAGGATCCAGCGCAGCTTGGTGCCCGAGAAGTAGGCGTCCACCCGCAGGCCGGTGCGCGCCTGGATCCGCGCCTCGTGGCCCTCGGCGCGCAGCCGGGCGCATTCGGGCTCGGCGCGCCGGTCCTGCCAGACGATGGCGCGGTGGACCGGCTCGCCGGTGGCGCGGTCCCAGACCACGGTGGTCTCGTGCTGGTTGGTGATGCCGACCGAGCGGATCGCGTCGGCGCCGAGCCCGGCGGTGCGCAGCGCCTCCCGGGCGGTGTCGATCTGGGTCCGCCAGATCTCCCGCGGGTCGTGCTCGACCCAGCCGGGTTTCGGGTAGTGCTGGGGCAGCTCGCGCTGCGCCTGGGCGACGATGCGGCCGCGGTCGTCGAAGACGATGCTGCGCGAGCTGGAGGTGCCCTGGTCCAGGGCGAGCAGGTAGGTCATGGCGTCGGGCGGGAAAGGTCGGGAGGATCGGCTCGGGAGGAGGGCAGAGGGAGGGCGGACGGGGCGCGGGGCGGGACGCGGCGCGCCTCAGCCGCCGGCCACCTCGCAGCGCACCCCGGCCTCGGCCAGCAGGGCGGGGAAGGGCTCGGGCGGCGGCGCGTCGGTGAACAGGCGGTGGATCTGGCCCAGCCGCGCCAGCTCGACCATCGCCGGCCGGTGGAACTTGCTGTGGTCGGCCGCCAGCCAGGTCTCGCGCGACTGCTGCAGGATGGTCTGCGCCACCTTGACCTCGCGGTAGTCGAAGTCGCGCAGCGTGCCGTCGGCCTCGATGCCCGAGATGCCGATGAGCGCGATGTCCACCCGGAACTGCCGGATGAAGTCCACCGCCGCCTCGCCGACGATGCCCCAGTCGCGGGCGCGCACCACCCCGCCGGCGACGATCACCTCGCAGTCCGGGTTGGTGCTGAGGATGGTCGCCACGTGCAGGTTGTTGGTGATGACGCGCAGCCCGCGGTGGCGCAGCAGCGCCTTGGCCACCGCCTCGGTGGTGGTGCCGATGTTGAGGATCAGCGAGCAGCCGTCGGGCACCTGCGCCGCCACCGCCGCGGCGATGCGCGCCTTGCCCTCGGCATGCAGCACCTCGCGCTGGCGGTGGGCGATGTTCTCGGTGGTCGATCCGGGCAGGCGCACCCCGCCGTGGAAGCGCGCCAGCAGGCCGGCGTCGGCCATGCGCTGCACGTCCCGGCGCACCGTCTGCAGGGTCACGCCGAGCGTCTCGGCGAGCTGCTCCACCGTCATCGTGCCGCGCGCCTGCACCAGGTCGAGCAGGCGGATCTGTCGGGGGTTGGAGTTCACGCGCGGGGCTCTCCGGGATGTTCGTACGTGTTCGTAATCATGCGTCGAACACTGTAAATCGAAGGCAAAAGAACATCGCAAGGGAAAACCACGAGTCGAAACGCGCGAAAAAGAACAAGAATCCGGCCAAAGCGATCGGGGTGCCCGACGCGCGCACCACAACGAGGGATCCGCCGCCCCGGCGGCACGAAGGACGTTCCATGGCCCCAGTCACCGAACACGGCACGAACCGGAACCGCCGCGAGCGCGGGGAGACGCGATGCGGCTGACGCTGGAGCAGGTCGGCAAGACCGTCGGCCCCGAGACGTGGCTGCGCGACATCTCGATGGCGCTGGTGCCCGGCGCGGTCACCGTGCTGCTGGGCGCCACCCAGGCCGGCAAGACCAGCCTGATGCGGATCATGGCGGGGCTGGACACGCCCACCGCCGGCCGCGTGGCGGTGGACGGCCGCGACGTCACCGGCGTGCCGGTGCGCGAGCGCAACGTGTCGATGGTCTACCAGCAGTTCATCAATTACCCGTCGATGAACGTGTTCGACAACATCGCCTCGCCGCTGAAGCTGCGCGGCGCGAAACGGGACGCGCGGGACATCGCCGCCCGGGTGCGCGCGCTGGCCGAGCGGCTGCACATCGCGCCCTTCCTGGAGCGCCTGCCGGCCGAGCTGTCGGGCGGCCAGCAGCAGCGGGTGGCGCTGGCCCGGGCGCTGGCCAAGGGCGCGCCGCTGATGCTGCTCGACGAGCCCCTGGTCAACCTCGACTACAAGCTGCGCGAAGGCCTGCGCGACGAACTCTCGCAACTCTTCGCCGCCGGCGATTCCACCGTGGTCTACGCCACCACCGAGCCGGCCGAGGCGCTGCTGCTGGGCGGCCACACCGCGGTGCTGGAGGCCGGCGAGCTGCTGCAGTACGGCCCGACGGCCGAGGTCTTCCATGCGCCCGCGTCGCTGCGGGTGGCGCGCGCCTTCAGCGATCCGCCGATGAACCTGCTCCCGGGCCAGGTGCGCCAGGAGGCCGACGCGCACGGCACGCAGCGGCTGCGGGTGCACTGCGCCGGCGGTCTGGCGCTGCCCGTGCCGCTGCCGGCCGGCGCTGCGCTGCGCTCGGCCGAGGTCACCGTCGGCGTGCGCGCCAGCGCCCTGCGCATGGAGGCCCGGCCGGGCGACGTCGCGCTGCCCGGCACCGTGGAACTGGCCGAGATGTCCGGCTCCGACACCTTCGTGCACGTGGCCACCGCCGCCGGCGAGCTGGTGGCGCAGCTCACCGGCGTGCACCGCTTCGCCCTCGGCGCGCCGGTCACGGTCCACCTGCCGCCGTCGCGCGCCTACCTGTTCGACGCGGCCGGCGCCCTGATGGCCGCGCCCCGCCCGAACGCCCCGTCCCGCAAGGATTCCTGAGATGGCCCGCATCGACCTCGACCTGGCGCACGCCTACCGGCCGAATCCGCAGGCGGACGCCGACTACGCCCTGCTGCCGCTGAAGATGAGCTTCCGCGACGGCGGCGCCTACGCGCTGCTGGGGCCCTCGGGCTGCGGCAAGACCACGCTGCTCAACATCGTCTCCGGTCTGGTGACGCCCTCGCACGGCACGGTGCGCTTCGACGGCCAGGACGTCACCGCCCGCAGCCCGCAGCAGCGCAACATCGCGCAGGTGTTCCAGTTCCCGGTCATCTACGACACGATGACGGTGGCGCAGAACCTGGCCTTCCCGCTGCGCAACCGCGGCGTGCCGGCCGACCGCATCAAGGCGCGGGTCGGCCGCATCGCCGAGATGCTGGAGATGGGTCACCAGCTCGACCAGCGCGCGGCCAACCTCTCGGCCGACCAGAAGCAGAAGATCTCGCTCGGCCGCGGCCTGGTGCGCGAGGACGTGGCCGCGGTGCTGTTCGACGAGCCGCTGACGGTGATCGACCCGCACCTCAAATGGCAGCTGCGCCGCAAGCTCAAGCAGATCCACCAGGAACTCAAGCTGACGCTCATCTACGTCACCCACGACCAGGTCGAGGCGCTGACCTTCGCCGAGGAGGTGGTGGTGATGACCCGGGGCCGCGCGGTGCAGGTCGGCACCGCCGACGCGCTCTTCGAGCGGCCGACGCACACCTTCGTGGGCCACTTCATCGGCTCGCCCGGCATGAACTTCCTGCCGGCGGCATCCGGCGCCGGCGGCCGGCTGGAGGTCGCCGGGCACGCGGTCGACGCGGCGGGCCACGCGCTGCCGGCCGGCGACCTGCGCCTGGGCATCCGCCCCGAATACCTCGCGCTGGCGCCGGCCGGCACGCCCGGCACGGTGCCGGCCACCGTGGCGCAGGTGCAGGACGTGGGCACCTACCGGCTGGTGACCGCCCGCGTCGGCGAGCACCCGGTCAAGCTGCGCCTGGCCCCCGACGCCGTCCCGCCCGGAGCGGGCGATGCCGTCGCCCTGCGGGTCGTCGGGCCGCACACCTGCTTCTACGCGAACGAGGAACTCGTCGGATGAATTCGACCACGAAACCCGTGAACCAGAAGGCCTGGTTCCTGATCCTGCCGGTGCTGGTCTGCGTGGCCTTCTCGGCCATCCTGCCGCTGATGACGGTCGTCAACTACTCGGTGCAGGACATCATCTCGCCCGACCGCCGCGTCTTCGTCGGCACCGAATGGTTCGCCGCGGTGATGCGCGACGAGGAGCTGCACGCCGCGCTGCTGCGCCAGCTGGTCTTCTCCTGCGCGGTGCTGGCGGTGGAGATCCCGCTGGGCATCGCGCTGGCGCTGTCGATGCCGGCCCAGGGCTGGAAGTCGTCGGCGGTGCTGGTGACGGTGGCGCTGTCGCTGCTGATCCCGTGGAACGTGGTGGGCACCATCTGGCAGCTCTTCGGCCGCTCGGACATCGGGCTCTTCGGCCGCGCCATGGGCTGGCTGGGCATCGACTACAGCTACACCGGCAACGCGACCCAGGCCTGGCTCACCGTGCTGCTGATGGACGTCTGGCACTGGACGCCGCTGGTGGCGCTGCTGGCCTTCGCCGGGCTGCGCTCGATCCCCGACGCCTACTACCAGGCCGCGCGCATCGACGGCGCGAGCAAGTTCGCCGTGTTCCGCTACATCCAGCTGCCCAAGATGCGCGGCGTGCTGATGATCGCGGTGCTGCTGCGCTTCATGGACAGCTTCATGATCTACACCGAGCCCTTCGTGCTCACCGGCGGCGGCCCGGGCAACGCCACCACCTTCCTGTCGCAGTACCTCACCCAGAAGGCGGTCGGCCAGTTCGACCTGGGTCCGGCGGCGGCGTTCTCGCTGATCTACTTCCTCATCATCCTGCTGCTGTGCTTCGTGCTCTACAACTGGATGCAGCGGGTCGGCACCCAGCAGCCGGAGGTGGAGCAATGACGGTAAAAACACCGGTATGCCCTGGCGATCCCTGGGTTGACAGCTATCGAAAGGAGAGCATCCATGGATGAACGACGCTTCCGCAAGCGCAACCTCTTCCTGCTCGCCTACCTGGTCTTCGCGCTGCTGCCCATCTACTGGATGGTCAACATGAGCTTCAAGACCAACAACGAGATCCTGGCGAGCTTCAGCTTCTTCCCGCAGCAGTTCACCTGGGACAACTACCGGACGATCTTCACCGACCCGTCCTGGTACTCGGGCTACATCAACTCGCTGATCTACGTGGCGATCAATACCGTGATCTCGGTGGCGGTCGCGCTGCCGGCAGCCTACGCGTTCTCGCGCTACAGCTTCCTCGGCGACAAGCACGTCTTCTTCTGGCTGCTGACCAACCGGATGACGCCGCCGGCGGTCTTCCTGCTGCCCTTCTTCCAGCTCTACACCACCGTCGGCCTGATGGACACCCACATCGCGGTGGCGCTGGCGCACCTGCTGTTCAACGTGCCGCTGGCGGTCTGGATCCTGGAAGGCTTCATGAGCGGCATCCCGCGCGAGATCGACGAGACGGCGTACATCGACGGCTACTCCTTCCCGCGCTTCTTCGCCACCGTCTTCCTGCCGCTGATCAAGGCCGGCGTGGGCGTGGCGGCCTTCTTCTGCTTCATGTTCAGCTGGGTCGAGCTGCTGCTGGCCCGCACGCTGACCAGCGTCAACGCCAAGCCCATCGTCGCGACCATGACCCGCACCGTGTCCGCGTCCGGCATGGACTGGGCCACGCTCTCCGCCGCCGGGGTGCTGACCATCGTGCCCGGCGCCATCGTCATCTGGTTCGTGCGCCACTACATCGCCAAGGGCTTTGCGATGGGCCGCGTCTGAAAGGGAATCGCCAATGTTCGATTGGATGGCCTGGACCACGCCCGTCGCGGTCTTCTTCTGTTGCATCGCGCTGATGCTCGTCGGCATGACCGTCTGGGAGATCAAGTCGCCCACCGCGACGCGGCGCGGCTTCCTGCCGATCGCCACCACGCGCGGCGACCGGCTCTTCATCGGCCTGCTGGCCGCCGCCTACCTCAACCTCGCCTTCGTCGGCCTGGCCGGCCGCCTCGCCGCCTGGGGCGGGCTGGCGGAGGAGCCCTCGGTCTGGATCAGCTTCGTGCTGTCGATGGCGCTGCTGGCGCTGATCCTGCGCAAGGGCTGACCGGGCGGGCACCGATGCATTCCGCGGCGCGCCGGCTCCCCGTTCCCCGGGGCCGGCCGCCGGACGAGTCGGCAGGGGACGAATTTTCCACAACGAGGAGACAGTCATGAAGATGCGTTACACCGCCCTGGCATTCGCCGCCGCCGCGCTGGTGGCCGGGCAGGGCGCCCGGGCCGGCGAGGCCGAGGCCAAGAAGTGGATCGACGGCGAATTCCAGCCCTCGACGCTCAACAAGGACCAGCAGATGGCCGAGATGAAGTGGTTCATCGAGGCGGCCAAGAAGCTCCAGGCGCAGGGCGTCAAGAGCATCTCGGTGGTCTCCGAGACCATCACCACCCACGAGTACGAGTCCAAGACCCTGGCCAAGGCCTTCGGCGAAATCACCGGCATCCAGGTCAAGCACGACCTGATCCAGGAAGGCGACGTGGTCGAGAAGCTGCAGACCTCGATGCAGTCGGGCAAGTCGATCTACGACGGCTGGATCAGCGACTCCGACCTGATCGGCACCCACTACCGCTACGGCAAGATCCTCTCGCTGACCGAATACATGGCCGGCCCCGGCAAGGCCTGGACCAATCCGGGCCTGGACATCAACGACTTCATCGGCCGCAGCTTCACCACCGCCCCCGACGGGCAGATGTACCAGCTGCCCGACCAGCAGTTCGCCAACCTCTACTGGTTCCGCGCCGACCTGTTCGCCCGCCAGGACCTGAAGGACAAGTTCAAGGCCAAGTACGGCTACGAGCTGGGCGTGCCGCAGAACTGGAGCGCCTACGAGGACATCGCCGAGTTCTTCACCAACGACGTCAAGCAGATCGACGGCAAGCCCATCTACGGCCACATGGACTACGGCAAGAAGGACCCGTCGCTGGGCTGGCGCTTCACCGACGCCTGGCTGTCGATGGCCGGCGCCGCCGACAAGGGCATCCCGAACGGCATGCCGGTGGACGAGTGGGGCATCCGCGTCGCCGACGACAAGTGCACTCCGGTGGGCGCCAGCGTCTCGCGCGGCGGCGCCACCAACTCGCCCGCGGCCGTCTTCGCGCTCACCAAGTACGTGGACTGGATGAAGAAGTACGCGCCCAAGGAAGCCATGGGCATGACCTTCGGCGAATCCGGCCCGGTGCCGGCCCAGGGCCAGATCGCGCAGCAGATCTTCTGGTACACCGCCTTCACCGCCGACATGAACAAGGCCGGCCTGCCGGTGGTCAACGCCGACGGCACGCCCAAGTGGCGCATGGCGCCCGGCCCCAACGGCCCCTACTGGAAGCCCGGCATGCAGAACGGCTACCAGGACGTCGGCTCCTGGACCTTCTTCAAGGACCACGATCCCAACAAGCTCGCCGCCGCCTGGCTCTACGCCCAGTTCGTGACCGCCAAGAGCACCTCGCTCAAGAAGACCCTGACCGGCCTGACGCCGATCCGCGAGTCCGACATCCGCTCGCAGGCGATGACCGACGCCGCGCCCAAGCTCGGCGGCCTGGTCGAGTTCTACCGCAGCCCGGCCCGCGTCGCCTGGACGCCCACCGGCAACAACGTGCCCGACTACCCCAAGCTGGCCCAACTCTGGTGGAAGAACGTGGCCCAGGCCGCCACCGGCGAGAAGACCCCGCAGGCCGCGATGGACAACCTGGCCGAGGAGATGGACCAGGTCATGGCCCGCCTGCAGCGCGCCGGCATGGCCCGCTGCGCGCCCAAGCTCAACGCCAAGAGCGATCCCGCGAAATGGCTGAGCGACACCGGCGCGCCCTGGAAGAAGCTCGCCAACGAGAAGCCCAAGGGCGAGACCGTCGCCTACGACCGGCTGCTGCAGGCCTGGAAGGACGGCAAGGTCCGCTGAGCGGCCACGACCGCCCCGCGACGGCCCGGCCGGTCGCCGGGCGGTCCGGGGTTTCCCCGCTTGCGCGCGTCCGGGGTCTACGGATGCGCGCCGAACGAATCCCGGGCGGGCTTGGTGTAATGCGGGTCCCGTCCCGGATGCGGCGCGAGCCGCCTTCCCGCAGCGGCCGCATCCGCCCGCCGGACCCGATGCCGCCTGCGCCTTCACAGTTCCCACGATGCCTCCTGCCCCTTCCCCCCTTCCCACCGTCCGGCCGGACCTGGTCGCCCGGCTGTCCGAGGACCGGCGCTACGACATCGCCGTCGTCGGCGGCGGCGCGACCGGCCTGGGCGTGGCGCTGGACGCGGCCGCCCGCGGGCTGTCGGTGGTGCTGGTGGAGTCGGACGATTTCGCCAAGGGCACCTCGTCGCGCGCCACCAAGCTGGTCCACGGCGGCGTGCGCTACCTGGCGCAGGGCAACATCGCGCTGGTGCGCGAGGCGCTCCACGAGCGCGCCACGCTGCTGGCCAACGCGCCGCACCTGGCGCAGCCGCTGCCCTTCGTCATGCCTTCCTACAACCTCTGGGACACGCCGTTCTACGGCGTCGGCCTGAAGGTCTACGACGCGCTGGCCGGCAAGGCCGGACTGGGTTCCACCCAGGTGCTGGGCCGCAAGCGGACCGAGGCGCTGCTGCCCGGCGTGCGCACCGACGGCCTGCGCGGCGGCGTCAAGTACTGGGACGGCCAGTTCGACGACGCCCGCCTGGCGCTGGCGCTGGCCCGCACCGCCGCCGAGCGCGGCGCGCTGGTCCTCAACTACTGCGCCGCGGTGCGGCTGGTGCACGAGGACGGCAAGATCGCCGGCCTGGTCTGCGAGGACCGCGAGACCGGCCGCCGGTTCACCCTCCGGGCCGGCTGCGTGGTCAATGCGACCGGCGTCTGGGTCGATACCCTGCGCCAGCAGGACGGCGCGGCCACCGGCAAGCCGGTCGGCGCGCTGGTGGCGCCCAGCCAGGGCGTGCACCTGGTGGTCGACCGCGATTTCCTGCCCGGCGGCCATGCGCTGCTGGTGCCCAAGACCGCCGACGGCCGGGTGCTGTTCGCCGTGCCCTGGCTCGGCAAGGTCATCCTCGGCACCACCGATACCCCGCGCGACGACCTCGACCGCGAGCCGCTCGCCTTCGAGGACGAGATCGCCTTCATCCTGCGCGAATCCGGCCGCTACCTGCGCCGCGCCCCGACGCGCGAGGACGTGCGCAGCATCTGGGTCGGCCTGCGGCCGCTGGTCCGGCCGCAGGACGGCGACGGCGGCAACACCAAGGCCATCAGCCGCGAGCACACGGTGCTGGTCAGCCCGAGCGGCCTGGTCACCGTCACCGGCGGCAAGTGGACCACCTACCGCGCGATGGCCGAGGACGTGCTGGCCCGCTGCGCCGAGGCCGGCCTGGTCGGCGCGCGTCCCGCCGGCGCGACCGTCGGACTGCCGCTGGTCGGCGCGCCGCCGCCGGGCACGCCGCTGCCGCCGCTCAGCGACGCGGCCGGCCCGCACGCCTACGGCACCGAGGCCGCCGCCATCGCAGCCCTGCCGGGCGCGGAAGTCGAACTGGCGCCCGGGCTGACCGAGGCCATGGTGCGCTTCGCCGCCCGCCACGAATACGCGCGCAGCGTCGAGGACATGCTCGCGCGCCGCAACCGGCTGCTGTTCCTCGACGCCCGCGCGGCGGCGCGCATCGCGCCGCGGGTGGCCGAAATCCTGCGCGAGGAGAACGGCCGCGATCCCGCGCTGCCCGCCTTCCTGGCGCTGGCCGCGCAGTACGCCACCGGCCTCCACGCGCCGGCCTAGGGCGGGGCGCGCGGCGCCCGTGGTTTCCGCGCAAAAAGGACTTGCCAGCAGACCCAAGCATGTGGAACAATCGCTGGCTTCGCTCCACTACGAGTGAAGTATCTGCCCAAAGAAGCGCTGCGACCCGTTCGCGGTGCGGAAGCGATGCGAGTGGTTCGCACCGTGG
>JAKOND010000174.1 GCA_022702125.1 Burkholderiaceae bacterium
CCGTGAAGGTGGTGCAGGGCGAGATGCTGAAGAAGCCCGACTGGATCCGCGTCAAGGCCGGCAGCCCCAGCACCCGCTTCTACGAGATCAAGGACATCCTGCGGGCCAACAAGCTGCACACGGTATGTGAGGAAGCCTCGTGCCCGAACATCGGCGAATGCTTCGGCAAGGGCACCGCCACCTTCATGATCATGGGCGACAAGTGCACCCGCCGCTGCCCGTTCTGCGACGTGGGCCACGGCCGCCCGGACCCGCTCGACGCCGCCGAGCCGCTCAACCTGGCGCGCACCATCGCCCAGCTGCGCCTGAAGTACGTGGTCATCACCAGCGTGGACCGCGACGACCTGCGCGACGGCGGCAGCGGCCATTTCGTCGAGTGCATCCGCAACATCCGCGAGCTCTCGCCCGCGACGCAGATCGAGATCCTGGTGCCCGACTTCCGGGGCCGCGACGACCGCGCGCTGGAGATCCTCAAGGCCGCGCCGCCCGACGTGATGAACCACAACCTGGAGACCGCGCCCCGCCTCTACAAGGAAGCGCGCCCGGGCAGCGACTACCAGTTCAGCCTGAACCTGCTCAAGAAGTTCAAGGCGCTGCACCCGGGCGTGCCGACCAAGAGCGGCATCATGGTGGGCCTCGGCGAGACCGACGAGGAGATCCTGCAGGTGATGCGGGACATGCGCGACCACGACATCGACATGCTGACCATCGGCCAGTACCTGTCGCCGTCCAACAGCCACCTGCCGGTGCGCCGCTACGTGCACCCGGACACCTTCAAGATGTTCGAGGAGAAGGCCTACGAGATGGGCTTCTCGCATGCGGCCGTGGGCGCGATGGTGCGCTCCAGCTACCACGCCGACCAGCAGGCGCACGCCGCCGGCGTCTGAGTCCCTTCCTTCCTGCCCGTCGCGGACCGCGGCGGGCACGGCGCGGGCTGGCACCGAAATCGCTTGTCCCGCCCACCCCCACTCCCGGATGACGACCATGGCCAAGATCCCTCCCGGCGTCGGTCCGCGCTTTCCCCAGGCCGTCGTGCTGGTGGGCGCCACCGGCGACCTCGCGCGGCGCAAGCTGCTGCCCGGGCTGTTCCACCTCTGCAGCACCGGATTCATCCCGGCCTGCCGGATCATCGGGGTATCGCTCGACGAGCTCGACGCCGAGGGCTTCCGCGCCGTCGCCCGCTCGGCGCTCGACGAATTCGGCAGCCGCCAGGTCACGCCCGCCGCCTGGGAGGCCTTCGCCGCCATGCTCGACTACGTGCCGCTGTCGGGCGGCGCCCCGGCCCTGCGCGCCGCGGTCGACCGGGCCGAGGCCTCGCTCGGCACCGAATGCCGGCGCCTGCACTACCTGAGCGTGCCGCCCAACGCGGCGCTGCCGGTGGTGCGCATGCTGGGCGAGGCCGGGCTCGTGGAGCGCGCGCGCATCGTCATGGAGAAGCCGTTCGGCATCGACCTGGCCAGCGCGGTGGCCCTCAACGGCCGGCTGCACGAGGTGTTCCAGGAGGAGCAGATCTTCCGCATCGACCACTTCCTGGGCAAGGAGGCGGCGCAGAACATCCTGGCCTTCCGGTTCGCCAACGGGCTGTTCGAGCCGATCTGGAACCGCAACTTCATCGACCATGTCCAGATCGACGTGCCCGAGACGCTCGGCCTGGGCAAGCGCGCGGGCTTCTACGAGCAGACCGGGGCCTTCCGCGACATGGTGGTGACGCACCTGTTCCAGATCGTGGGCTTCATGGCGATGGAGCCGCCCACCTCGCTCGATCCGCAGCCCATCGGCGAGGAGAAGAACAAGGTGTTCCGCAGCATGCTGCCGATCGGGTCGGGCGACGTGGTGCGCGGCCAGTACAGCGGCTACCGCACCGAGGAAGGCGTCGATCCCGACTCGGACACCGAGACCTTCATCGCCCTGAAGTGCCACATCGACAACTGGCGCTGGGCGGGCGTGCCGTTCTACCTGCGCACCGGCAAGCGCATGGCCGAGGGCCAGCGGATCATCTCGATCGCGTTCCGGGAGCCGCCCAAGAGCATGTTCCCGCCCGGCTCGGGCGTCGGCGCGCAGGGGCCGGACCACCTGACCTTCGACCTGGCGGATGCGTCGAAGCTGTCGCTGTCGTTCTACGGCAAGCGCCCCGGCCCCGGCATGCGGCTGGACAAGCTCAGCCTGCAGTTCGCGATGCACGACACCGGCCTCGCGGGCGAGGTGCTCGAGGCCTACGAACGGCTGATCCTCGACGCGATGCGCGGCGACCGCACGCTGTTCACCACGGCCGAGGGCATCGAGCGGCTGTGGCAGGTCTCGTCCCAGCTCCTCGAATCGCCCCCGCCGGTGCGGCTCTACGAGCCCGGTTCCTGGGGCCCGAAGGCGGTGCACCAGCTGATCGCGCCGCATGCCTGGCGCCTGCCGTTCGAGCGGGCCTGGCGCGCGCAGAACAAGTCCGGCGGCTGACGCGGCGGGCCGGCAGGAGGCCCGGCCCGGGAGCGGGCAGGTCCGGGATGGCCGATGCGCCTATGCGGCGTAGGGCCGGTACGGCCCGTCGAGCGCGAGCCACACCCGGTTGCGCCCATCGCGCTTGGCGGCGTAGAGCGCCTCGTCGGCGAGGCCGTAGGCACTGTCGAAATTGCTGCCCCGCGGCATCCAGCTCACCCCGAAGCTGGCGGTGATGCCGCTTCCGTCGGGCAGATCGAACACATACGATTCGATGGATTGGCGCAAGGCCTCGGCCACCTGCCCGGACGTCTCGCTGCCCGATGCCGGCAGCAGCACGGTGAACTCCTCGCCGCCGACACGGCCGATCTGCGCGAAGGGCGGCACGATCGCCTGGAGGCAGGCGATCACCCCCAGGATCACCTGGTCGCCCCGGGGATGGCCGAAGTTGTCGTTGATGCGCTTGAAGTGGTCGATGTCCAGCACGATCAGCGCCAGGTCCTCGCATTCGAAGCGTCGGTTGACCTGCTCGATGATCGCACCCCGGTTGAGCACGCCGGTCAGCGGATCGTGGTTCGCGCGGTATTCCAGCTGCGCCGCCAGATCCTGGAGCCGCAGGTTCAGCTGGTTCATTTCCAGCTCCGCCCGGTCGCTGCGGCGCACCAGCCTGCGGGTTTCCCGCAGCAGCCGCTCGTAGGCGGTGAGCAGTTCGCCCAGCGCATGCCGGCACGGCGTGGCCGCCGTGCCGGAGCCTGCCTCGTAGACCACGCGCCCGGCTTGCAGGACCTGGTGCTCGGCGTCGAACAGGTCGGGTAGTGGTGGCGTGGAAAGGGCGTCCATTCAAGCCGCGCCCACCGGGTGGGTCGAGAACTTGATGGCCGGGAAGTCCTCGCTGAGTTCCTGGCCGAATTCGAGGATCGTGTCGTCCTCCTCGTCGTGGTACCAGTGGAGCACCACGTCGTTGCCCGCGCCAGCGGCATCGCTCAGCGCCTCGATCAGGTTGAACAGCATCTTGGTGCTCGAACTGTTGAAGTAGGCGAGCGCGATGTTCACCTTGATCCTGCTTTCGTGCTGCGCCGAGAGATAGGCCTTGAGCCGTGCGAGAACCTCGCCGTAGAACGCGGCCGCGTTCTCGGGGTAGGACTCGCCGCGCAGGCTCAGCGTATGGGTGTCGAACTTGAAATCCACCTCGGGCGAGGTCGGAGTCGGTGCGATGTAGAGGTTGTCCATCTGTAATTTCGATTCGTTGCCGGACTTACGCAGTCAGATCGCCGCCTTCAGATAGAACACCGGGGACCGTCCGGATTCGTCCGCAGTTTCGATGTCGAACTCCAGCGGCTCGCGCGCATCGCGGGCGACCGTGAGCAGCCCGATGCCGGCTCCCTTGCTGCCCGAGGGGGTCTCCTCGCGCAAGGTCTGGCGGTAGGCCTGTTTGATTTCTTCGAGCGTCATGCTGCGCAGCGCATCCAGCTTCGCGCGCAGTTCGTCGGCGATCCGGGGCTCGACGGGATTGGCGCACAGCAGCAGGAAACTGCCGTCGGCTTCGCGCTGGATGCAGACCGAGCCATGCCGCAATTCGCCGTTGTCCTGGCTGGATGGCGTGAGGGTGTCGGCGGAGTAATGGATGATGTTCTGCGCCATCTCCACGAAGGAGGAGAACAGCTTGCGGCGTGTCGGCCCGGCGACGCCCGCCACCTCCAGTTGGAGCTTGACGGCATCGGCCATGGCCGCAACGATGTTCTGCGAGAAGTACCCGACGTAGTAGAAGATGACGTGGTGCTGTCGCGCCAGGTCGCAGAAGGTGCTGTGTTTTCCAGCCATCAGGGGCGAGGGCATACGAGGTGGTCCGTCTTAGGTACGAAAACAGAAGAAGGTCAGGTCGTCGCGGCGGTGGTGCTCGCCCTGCCACTCCCGCAGGCTGTGGAGCACCGCCTGGTTGACCTGCGTGGGCGTGCCTTCGCGCTGATCGAGCAGCAGTTCGCGGACGCGCCGCTTGCCCATCGCGATCGCACGCGGGCCGCCCACCTGGTCGAACAGTCCGTCGGTGCTGACGAAGACCAGGCTGCCGGGGCACAGCTCCATCGTCTGGTTGCTCCAGACGAAGTCGAACTCGCTGTCCACGTAGCCCACCCCCTTGCGCTGCCCGTCGACCACCTCGATCGCGCCATCGGGGCGCAGCAGGAACAGCGACAGGCGCGCGCCCGAGAACACCAGTTTCCCGGTGGCCGGCTCGAACCAGAAGCAGGCGGCGTCCATGCCGTCGTCCGACCCCGGCATGCCGTCCTTGCCGCCCACCTGCCCCAGCATGTGCTTGATGCTGCGGTTGACGCTGCCGAGCAGGCGCCCTGGATCGCGGGCGCCGTGCTGCTCGATCGCCTGGCTGAGGCTGGTGGAGGCGATCAGGGTCATGAACGCGCCGGGCACGCCGTGCCCGGTGCAGTCGGCGACGGTGGCGAACCAGCCGTCGGCCTCGGTGCCGAACTGGTAGAAATCGCCGCCCACGACATCGCGCGGTTCCCAGACCAGGTGCGCCTCGGGGCAGACCCGCGCCAGCGCATCGAGCGAACTGCGCAAGGTCGACTGCTGGATCACGCTCGCATACTCGATGCTGTGCATGATCTGCCGATTGCGCGAGGCCTGCGTATCGGCCACCACCCGCATCAGCTGCAGCCCGTTGCTGACGCCGGCGAACTCTCCCTGCTGGGTGATGATGAAACCGTCCGAGAGGGCCTTCTCGCCGTACTCCACCGTCCTGAAGGTCAGCGCATCGATATCGAGGGCCGCATCCACGATCAGCGGCTCCTTGTCCATGAACGCGATGCAGCTCTTGCGGCCGTAGAGTTCCTGGCGGAACGGTTTGCTCATCTGCGACAGGAAGATGTTCCGGTTGATCAGTCCGATCGGCCGCCGGCCTTCCACCACCGGCAGGCTGACGAGATCCCGGTGCCGGCTGAATACCTCCATCACCTTCTCGTTGGTTTCCTCCGGAGTCATGCACGGCACCGCGATGCACAGGTCTGCCGCGCTGGGCTGTCGAGACCGGGGCCGAAAGCTGCTCAAGTACTCGGAGTTTTCAGGCATGGACGACCATCGGTGAAATGCTGTTAACAAATGTTAAACAGTCCGTGTTTCACCTTTGTGTCAATTCCATGAAGCAATGCCGGACGCCGGCATGCCGCACTGCCTCGCGGCCCCGGTCCGCCGCCCTATCCGGCCCGCCCCATCAGCGTGGCCGGTTCCTCCGCCGCCACCACCTGCTGCGCCCAGGGCGCCAGCCGCGCGGTGTCGGCGCGCAGCACCTCCTGCTTGACGGCCAGGATCTGCGCCGGATGCATCGAGAAGCTGCGCAGCCCCAGGCCCAGCAGCAGCCGCGTCATCGCCGGGTCGCCCGCCATCTCGCCGCAGACGCTCACGCCCTTGCCCTGCGCGCGGGCCGCGGCGATGGTGCCGGCCACCAGTTGCAGCACCGCCGGGTGCAGCGGATCGTAGAGGTGGGCGACCGCCTCGTCGGTGCGGTCGATGGCCAGGGTGTACTGGATCAGGTCGTTGGTGCCGATCGACAGGAAGTCGAAGTGCCGCAGGAACAGCGGCAGCATCAGCGCCGCCGCCGGGATCTCGATCATCGCGCCCAGCCGCACCGGACCGTAGGGCACGCCCAGGTTGTCGAGCTCGGCGCGCGACCGGTCGATCAACGCCAGGGTATGCCGGATCTCGCGCCCGTGGGCCAGCATCGGGATCATCAGGTTGACCGGCCCGTGCGCCGCCGCGCGCAGGATGGCGCGCAGCTGCGTGCGGAACATCGCCGGATCGGCCAGGCTCCAGCGGATGGCGCGCAGGCCGAGCGCCGGATTCGGATGCGCCGCCTCGCCGCGGTGGCTGTCGAGCGGCTTGTCGGCGCCGATGTCCACCGTGCGGATGGTGACCGGCAGGCCGCCCATGCCCTCGACCGCCGCGCGGTAGGCGAGGTACTGCTCGCGTTCGTCGGGCAGCCGGTCGTGGCGGCCCATGAAGAGGAACTCGCTGCGGAACAGTCCCACGCCCACCGCGCCGCCGGCGCGCGCGCTGGCGGCGTCCTCGGGCTGCTCGATGTTGGCCAGCAGCTCGATCCGCTCGCCGTCGAGCGTCACCGCCGGCGTGTGCCGCAGGCGCGAG
Organism: Burkholderiaceae bacterium; assembly: GCA_022702125.1. Lineage (GTDB taxonomy): Bacteria > Pseudomonadota > Gammaproteobacteria > Burkholderiales > Burkholderiaceae_C > JAKOND01. Next base: position 6,580 of record JAKOND010000174.1, read on the forward strand.
AGCCGCTCGCGCTCCAATTCGCCCTGGCGCTGCTTGAAGCGGTATTCGTCCAGCACGATCGGCGTCGGATCGACGATCAGCACGCCGGCATCGCCGTCGACGATCAGCCAGTCGTCCTGCCGCACCAGCTGGCTGGCGCTGCGCGCGCCGACCACCGCCGGGATGTCCATGCTGCGCGCGACGATGGCGGTGTGCGAGGTGCGCCCGCCCACGTCGGTCACGAAGCCGGTGAAGACGCTCTGCTTGAACTGCAGCATGTCGGCCGGCGAGAGGTCGTGCGCCACCAGCACCAGCGGCACGTCCTGCGCGCTGTCGCCCGCCGCGTCGCCGGCGGCGGCGCGACGGCGCTCGGCGGGCGAAGGCATCGGCGGCGCCACCGGCGAGGGCACGCCGCGCATGAAGCGCAGCATGCGCTCGACCACCTGCTCCAGGTCGGCCTTGCGCTCGCGCAGGTAGGCGTCCTCCATGCCGTCGAACTGGCGGCTGATCACCTCCAGCTGCGTCGCCAGCGCCCATTCGGCGTTGTAGAGCCGGTCGGTGATCCAGTGCTTGACGCCGGTGGTCAGCACCTCGTCCTGCAGCAGCATCATGTGCACGTCGAGCAGGGCCGACAGTTCGTCGGGCGTGTCGGTCGGCGACATCTGCGACAGCGACTGCTGCAGCCGCTGCAGTTCTTCGATCACCGCCTTGCGGGCGTTGCGCAGCCGTTCGATCTCGTGGTCGACGCGGTCGGCCTCGACGAAGTAGTGCGCCACATCCATCCGGCTGGACGCGACGAGCACCGCGCGGCCGATGGCGATGCCCCGGGCGACGGCCAGGCCGTGGATGCTGAAGGTCATGGCAGCGTCGGCCTTCCTGCGCGGGAAGGCGAGGCCGCGCGTGCGGGCGGCCTCATTCGCCTTCGCCGAAACGGTCGGCGATCAACGCCAGCAGCGCATCCATCGCTTCCTGCTCGCGTGCGCCGTCGGTGTCGAGGGTGACCGTCGCGCCCAGGCCCGCGGCCAGCATCATCACGCCCATGATGCTCTTGGCATTGACGCGCCGTTCGCCGCGCGCGATCCAGATGTCGCACGGGAAACTGCCGGCCAGCTTGGTCAGCTTGGCCGACGCGCGGGCATGCAGCCCGAGCTTATTGATGATGGTCGTACGGGTCGAGATCATGGCGCTTCTTGGCTTGGTTCTGGGGGGCGGTGGCGACGGCGACCTGCAGCACGCCCTGCGCGCCGCCGGTGACCGCGCGGTTGACCAGGGCGTCGAGCGGCTCGTGCCGGTAGGTGAAGGCCCGCAGCAGCATCGGCAGGTTGACCCCGGCGACCAGCCGCGAATGCACGCCGTCGACCAGCGTCTGCGCCACATTGCACGGCGTGGCGCCGAAAGCGTCGGCCAGCACCAGCATGCGCGGCTTGTCGAACTGCCGGATCAGGATGCGGGCGGTGTCGGCGGTTTCCTCGGGCGAGACATTGGGCTGCACGTCGAGCGCGGCGATGTCGTCGCCGGCATCCGGGAAGACGTGCAGCACGCATTGGCGCAGCGCATGCGCCAGCGGTGCGTGGGCGATCAGCAGGATGCCGGCGGGCGTGTCCACCGCCTCGCCGGCCGGCCGGGAGGCAGGCGCGGCACGGGCCGGGACATGCAGGAGGGAACGGGCGGGTCGGGAGGTCATGGGCGGGACAGTCCAGGATTATGGCGGCGGACGCTCGGCCGGATGCAGGGTGTCGGCGGGCGAGACGCAGCGTCAGCGCAGGCGCAGGGACGAAAAGAAGGTATCGACCGCTTCGGTCACCGGTTCGGGCGCGTAGACCAGCGCCTGAAAGACATAGGTCGCGCCCGCATCGCCGCCAGCGAACCAGGCCGCCTGCACCGCCACGGGACCGCCGTCGGCACTGCGTCCGGCGGCGGCGATGCGCACCGACTGCGGCAGCGCCAGCGCCCCCTCGGGCACGAAGGCGCGGCCCGCCGGCGCGTCGGGACCGGGCGCCTGGCCGAAGTTCGCCAGCGTCGCATCCTGCCAACGGCCCAGCAAGGCGCCGATGCGTGCCGGCTCGGCAGCCACGTAGGCGATGGCGAAGGTGGCGCCGCCGGCTTCGCAACCCACCATGCGCATCGCGACCGGGGCATCGCCCAGGGGCACCGTGCGCGTGGCCTCGTCCGGCTTGCACGGCAGCAATGCCCGCAGCGGCGTCGGCGGCAGGCGCTGTTCGCGCCAGTTGAAGGCGGGGCTGCAGCCCGACAGCGCCGCGACCGCCGCTCCCACCGCCAGCAAGGCGGTCGCGACGGATGGCATGGCGAGGGCAGCGGAGGACAGACGCATGCGCCGGATTATCGGCCGGCCCCTGCCGGCGTGCCGCAGCGCCATGGCCTTGCGCCGAAGACGGCCTTCCTGCGTCCGGCGGCCGCGCGGCACAATGGAGGCCTGTTCCGCTCCCGCGTGGTCCCTCCTGACATGAAACGCCTCGTCTACGGTGCGGCCGCCGCCGCCGCGCTGGTCCTCGGCACCACCGCCTTCCTGGGTACGGGCGCCGCCGCCGCACCCGCCTCGACCTTCGTCCTGCTCGACGGCTCCCAGAAGACCACCGCGCAACTCCAGGGCAAGGTCACGCTGGTCAACTTCTGGGCCACCAGCTGCGTGACCTGCGTGGCCGAAATGCCGCAGATCGTCGACACCTACCAGCGCTACCGCGACCGCGGCTTCGATACGCTGGCGGTCGCCATGAGCTACGACCCGCCCAGCTACGTCGTCAACTACGCGCAGACGCGCAAGCTGCCGTTCCCGGTCGCGATCGACAACACCGGCTCGGCGGCCAAGGCGTGGGGCGACGTGCAGCTCACGCCCACCACCTTCGTGCTCGACAGGCAGGGCCGCATCGTCAAACGCTACGTCGGCCAACCCGATTTCGCCGAGCTGCATCGCCTGATCGAGAAGCTCCTGGCCCAGGCCTGAACCGTCCGGCATGCCGCGTCCTACCGAAACCCCGCCCCGTATCGCCCTGGTGTCGCCCGACGGCCCGGAAGAGATCGCGCAGGTGCGCGAGCTGTTCGCCGAGTACGCCCGGAGTGTCGGCCCGGCGCTCGATGCGGAGGCGCTCGCGGCCGAAGGCGCCACCCTGCCCGGCGAATATGTCGAGCCGCGCGGCGGACTGCTGCTGGCGCTCATCGACGGCGATGCCGCGGGCTGCTGCGCCATCCGCCCGCTCGATACCGTGGACTATTCCAATGCCGCGGAAATGAAGCGTCTTTATGTACGCAAGGCCTACCGCGGTTTCGGCCTGGGACGCCAACTCGCCGAGGCAGCGCTCGACATCGCGCGCCGCGGCGGCTATGCCTGCGTGCTGCTCGATACGCTCGACGAGATGGAGTCGGCGCGGGCACTGTATGCCGAGCTCGGATTCGAGGACATACCGCCCTTCCAGCACCACCCGCTGGCCGGTGCGCACCATCTCAAGGTGGATATCTAGACACCCGCCCGGAGGCGAAGCGCAGCCACGCTCCGCACCGAACCCGCTCCGCTCCTGGAGCCGGACCCGGCGATCAGAGCGACCGTGCCTGGGCCAGCAGCGTGTCGGCGTCGCTGACCTCGAACTTGCCCGGCGCCTCGATATTGAGCGCGAGCACCTTGCCATCCCGGACCAGCATCGAATAGCGGGCGCTGCGCACACCCATGCCGCGCGCGCTCAGGTCCAGCGTCAGGCCGGTCGCCTGCGCGAATGCGCCGCTACCGTCGGCCAGCATCCGGACCGTGTCGGCGGTCTGCTGGTCGCGCGCCCAGGCGCCCATCACGAAGGCATCGTTGACCGACAGGCACCAGATCTCGTCCACGCCGGCCGCACGCAGCGCCTCGGCCTGGGCGATGTAGCCCGGCACATGGCGGGCCGAGCAGGTCGGCGTGAAGGCGCCGGGAACCGCGAAGATCGCGACCGTCTTGCCGGCCGCCGCCTGCTGCACATCGACCGGATTCGGACCGATGTTGCAGCCGTTGCCCTCCACTTCGGAATACTCCTGCAGCGTCGCCGCCGGCAGGCTGTCGCCTATCTTGATCATGCTGTGCCCCTCAGGTTCGACCATGAAGAAAAGCCGGTCCGATCGCGATGGCAGCACATGCCAGCACATGCACGCGAGCGGCCCGGAACAAAAAACGGCCCATCCGCACGTGGCGAATGGGCCGTGGTCCGCATGGGTCGCGCCGGCGGTGGATAGCCAACAGGACGCATGCGGGAAGGAGGCAACGGTTAGACCGCGGCCGCCTTTTCGACCAGGCGGGTCGCGACCCAGTTCTTGGTCTTGGAGATCGGACGGCTCTCGGTGATCTCGATCACGTCACCCAGGTGGTAGTCGCCCTGTTCGTCGTGCGCATGGTACTTGCTCGACTTGGCGACGATCTTGCCGTAGAGCTCGTGCTTGACACGGCGCTCGACCAGGACGGTCACGGTCTTGGCGCGCTTGTCGCTGACGACCTTGCCGATCAGGGTGCGCTTGAGGGAGGTTTTGGCTTCCGTCATGTCGGCTTCCTTACTTGGCGGCTTGCTTTTCAGCAAGGATGGTCTTGGCACGTGCGATATCGCGGCGGGTGTTGCGCAGCGTCGACGTGTTGGCGAGTTGTTGCGTCGCCTTCTGCATGCGCAGGCCGAAATGGGCCTTCTGCAGGGACTTCACTTCCTCTTCGAGGCCAGCGACGTCCTTCTGACGGAGTTCAGCAGCTTTGGTCATGGTGATATTTCCTTGGCTTCGACTCAGGTGCCGATCTGGCGGGACACGAAGGTGCAACGCAGCGGCAGCTTCGCAGCAGCCAGGCGGAATGCTTCGCGGGCCAGCTCTTCGGGAACACCCACGATTTCGTAGATGATCTTGCCGGGCTGGATCTCGGCCACGTAGTACTCGGGGTTGCCCTTGCCGTTACCCATCCGCACTTCTGCGGGTTTGGTGGAGATCGGCTTGTCGGGGAACACACGAATCCAGATGCGGCCGCCGCGCTTGACGTGGCGGGAGATCGCACGGCGTGCGGATTCGATCTGGCGGGCCGTCAGACGGCCGCGATCGGTGGACTTCAGGCCGAAGTCACCGAAGGCCACCGAGTTGCCCCGGGTGGCGACGCCGGTGTTGCGGCCCTTTTGTTCCTTGCGGAACTTGCGGCGTGCAGGTTGCAGCATGTTGGTTCTTCCTTATACGGCCGATTACTCGGCCTTTGCACCGTCCGCTGCTGCAGCGGGCGCGCCTACCTTGCGGACGCGCTTAACGGCGGATGGATCGTTGCCACCGGCACCGGCGGGCTTGTCGCTGCCGTCTGCGGGCGCGACGTTGCCACCGATCGGACGGCCACCGTCACGACGGGGAGGACGACGGTCGGCGCCCGGACGGTCGCCCGGGCGGCCATCGCGGCGCGGACCACGCGGACGACGCTCGTCGTCGCGGGGCTCGACTACGGCCGGCAGGTCGTTGCGGCCCAGCGTGTCGCCCTTGTAGACCCAGACCTTGACGCCGATGACGCCGTAGGTGGTCTTGGCTTCCGAGGTGCCGTAATCGATGTCGGCGCGCAGGGTATGCAGCGGCACACGGCCTTCGCGGTACCACTCGGTACGTGCGATCTCGATGCCGTTCAGGCGACCGGCGGACATGATCTTGATGCCCTGGGCGCCCAGACGCATCGCGTTCTGCATCGCGCGCTTCATCGCACGGCGGAACATGATGCGCTTTTCGAGCTGCTGGGTGATCGAATCGGCGATCAGCTTGGCATCGATTTCGGGCTTGCGCACTTCTTCGATGTTGACGGCCACCGGCACGCCCAGGCGGGACGCCAGTTCGCGCTTGAGGTTCTCGATGTCCTCGCCCTTCTTGCCGATCACCACGCCCGGACGCGCCGAGAAGATGGTGATGCGGGCGTTCTTGGCGGGACGCTCGATCAGGATGCGCGAGACCGCGGCGTTCTTGAGCTTGGCCTTCAGGTACTCGCGCACCTTGATGTCCTCGGCCAGCATGCCGGCGAAGTCACGGTTGCTTGCGTACCAGCGGCTGGACCAGTTGCGGCTGACCGACAGGCGGAAGCCGGTGGGGTGGATTTTCTGTCCCATGTCTTCTGCCTTTTAGTTGCCGACGGTCACGTACACGTGGCACGTGGGCTTGCTGATGCGGTTGCCGCGGCCCTTGGCGCGCGCGGTGAAGCGCTTGAGCGTGGCACCCTGCTCGACGTAGATGGTCTTGACCTTCAGTTCGTCGATGTCGGCGCCGTCGTTGTGTTCGGCGTTGGCGATGGCGGATTCCAGAACCTTCTTGACGATTCCCGCAGCTTTTTTCTGCGTGAACGTCAGGATGTTGAGGGCTTGGTCCACTTTCTTGCCGCGGATGAGGTCCGCTACCAGACGACCCTTGTCGACCGAGAGGCGAACGCCGCGGAGGACTGCACGTGTTTCAGACATGTCCTGTTCCTTACTTCTTCTGGACTTTCTTGTCCGCCGGGTGACCCTTGAAGGTGCGCGTCAGGGCGAATTCGCCCAGCTTGTGGCCCACCATCTGGTCGGTGATGTAGACGGGCACGTGCTGCTTGCCGTTGTGCACGGCGATGGTCAGCCCGATGAACTCGGGCAGGACCATGGAGCGACGCGACCAGGTCTTGATCGGCTTCTTGTCCTTCGTCGTCACGGCCTTGTCGGCCTTGGCCACGAGGTGGTGGTCAACAAACGGACCCTTTTTGAGAGAGCGAGTCATTTGCTATCCCTTACTTCTTGCGGCGCGACACGATGAAGACCTGCGTGCGCTTGTTGTTACGGGTGCGATAGCCCTTGGTCATGTTGCCCCAAGGATCGACAGGCACGCGGCCTTCGCCGGTCTTGCCTTCACCGCCGCCATGGGGGTGATCGACCGGGTTCATCGCCACGCCGCGCACGGTCGGGCGGATGCCCTTCCAGCGCTTGGCACCGGCCTTGCCGAGCTGGCGCAGGCTGTGCTCTTCGTTGGCGACTTCGCCGATGGTGGCGCGGCACTCGATGTGCACGCGGCGCACTTCGCCGGAGCGCAGGCGGACCTGGGCGTATACGCCTTCACGCGCCAGCAGCGTCGCCGACGAACCGGCGGAACGTGCGATCTGCGCGCCCTTGCCAGGCTGCAGCTCGATGGCGTGGATGGTCGAACCCACCGGGATGTTGCGGATCGGCAGCGTGTTGCCGGCGCGGATCGGGGCTTCCGAACCGCTCAGCAGCGTCGCGCCCGCTTCCACGCCGCGCGGGGCGATGATGTAGCGACGCTCGCCGTCGGCATACACCACCAGGGCGATGTGGGCCGTACGGTTGGGGTCGTACTCGATACGCTCGACCTTGGCCGGGATGCCGTCCTTGTTACGGACGAAATCGACCACGCGGTAGTGATGCTTGTGACCACCGCCACGATGGCGGATGGTGATGTGGCCGTTGTTGTTACGACCGGCCGCCTGGAACTGGGGCTCCAGCAGCGGCGCGTGCGGCGCACCCTTGTACAGGTGGTCACGGGTGACCTTGACCACGGCACGTTGGCCGGGCGACGTCGGTTTCAGTTTGATGACTGCCATGATTTACGCGGCCTCCCCGGACAGGTTCAGCTCTTGGCCCGGCTGCAGCGTGACGTAGGCCTTGCGAACGTTGTCGCGGCGACC
>JAKOND010000194.1 GCA_022702125.1 Burkholderiaceae bacterium
CAGGCGCACAGGTCGCGGATCTCGGCGCGGTCGAAGAAGCTGGTGCCGCCCGAGACCTTGTACGGGATGTTGTACTTGCGCAGCGCCTTTTCGAAGGGCTTGGCCTGGTGGTTGGCGCGGTAGAGGATGGCGAAGTGGCGCCATTCCTTGTGCGGCGAGCTCTCGCGCAGGCCCAGGATGCGCGCGGCGGCGCGGTCGGCCTCGTGCTCCTCGTTGTCGGCGTCCACCACCCGCACCGGCTCGCCCTCGCCCAATTCGCTGAACAGCGTCTTCGGGAACAGCTTCGGGTTGGGGCCGATCACGTTGTTGGCCGCGCGCAGGATGGCGCTGGTGGAGCGGTAGTTCTGCTCCAGCTTGACGACCTGCAGGTTCGGGAAATCGACCGGCAGCTTCTTGAGGTTGTCCAGCGTCGCACCGCGCCAGCCGTAGATCGACTGGTCGTCGTCGCCCACCGCGGTGAAGCGCCCGCGCTCGCCGACCAGGTGCTTGAGCACCTCGTACTGGGTGGCGTTGGTGTCCTGGTATTCGTCGACCAGCACGTGGCCGAGCGCGGCCTGCCACTTGGCGCGCACCTCGGGATGCTCCTGCAGCAGCTTGAGCGGCATGCCGATCAGGTCGTCGAAGTCCACGCTCTGGTAGGCGGTGAGGCGCTCTTGGTAGAGGGCCATGACGCGGGCGATGGCGCGCTCGTTGTCGTCGGCGGCGAGGGCCTCGGCCTGGGCCGCGTCGAGGCCCATGTTCTTCCACTTGCTGATGGTCCACTGCCACTGGCGCGCGGTGGCCAGGTCGGCGGTGCCGCCGGCGGCGTCCTTCAGGATGCCGGCCACGTCGTCCGCGTCGAGGATGCTGAACTGGGGCTTGAGGCCGAGCACCTTGCCGTCCTCGCGCATCATCCGCACGCCCAGCGCGTGGAAGGTGCAGATCAGCACGTCCTTGGCCGCGCGGCCGATCAGCCCCTTGGCCCGCTCGCGCATCTCGGCGGCGGCCTTGTTGGTGAAGGTGATCGCGGCGATCCGCTTGGGCGGCATGCCCTGCTCGATCAGGTGCCCGATCTTGTGCGTGATCACCCGCGTCTTGCCCGAGCCCGCGCCGGCGAGCACCAGGCAGGGGCCGCCGATGTAGTGGACGGCTTGGAGTTGGGCGTGGTTGAGTCCGGCGGACATGGCGGGCAGGGCAGGGGGCGGGAAGGCAGGGAGGCGGGAGTGCAGCGGGAACGCGCGGACGGGGTGCCGCAGGCCGGGGCGGGGCGCCCGGCAGGCAGGCATGCACGCGGCATGCCCGGAAGGCGCGGGCAATGATAGCGGGCCGGGCCGACGGACGGGGCGACGCCCGTCGGGACCCGCGCGCCATCCGTGCGCCCGTCCGTGCGCCATCTGTAACCGCTGCTTGCTCTTCCGTGGAACTTGCATGCTAGTTTCCAGGCGTTTCACCGTCCCGCCGCGAAAGTCCGCCTTTCCGCGGGCGTCCGCCATCCGTATCGGCCGGTAGTCCGGTCCCCCCATGAAATCTTCCCGGTTCCCGTTCAAGGCGGTCCTCGTCACCTTCCTGCTGACGCTCGCGGCGACGCTGCTGGTGCTCAATGTCTCGGCCGGCGAGAAAAAGCTGGAGGAAAAGCTCGACCGCCTCTACGGCCTGGACGATCCGCAGCTGCAGCGCTCGATGGGCGTGATGCTCGGCCCGTCGATCGTGGAGGGCAACCGGTACCAGGCCCTGGTCAACGGCGACCGCATCTTCCCGGCGATGCTCGAAGCGATCCGGAGCGCCAAGGAAACCGTCACCTTCGAGACCTACATCTACTGGTCGGGCGAGATCGGCGAGCAATTCGCGCAGGCCCTGTCCGAGCGGGCCAAGGCCGGCGTCAAGGTGCACGTGCTGCTCGACTGGCTCGGCAGCGCCAAGATCGACGAGGAATTCCTGGAGCGGATGCGCGCATCGGGCGTGCAGATCCAGAAGTTCCACGAGCCGCACTGGTACAACTGGGGCCGCCTGAACAACCGCACCCACCGCAAGCTGCTGGTGGTGGACGGCCGCGTCGGCTTCACCGGCGGCGTGGGCATCGCGCCCGAATGGACCGGCGACGGCCAGGACAAGGACCACTGGCGCGACACCCATTTCCGGGTCGAGGGGCCGGTGGTGGCGCAGATGCAGGCGGTGTTCCTGGACAACTGGGTCAAGGCCTCGGGCGAGGTGATGCACGGCGCGGCCTACTTCCCGCCGCTGCCGCCGCTCGCGCCGGCCGGGCAGGGCCGGGCGCAGATGTTCAGCAGCTCGCCCAGCGGCGGCAGCGAGAGCATGCACCTGATGTACCTGATGGCGATCACCGCCGCCGACCGCAGCATCGACCTGTCGAGCGCCTACTTCGTGCCCGACGACATGACGGTGCGCGCGCTGGTCGCGGCCATGAAGCGCGGCGTGAAGGTGCGCATCGTCACGCCGGGCCCGATCATCGACTCGCAGACGGTGCGCAGCGCCTCGCGCGCGCTGTGGGGCCCGCTGCTGGCCGCCGGCGCCGACATCCGCGAATACCAGCCGACGATGTACCACTGCAAGGTGCTGGTGGTCGACAACCTGCTGGTCTCGGTCGGCTCGACCAACTTCGACAACCGCTCCTTCCGGCTCAACGACGAGGCCAACCTCAATATCTACGACGCGGCCTTCGCCGCCGAGCAGACCGCGGTCTTCGAGCGCGACCTGGCCCAGTCCCAGCAGATGACCCTGCGCGCGTGGCACGACCGGCCCTGGCACGAGAAGCTGATGGAGCGGGCGGCGTCGCTGCTGTCGGCGCAGCTGTAGGCCGGAGGGCGCCGGAGCGGCCGGGGGCCGGTGGCGCGAGAATCCCCGCGTGCTGTCCATCCTCGCCGTCACCTTCCCCTTCTTCGCGCTGGTGCTCTGCGGCTTCGTCGCTACCCGGCGCGGCCTGCTGCCGCTGGCGGCGATCCCGGGCATGAACGGCTTCGTGCTGTATTTCGCGCTGCCGTGCATGCTGTACCGCTTCGGCGCGCGCACGCCCATCGGCCAATTGCTGGCGCCCGGGGCGGCGCTGGTCTACCTGGCCTGCGCGCTGGCGATGGTGGCGCTGGTGGTCGCCGCCACCCGGCGCCGCCTGGGCTGGAACGACGCGGCCTTCGGCGCGCTGGTGGCCGCCTTCCCCAATACCGGCTTCATGGGCGTGCCGCTGCTGGCCACGCTGCTCGGGCCGCGCGCGGCCGGGCCGGTGATGCAGTCGATCGCCATCGACATGCTGGTCACCAGCTCGCTGTGCATCGCGCTGTCGCGGCTGGGCGCGCCGGGGCGCGGCGCGTCGGCCGCGCTGCGCCAGGCGCTGCGCGGCGTGGCCGCCAACCCGATGGCCTGGGCGATGGTGCTGGGCGTGCTGGCGTCGGCCGCCGGCTTCGCGCTGCCGGCGCCGCTGCAGGGCACGGTCAGCCTGCTGGCCGAGGCGGCGGCGCCGGTGGCGCTGTTCACCATCGGCGCGGTGCTGGCCCGGTCGCAAATGGACGCCGCCGCGCGCGCGCCCTGGTCGGCCTGCGTGCCGGTGGCGCTGGCCAAGCTGCTGCTGCATCCGCTGCTGGTGCTCGGGGCCGGCAGCGCCGCCCGCGCCGCCGGGCTGCCGCTCGATCCGCTGGCGCTGACCGCGCTGGCGCTGGTCGCGGCGCTGCCGAGCGCGAGCAACGTCTCGCTGCTGGCCGAGCGCTTCGGCGCGCACAACGGGCGCATCGCCCGGATCATCCTGGTCTCGACGGCGCTGGCGTTCCTGACCTTCTCCGCGGCGGTGGCGCTGCTGGTCTAGGGTCGCGGCGCCTTCAGCGGCACACGCGGTAGGGCCCGCGGTCGAGGTGGAAATGGTCGCGGTGGGCGGCGTTGTAGTCGGGGCCGAGCACGCCGTCGAAGAAGCGGCAGGCGCCGTCGCGCGCGTCCTGCAGGAAGCGGGACGCGGCGGTCGGCGGGCGTGCCGCGCCGGCTCCGCGCGCGGTGCCCGCGCCGCCGTCCGCGCCCGGCGCCGGCGGAGGCGCCGGGGCCGCCCAGTCGCGCAGCAGCGTCACCTGCCGTCCGTCGGCCCAGCGGAAGCCGGCGATGTCGAGCGCATCGGCGGTGGCATGGCGGCTGCGGCTGCCTTCGGCGCGGCCGTAGACGTTGCGGCAGGCGTAGCTGCCCAGGTGGTCGATGCGCGTCACCGGCGCGCCGAAATGCGCCCGGGCCGCGGGCTGCAGCGCATGGCGCTCCCACAGGACCAGCGACACCGCGGCCGGGCAGGACAGGACGAAGGGCTGGCTGTAGGCCACGCCGGTGGCGCGGATGCGGACCGCGTCGTCCCAGCCGCAGCCGCTGTCGGTGCGCTGCGGCTCCACCGGGGAGAAGCGCGCGCCGCTGCCCTCCAGGACGGCCCGGCAGGCGGCTGGGTCGGACGACAGCCGCGCGAGTTTCCAGCGGGTGAGCGGGTTGGGCGCCGCGTCGACCGACAGCGGCGCCCAGGGATTCCAGGCGTCGGGCACCGCGAGCCTGCCGCTGCGGACGGCGACCCCCAGGCCGGCGACGCCCGCCAGCAGGCAGAGGCCGAGAACGGTGGATGCGCGCATGGCCGGCATTGTTGCCGGCGCCCGCGCCGGAGGTGTGAGCCGACGCTACCGGGCGGACTGGTAGACGCGGGTGGTGTTGCGGCCCGCGCCCTTGGCATGGTAGAGCGCGTTGTCGGCGGCCTGGATCAGCGCGTCGGCGTCGGGGAAGCGCTGGCTCGTGCTGCTGCGGTGGGTGGCGACGCCCACGCTGACGGTGATCTGGCGGTGCGGGCTGCCGGAGTGCGCGATGTCCAGCGCGCGCACCGCATTGCGCAGCGACTCGGCGATCAGCAGCGCCCCTTCGGGCGAGGTCTCGGGCAGCAGCACCAGGAATTCCTCGCCGCCGTAGCGCGCCACCTGGTCGTCGGGCCGGTGGATGCTCTGCCGGATCACGCGCGCCACGGTCGAGAGCACCGCATCGCCGGCCTGGTGGCCGAAGGTGTCGTTGTAGGACTTGAAGTAGTCGATGTCCACGAAGAGCAGGCTCAGGTCCGTGCCGGCGCGCTGGACGCGCGGCCAGGCCTGGTTCAGCGCTTGGTTGAGCGCGCGCCGGTTGAGCACGCCGGTGAGCGCGTCGGTGGTGGCGAGTTCGCGGAGTTCCCGCTCGGCCCGGGCGCGGGCGCGCAGTTCGCGCGAGAGCATCAGCGCCAGCGCCAGGGTGCCCAGGCCGAACAGCGCCATGGCGCCGCCCGCGAAGAGGGCGCGCTGCATCCAGGGCCGCAGGATGTCGTCGATCGCCGGGGCGACCACCACCACGAAATCGCTGCCGGCCACCTGCCGGTAGACGTACATGCGCTCGATGCCGTCGAGGGTGCTGGTCGCCCGGAAACTTCCTTCCTTCGACTGGCCGATTCGCTGGTCCGACGGCGTGCCGCGCATGCTCCGGCCGACGACGTCGGCCAGGGCCGGGTAGCGCATGACCAGCGTGCCGTCGGTGCGGCGGATCGAGGCCATGCCGTGCGCGCCCAGCCGCACGCCCGAGAGCAGCTCCTCGAAGTAGGCGATGTCGATGCCCATGACCGCGACACCCGCGAACGCGCCGTCCGGGCCTTCGAGGCGGCGCGACATGGAGATGACCGGCCGCCCGGAACGTTGCGAGACGAAGGGCCTGCCGATGATGTGGGCGTCCGGGTCCGAGGCGGTGCGCTGCAGCTGGAAGTATTCCCGGTCCTCGAAGCTCGTGCCTGGCGGGAGGCGCTGCTTCGAGTCGAGCACGACCCTGCCCTCGCGATCGAGGATCAGGGCGCCGTTGACGTGCTTGGGATGGATGGCGGGGCCGAACAGCACCTGCCTGCGCACCGGCTCGGGCAAGGCCATCACCGACGGCTCGCCGAAGCCGCGCACCAGGATGTCGAGCGACGTGCGGTAGGCCTCCAGGTTGCGCGACAGGTCGTGGTCGAGGAGGAGCGCCAGGTTGTGCGCGTTCTCGGCCGCGTGGGCCAGCGTGTCCTGGCGCGACAGGTAGAGCTGGCTGCCGAGCAGGCCCAGCATCACCGGCATGGCCAGGCTGCCGCCGAACATGATCCACCAGGCGGCGTCGCGGCCGCGTGGCGAAAGGAAGCGAAAGAAGCGGGGGGAGGAGCGCGTGGCCGGAGGCATCGGACGGACGACGTTGGAGAAGCGGCGGAACGCGGCGGAAGGGGCGGATGGATGAGCAGACCGCCGATTATGCGAGGTGGCGGGCGGCGCCGATCCGGCGCGCCGCTAGATCGTCATCGGATCGACATCCACCAGCCAGCGCAGCACCGCCTTGTGCTCCGGCCGGGCGCGCACCGCGTGCAGCAACGGCTGCCAGCCCGACAGGAAGCGCTGCAGCCGCGCCCGCGACGGACTCTCCAGCAGCATCTGCGCGCGCTCCACGTCGGCCACCCGCTGCACGCCGAGCGGCACCGGGCTGTAGCAGGCCACCGCGTCCGCGGCGTCGAGGCCGGCCTCGGCGGCCGCCTGCCGCGCCGCCGCCAGGAAAGCCTGGGCCGTCTCCTGGGTGCGGGCGTCGGCCCGGACCAGCGCCAGGAAGCTCGATGGCGGCATGCCGGCGCCGGCGCGTTGGGCCAGCTGGTCGGCCGCGAAGGCCGGGTAGTCGTGGCGGCGCAGCGCCGCGAAGAGCGGATGCGCCGCGTGCGCGGTCTGGACCCACATCTCGCTGGCGCCGCCGAGCGCCGCGTCGCGCCCGGCGCGTCCGGCCGCCTGCATCAGCAGCGAAAACAGCCGCTCGGGTGCGCGGAAATCGCTGGAGAACAGCGCCCCGTCGGGGTTGACCGCCGCCACCAGCGTGATGCGCCGGAAGTCGTGGCCCTTGGCGACCATCTGGGTGCCCACCAGCACGTCGACCTCGCCGGCGTGCACCTCGGCCAGCTGGGATTCGAGCGTGCCGCGCTGCCGGGTGGTGTCGGCGTCGATCCGGGCGACGCGGACCGGCCGGCCGTCGGGGCGCGGGGTGCCCTGGAGCAGCTCGGCCAGCTGCTCCTCCAGCCGCTCGGTGCCGCGGCCGAGGGTGCCGATGTCGGGGTTGCCGCAGGCGGGGCAGGCGCGCGGCACCCGCTCGGCGAAGCCGCAGTGGTGGCAGCGCAGCGTGCGGTCGCTCTTGTGGAAGACGCGGTAGGCGCTGCAGTGCGGGCATTCGCTCTTCCAGCCGCAGTCGGCGCAGGCGAGGACCGGCGCGTAGCCGCGGCGGTTGAGCAGCACCAGCGACTGCTCGCCGCGCCCGATCCGCTCGGCGATGGCGGCCAGCAGCTGCGGCGCGAGCGTGACGTGGCGCGGCAGCAGCGCCATGTCCGCCAGCCGCACCCGGGGCAGTCGGCCGGCGCCGACGCGCTGCGGCATGTGCAGCCGCAGGTAGCGTCCGCCGGGGTCCCCGCCCTCCGGCGGCCGGCTCTGGTGCCAGCTTTCCAGCGAGGGCGTGGCGGAGCCGAGCACCACCTTCGCGCCCGCGTCGCGGCCGCGCCAGACGGCCAGGTCGCGCGCCGAGTAGCGCGCGCCCTCCTGCTGCTTATAGCTCGGGTCGTGCTCCTCGTCGACCACCAGCAGGCGAAGGCCCGGCATCGACGCGAACACCGCCATCCGGGTGCCGAGCACGATGCGCGCCCGGCCGGTGTGGGCCGCGAGCCAGCTCGCCAGGCGCTGCGGGGGCGTCATGCCGCTGTGCATCGAGACCACCGCGGCGTCGCCGTACCGCGGCGCGAAGCGGGCGCGGAAGCGCTCCTCCAGCTGCGGGGTGAGGTTGATCTCCGGCACCATCACCAGCGCCTGGGCGGCCGGGTCGGCGTCGAGCGCCCGCTGCACGCTGCGCAGGTAGACCTCGGTCTTGCCGCTGCCGGTGGCGCCGAACAGCAGGAAGGGGCCGGGCGCGGCATCGATCGCGGCCAGGGTCGCGGACTGCTCGGCGGTGAGTTCGGGCATCGTCGCCGGACCGGCCGGCGCGCCGTCGGCCGGCGCCCGGGACGCGGCGGCCGCATGGCGCTTGAGGCGGCGCGCCAGCTGCAGGTTGTCGAGCGTGCGCAACTGCGGGGGCAGGGCGGCCAGCGCCACCTCGCCGGCCGAGCGCTGGTAGTAGCGGGCCGAGAACGCCACCAGCCGGCGCCAGCCCGCATCCATCGGCGCCAGCCCGTCGAGCACGCCCGCGATGTCCCGCACCCGCCCGGCATCCATGGCCTGCGCCTCCAGGGCCCCGGCCGCGTCCGCCTCCCAGACCACGCCCATCGTCTCGCGCCGGCCCAGCGGCACCCGCACCAGCGTGCCGGCCGGCAGGTCGCCGCTGTGCCGGTAGTGCAGGACGCCGGCCACGCTGCTGTGGGCGGGCGTGTGGACCAGGACGGGCAGGAGGACGGGCATGGCGGAATTCACGGCGGCGGCAGGCCCTGTGGGTAACTTTGTTGACAGATCGGGGGTTGGCGGGGGACGACGTGAACCGTGGCGGCCGACCGCGTCGACCTTTTCAGGGAAGGAAAAAATTTATCGATATGAATCAAATGCTTGCAAGGAGAAGGCGGCTGTCGTCGGGCACCATGCCGCGGAAGTCCGGCCCTGCGGCCGGGTCTTGCCGTGTGAACAAGCCCGCGATCCCCCGCCAGCCCGCGCCGGGCTGCTAGCGTTTTTCAAGCGATCCGGCCGCGATTCGAGCGCCTGGACACCGTCCGGGAGGGCAAATGCGACAAAGCGGCGGCTTTCTGTGGATAACTTTGTTGACAGAAACTGCGAGAAGGGGATTGGGCCTTGCCGGACAAGGATTTACGCAATGGTCGCCATCCCTCGGAGAAAACCATGAAATCTATACGAATCAATGGCTTGCAAGAAATGCCGCCTGCCGATTTTAAGCCATGCCTCGGCTTCCGCCACCCGTGGGGCGATGCACGTTTGGTGTGCATAAGCAAGACCCGCTTCGCAGATTTTGTGCTTGACAGCACCACGGCCCGGATGAGCAGTCCGCCCGCCGCCGGAGTTTTCCAGCAGCCATGCGGGTTGGCGCGTTCTTCTGCCCGGCTTCGGCCCGTATCGCACCCCGGCCGGGACCCGTCTATTCCCTTCATGTACGAAGGGTCTTGGCGTGCGAAGGGGGGATGTGGCTCGGCGGTGGATACATCGCGCTAAGTGCTTGCGCCGCCGGGGTTTCGAATGGTTTTCCCGATCCTGTGAATAACTTTGTTGAAAGAATCCACGCCAGCCCGGGATGAGATGTCCGGCGCGCGCTGGCCCAAAATCCTCGAAAAGAGAAAAATCTTTTCCTGGCAACGGTTTGCGAAAAATCCACGGCCTGCAGAACGGCCCCGGGGAACGCCGGCCCGTCGGACGGGCGATACCCCGGCAATGTGCATAAGCACCGCCGCCGGATGCTCAGGCGGCCTGCCGCAGGCGTCGCGACTCGGCGTGCACCGCATCCACCAGCACCGACACGTGCTCGGGCGGCGTGTGCTGGCTGATGCCGTGGCCGAGGTTGAAGATGTGCGTCGGGCCGGTGGCGGACGCATCGCGGTGCGGCGCGCCGAAGCTGCGCAGCACGCGGGCCACCTGCGCCTCGATCTGCGCCGGCGGGGCGAAGAGCACGTTCGGGTCGATGTTGCCCTGCAGCGCCTTGCCCGGGCCGCCCACGGCGCCGCCGACCGCCGCCCGCGCAGCGCCCAGGTTCACCGTCCAGTCCAGGCCCAGCACCTCGCAATCGAGGCCGGCCATGTCGTCGAGCCACAGGCCGCCGCCCTTGGTGAACACGATGCGCGGCACGTCTTGCCCGTCGGCGCCGGTGCGTTGGAGCTGCGACAGCACCCGGGCGGTGTAGGCCAGGCTGAATTCCTGGAACGCGCCGTCGGCCAGCACGCCGCCCCAGCTGTCGAACACCATCACCGCCTGGGCGCCGGCGTCGATCTGGGCGTTGAGGTACCGCGCCACCGCGTCGGCGTTCACCGCCAGCATGCGGTGCATCAGGTCGGGGCGGCTGTAGAGCATGGTCTTGACCAGCCGGTAGTCGTCGGAGCCCGCGCCCTCGACCATGTAGCAGGCCAGCGTCCAGGGGCTGCCCGAGAAGCCGATCAGCGGCACCCGGCCGTTCAGGGCCTGCCGGATCGACGCCACCGCGTCGAACACGTACTGCAGCTTGTGCATGTCGGGCACCTCCAGCGCCAGGAC
>JAKOND010000219.1 GCA_022702125.1 Burkholderiaceae bacterium
CCGTCGCGGCGCGCGGTCTCGCTCGTCAGGCGGGGCTCGCGCCAGACCGTGTAGTAGGCCGCATGGGCGCCGCCGGGACGTTTATGGTCGGGAGCGTACAGCGGCAGGAAGCGGCGTTCCGAGCCGTCATCGGCATGGCCCTGCACACCGGTCACGTCGTAGACCTCATAGTCCAGCGGCGCGGTCCGGTCGGGCACGACATGGAACTCGAAATTCCCCGGCGTGACCTGGATGCGGTCCGCCCGTTTCGGGAACAGATTGATGGCGGGGACGCAATTGAGCGCGAAGTTGGCCGCCGACACCGCCCCTTCCAGGCCGGTACCGGTCTGGGAGAAGAGGAACGTGATCTCGGCCGCCGAACCGGGCAGCGCGTTCAAAGCGGATCGGATGCCTTGGAGGTCGATGAAGAGAAATCGCTCCGGGAATGCGAAATACTCTTGGAGCAGGCGCGCGCCCGCGAACCCGCGCAGGGTCGGAGGCAGCATGGCCTCCTCGTCGGCGTAGCCGACCGGCTGCAGGGACGAGGGAGGCAGGACCGACCGCCGGCCGTCGCCCGATCTGCCGGGCGGCGCGACCAGCACGCCGACCGTGCGCGCGAGCAGCATCTCGTGCAGCTGCATGGCGGTTTCGGTCTGTCCGGCCAGGTAGAAGCGGAGCGCGTCGAATCCGATCTGCGCCATCGTCATGCCGGCCGGCAGCTGCAGCTGGATGCGGATGCCGGCGCGCGGCCGCTCGGCGAGCCCGAGACCCGGCACATTCAGGTCCGCCATGCCCAGGAAGTATTCGGCCGATGCGGTCGCCAGGGGCGAGAGCAGGGCGGGCTGGCCGGTGCGGAACTCGCACCCCAGGCCGGAGGCCGCCGTCGCCGGTCCGATCAGGGGCGTGTCCCGCGGGAGCACCGTGCCTTTGAGCAGGTTCGGATCGGGAACGGGCGCGACCTGGGCCACCAGCATGGACGGTACGGGCGCGAGGAAATTGGGGTAGACCAGCTCGAGCAGGCGGTGCGAGAAGCGGGGGAATTCCGCGTCCTGCTTGAGTTGGATCCTGGCGGCGAGGAATGCGCAGCCCTCGAGCAAGCGCTCGATATACGGGTCTGTGACTTCGAGGTCCTCGATGCCCAGCCGGGATGCGATCTTCGGGAATTCTTGCGCGAATTCGCCCCCGAGCTCCCGCAGGTAGCGCAGCTCTTGGTTGTAATAGCGGAGGAGTCGGGGATCCATGCTCATCAATCGTCGTTCGAAGTCCGGCTCCGCGTCAGTTGCGCAAGTCCCGGACTTCGGTCGCCCCGGTCTCGACATCGACATCGGCCGCCAGCAGCAGCTCCAGCGGAACGGGCTGGCTCCACATCTGGCCGCGAATCATCAGCTGCAGCACGTTGTGGTGGTTTCGGTGGTCCACATTCACCTCCACGCGCAATGTGCGCGGATCGATCCGCGGCTCGAAGGCCTTGATCGCTTCCGTCACCTCGCGCTCGATCGAGCGCGTGTTCATGTTCGAGAGCGTGACGCCGGCGAAAGCGGGTATCCCGAAATTCACCACGGACCGGGCGGCGTGCGCATAGGGCGCCCAGCGCTGGACCTCCTCGCGGTTCGGGGAATCCGGCTCGGGCTGCAGACGCGTCGCATTGAGCAGCCAGCTGAGGTCCCGCAGGACCGCCGCGCGCAGCTGCTTCCTCGTGAGAACCCGCATCTCCAGGGTCTCGGTCCGCTTCCCCGGCTCGTGGTCGATCAGCCGGTCCAGCAAGGACGGCTGCAACCGGTCGCGGGAACTGAGCTCAGCCATCGGCTGCGTCCATGGCAGCGATGTCGATCGCGCGGACCGCGGTCATGCCGTGCTCCCCGCGGTCGGTGACGAAAACGCGCTCCCCCGTCCCCGCATAGCGGCCTTCCCCGAGTTCGCGCCATTCGGTCCGCGACGCCATGAGAATCGGGCCGCTCGCGCTGGACTGCGATCCGGGATACCGCGTCGGAACCATCGCCACCGCCT
This sequence comes from Burkholderiaceae bacterium, assembly GCA_022702125.1. GTDB lineage: Bacteria > Pseudomonadota > Gammaproteobacteria > Burkholderiales > Burkholderiaceae_C > JAKOND01. Next base: position 1,987 of record JAKOND010000219.1, read on the forward strand.
CGCCGCCGTTGGCGAACGAGAGGTTCGTCGGCATCCAGACGCGGTCGCGCAGGTCGACCGGGGCTTCGAATGCGATCCTGCGCAAACGATCGAACGGGACCCAGTAGTACCGCCCGTTGACCATCGCTTCCAGCACCGGTCCCAGTCGCGAATCGGCATCGGCGATCCAGTCGAACGGATGGCCGTCGATGCTGCCGCGGATCGCCGGCGCCGCCTCGAAGGCGCGCTCGGCCAGCTGCGCCGAGAGACCGCCCTCGCCCTGCGCGGACTGCAGCAGGGATTCGATGAGCAGGCCCATCCATTCGGCGGGCTGGCCGAAGATCAGCGGGGTGCGGCGGCCTTCGAAGACCGCTGCCCGCAGCAGCTCGCATCGTAGCGCATGGCCGACCATCTCGCGCATCGGGACGGTGCTCGGGTCGAGCTCGGCCGCCACGTTGAGCTGTGTGTGCGCACGGCTCCATTGGCCGAGGACGCACAGCAGCTGGGCCATGAAAATGCGGAGCTTCGGCGCCGAAGGTTTGGCTTTGACCGCGATGGTGAGCGCAGCGAGCGCGGCCGCCGGATCGTTGGCGCGGATGGCGGCTTCGGCCGCTTCGAGGGGGTCGGTCATGGACGGGAAATGCCGGGTGGATCGCGGAAGCCGCGGGAATCAGAAGCCGTGTCCGCAGTCCCGGCAGAAGCGGGACGCCCGCTCCGCCAGGCTCCCGCAGCCGGGACAGCTTTTGTGCGTGCTCGCCATGTCGAATCCGCATTCGGCGCAGAATCGTCCGCCGCTGCCGGGCGTGCTGCAGTTCGGACAGGCTTGGCCACCCGCGGGGCGGGATTCCGCCGTCCGACCGCCCGGCTTCGCTGATTTGTCGACGCAGCTCCTGCAGATGCCTTCCGCGTCGAGGCAATCCTTGCAGCATCCGTTCTCGCAGACCACGCAGTTCTTGTATTTGGAATCCGCCTGCTGCCGCGCTTCGTTGAGCGCTTTGGATTTCGCCGACCGGGTCCCGAAGTCGGCGAAGTGGCCGGTTGCCCGGCTGGTCTTCGCAGCGTCGCTGCCGAGCAGGAATGCGAACCTGCTGAGGAAACCGGTGACCTGCCCGATGCGGTATGGCTTGAATTGCGACTTCCACTTCTTGCCGCAGCAGGCGCACGCGAATTCAAACTGGAAGCCGGCGCTGATGTCGCTGCCGCCGCCGCTCAGGTCGCGATAATTTTCTAATGCCATAGTTCGACAGTTGGATGTGCGTACGTGGGTCGCGATCCGGAGAGCGATCAGCGCGGTGCGAGGTGCGCGAAGGATTTCGGATAATCCTGGCGCAGCCGCTCTACGGCGTCGATCCGCCAGGGGTCGTTGAGGTCCTTGAACGCGTTCAGGACCGCGTCCATCACGGCCTTGCCGCTCATCGAATCGGGCGGGCGTTGCTGCGTGGTCGACCGGGTGCGTTCCCCGGTCGCCTGGTACTCCATGACCAGTTTGCTGTAGGTGAAGGTCCAATCCTCCGAAATCTCGCCGGACTTCTCTCCGTCCTTGGCGCTGACCCGGTAGTCGATGATGCGGACATCGGTGAGTTCGACCGTGAGCTTGAAACTGGATTCCTCCTGGGAATCGATGGTCACCAGGGCGTGGAGCCGCACGCCGTTGCGCATCTTGCTCAGCATGGCGGTGCTGGCGCGGTCCATAGTCTTGCTGAACTCGAATTCCCCCGGCTGGACCTCGCGACGGGTCTTGCTACCGCCATCCGCCTTCTTGCGGCCCATGTCCCAGCTGAAATTGGTCAACTGGATCTGATCGCGGTAGTCCCTGTCCGTTGCTTCGCCGACCAAGGGCGAGCCGGTGCTCGCGTCCTTGAGTCGCATGTGGAGGCGGGAGAAGTTCGGCATGTCGGGGTCGTCGGGGATGCTGCGTGCGGTGCGGGCGGCTTATGGCCGGCGAAACGGTCTGGGGTCCATGCTCGCGGATGCCGAAATCAATCCTGGCCCGAGTTCGGGATTTCGGCGGTCGTCGCACTCCCGCGGGTCTTCTTTGTCGCATCGTAGCTGCGGTAGCTGATTGTGACCGACTCCGTGTAGGAGATCGTCAGGTCTTCCGAGAGCGAGACGCTCTTGCCATCGTCCTCGGCGCTCAGGGAGAGGCGGTCGATGTGGCAGCCGAGCAGCCTGAACTCCATCACGGCATCGATCCGGCCGTCAGTGCCGCGGCTGATCGGATCGATGAACCGGATCGTGGCGTCGAAGTCCCTGTCGTCCTTCATCATCTCCCGCAGCACGGTGCTGGACCGGTCGAACTCCTTCCTGATGCTCACCGCCTGCGCATCCACCTTGGTGACCGGATCATCGATCGTCTTTTCGAGGAGTTGCGCGCTGAGGCCCCAGGAGAACGATTCCACGACGATCTGGTTCTCGTAGCCGGCGACCGTGGCATCGCCCGGCGCCTCCTCGTTCTCGATCTCGAGCAATATCAGCGATACGGACATGGCGCTAAGGATGGACAGGGTGGAACGGAGCGCGGTTGCCGGGTGCGCAGGAAATCGGGAAGGCGCGCACCGGGCCGTTCTGCGGATCGTCCGAAACAGCCCGGGCGCGCCCGGGCCCTCTGGCCGTCCGCAGTCCGGACCACGCTCAGAAGTTGATCACCGCATCGGTGACCTTGGTCTGCATCGTCGAAATGCTCCAAGGGAAGATCATCGGAGACCCGACCAGCGTGCCGTCATTGTTCTGCGCCTTGTAGCCCACCGACACTTCCTTGAATACCATGTCGACGTCCTGGGTCACCTTGCCGTCTTCGCTGCCCTTGGTGGAGACCTTGGTGATGAAGACATTGCTCATGACGATCTGGAAGTACTGCTGGGCTTGGTCGGCTCCCGTCATCTTCATCATGTCGATGTAGACTTTGGGGAAGGATTTTCCCTGGACGATCTTCTTGAGGATCGCGGCGGACGAGGTATCCCAAGAGTGGGTGAACGTCAGCGTGCCCGGATTGGGCTTGCCGACGGCCGCTCCGGTTCCGCTCAGGTTGTTGTGTTCGGCCTCGATGTCCCAGTTCCAATCGCTGACCTCGATCCATCCTTTGGATCCGGGCCGCACGGCTTGCGGGGATTCGCCTTCCGGCACGTCGGCGATGCCGAAGAGGATGAAGCTGTTTCCGGGCATGGTTGTGTTTCCTCAGTGGTTCGTTCAATAGGATGTGCTGATCGCGGTTCCTGGCGTCAGTCCGACGCGGCCTTGAGGTCCAGGGTGATGCCGGACGACAGCGTCTTGGTCGCCACGTTCCATTCGAAATCCCGGATCTTCGACTCGAGCGTGCCGGGCTTGCCGCCTCCGCCAGACTCGGCGTTGAGTTGGCGCTTGTAGCCGATCTTGATGGCCTTGAAGACGAATTCGACGTCCTGCGTCACCGCCCCGTCTTCGCCCCCCTTGCTGGAGACCTTGGTGATGAAGCCATCGGTGATCTTCAATCCGAAGAACACTTCCGGCTTGCCGTCCTTGGCGCCGGTCGACTTGAGCATGTGCACCACGATCGTGTTGAAGCTGGTGCCCATCACGATCTTCTGCATGATGATGGGTGAAGAGCGGTCGAACGTATGGGTGAAGTTGAACACGCCCGGGGTCGCCACGCCGACCGAGGCACCCGTGCCTTTCAGATAGTTCGTCTCGGCTTCGACGTCGAATCCCCAGTCGCTTATCTCCAGCCAGCCCTTGGAAGCGGGGTGGGTGTCCTGCAGCGATTCGCCCGGGATCGACTCCCCGTTGGCCGTGAATTTGATGAATGCATTTCCAGGCATGAATAATCTCCAGCGTTGATTTCAGCTATATGAACGGGATCGAGAAGCGACTCAGGATTTTTCGGAGGGCAGCTTGGAGACCAGGCGGAGCGACACCGACAGGCCTTCGAGCTGGTAGTGGGGCTTCAGGAAGAACTTCGACTGGTAATAGCCGGGAGCTCCCTCGACTTCCTCGACGACCACCTCGGCCGCGGCCAGGGGACGACGCGCCTTCGTGTCTTCGCTGGAATTGACGGGGTCGCCATCGACATACAGGCCGATCCACTGATTGAGCCAGCGCTCCATCTCGTCGCGCGACTTGAATGAGCCCACCTTGTCCCGCACCATGCATTTCAGGTAGTGGGCGAAACGGTTGCAGGCGAAGAGGTAAGGCAGGCGGGCTGCGAGCGCCGCGTTGGAGGTGGCGTCCGGATCGTCGTATTCCGTGGGCTTCTGCAGCGACTGCGCGCCGATGAATGCCGCGAAATCGGAATTCTTGCGATGAATCATCGCCAGGAAGCCGTTTTTCGAGAGCTCCGCTTCGCGCCGATCGGAAATCGCGATCTCGGTCGGGCATTTCATGTCCACCCCGCCGTCGTCGGTCGGGAAGGTATGCGTCGGAAGGTTCTCGACGGCGCCGCCGGACTCGATGCCGCGAATGCGGGAGCACCAACCGTAGACCTTGAACGAGCGGTTGACGTTGGTGGCCATCGCATACGCGGCGTTGCACCAGCTGTACTTGTCGTGGTCGGCGCCGACGGTGTCCTCTTCGAAGTTGAAAGCGTCGACGGGATTGGTCTTGGCGCCGTAGGGGATGCGGCCCAGGAAGCGGGGCATGCAGAGCGCGACATAGCGTGCGTCGTCCGACTCGCGCAGGGAGCGCCAGGCCGCGTATTCCGGCGTGGTGAAGATCTTCGTCAGATCGCGCGGATTCGCCAGCTCGCTCCACGAATCCATCTGCATCACGTTCGGTGCGGCACCGGTGATGAACGGCGCATGCGCGGCCGCTGCGATCTTCGACATCTCGCCGAGCAGTTCCACGTCGGGCGGGGAATGGTCGAAGTGGTAGTCGCCGACGATGGCGCCGAACGGCTCGCCGCCGAATTGCCCGTACTCTTCTTCGTAGAGCTTCTTGAAGAGCGGAGACTGGTCCCAGGCCGTGCCCTTGTAGCGCTTGAGGGTCTTGCCCAGTTCCTGCTTCGAGATCGGCATCACCCGGATCTTCAGCTGCTCGTCCGTCTCGGTGTTGCTCACCATGTAGTGCAGCCCGCGCCACGCCGATTCCAGCTTCTGGTAGTCCGCGTGGTGCAGGATCAGGTTCACCTGCTCCGACAGCTTCTTGTCGATCTCCGCGATCATCGCTTCGATGCTCGCGACCGTGTCGCTGCTGATCAGCTTCGCATCCCTCAGGGCGTGCTGGGCCAGCACCTGCACGGCCGACTCGACCGCCGACTTCGCCTCGTCGGACTTGGGTTTGAATTCCTTCGTCAGCAAGGAGGCGAAATCATTGCCTTCGAACGTGACGCCGGCGAGCGCGCCGTTCGCTTGTAGTGCCTGTTCAGCCATGATGGTTTCGGGTTGGGGTTGTCAGTTGCTGTGGTCGGGATTGGCCGAGGCGCTCAGGGTCTGCAGGAGCGCCGGGTCGTTCATCACCTTGTTGATCAGTTCCTCCGCACCGCCCTTGCCGTCCATGTAGGTGACGAGGTTCGCGAGCTGGTTGCGTGCCTCGAGCAGCTTGTTCAGGCCCTGGACCTTCGCGGCCACCGCAGCCGGCGAGAAGTCGTCCATGTTCTCGAACGTCAGATCGACCGAGAGGTTGCCTTCGCCCGTCAGGGTGTTGGGCACTGTGAACGCCACCCGGGGCTTGATCGCCTTCATGCGGGAGTCGAAGTTGTCGACGTCGAATTCGAGGAACTTGCGGTCCGCGACCGGCGGCATCGGGTCTTCGGGCTTGCCGGCGAGGTCCGCCATCACGCCCATGACGAACGGCAATTGGATCTTCTTCTCGGCTCCGTAGAGCTCCACGTCGTATTCGATCTGGACGCGCGGCGCGCGGTTGCGCGCGATGAATTTCTGACTGCTACCCATGGTGGATCTCCGCTAGGAATTGAACTGAAGGATGGGGGTGGGGGGCCGTGATGCCGGCGTCACTCGTCTTCGAGGGTGGAGGGATCGACTCCCAGCACCCGGGCCACATCGGCCATCGAGTCGGGTGCGAAATCCTTGATCAACTGAAGGAAGTTCTTGTCGATCAGGCGCTCGGCCCGCCGGAGCATCATCTGAGCCGGATTGGTGGGTTCGCTGCGCTCCAGGTAGGCGCAGACCAGTTGGATCGCACGCACCGCATCCTGCTTGCTCTCGATGCTGTGCACGCCGGAAGTCGTTCGCCGATTCGGCGCATGCGCATCGGCCGAGGCGACCGGTTCGGAAGGCGTCCCTGGCACACCCTCACCGTCGGGAAGGGCCGCGACGTCCTCGTCCGCCGGAAGCAACGACTCGAGGCCCTGCAGCATCGTGCGCAGCTGCTTCACTTCCACCGCGCTGCCGGTGCCGAAGCGGGCATCCATCAGGGACTGCAGGTTCGCGAGGCCGTCGAGCGAAGCGCGGACGCTGGATTGCAAGCGTGCGGCCAAGTCGGGACTGTCCGCGATCCGGCCGGTGATCTGACCCGGCGTGGAGAGCGTTTCATCGGGGCGGGCGGGTAGGCGGTCGAGCGCGATTTCGACATCGCGCATGCGCATGCCGCCCAGCCTGCGGTCGACGATCAGCGGCGATTGGCGGACATCGCCCAGCAGTCCGTCAAGCGAATCGAGGCTGCCCAGTGCGCTCAGGCGTGCGAATGTATCCCCGTCGTCCGGATCCGGCCGGGGATGGAGCGTGTCCCAGAAGCGATCGAGCAGGCCGTGCAGCAGATGTAATCCGGAAGCTAGGCCTTCGATCCCTTCGGTGCGCACAGCGGCCCGTGTCCACAGGACCGCAGTGCGCAGGTCCCGCGAGCGCTCCATCAACGACGCCGACAGCTCGAGGGCCTGCTGCCAGGCCGGTGGCTCTGCTGGACCGAACTGCGTTTCCGGACGGCCGTTGACAGCCTGGCTCAATTCGAGCGACTGCGGGTCGTATTCGAGATCTTCGCCGGTGCTGTCGTCGTCCAGCGCTTCCAACCAGTGTGCGATCTTCGCTTCATGCATACGCCGGGCCCACTGTGGGTGAGGGGCTCCGGTCGCCGGTCAGATGGCATTCGGTGGACATAAAAGGGACAAACCCTTGCAACAGGGGTTAATGCAGGCGCACGAATGTAACACCTTGCTGGCCATGGCAAACGCTTGGAATTGTGACGAAATTCTCTCGACGGCACCATAGGATTTCGTCAGTGCTTCTCCCATCGATTAATGCCGGAGGGTCGATTATTGAACGACCGGATGTGTCTCGATTTGGGACGGAAATACAGTCCTTTATATCTATTTATTTGAAAAAAGATCACCGTAATAGCTAACGAACCCGATTTGGCTTCTTTTATCAACCCAGGAAGAGTTGCGCGTCGAACTGACCAGCTGCTTCATGTTCGACAAGCCGGGAATTCCGCACGATCCGGAGCGCCATGCCTCCCATGTCAAAAGCTGGGTGCAGGCGCTGGAGGACGACAAGAACGAGATCTTCCGTGCCGCGGCCAACGCCGAAAAATCATCGAGTGCAGCATGCAGCTGGACCGGGACCGGGCCTCGAAGTTACGCGCGAGCTCGAGGCCATGCGAGATCGTCGGGGCGGTACGCAGTAGCAGACCGAGGGTGCCTGGCATCGTCTGCGTCAAGCCTCGCTCCACCGCCTGCGCCAGTACGACCAGATCAATGGGATGGACGCCCCACCTCACCGGCACCAAGGTGCCACCGTGGCGACGTTGCTCATCCGACCGATGCTCGTGGCGCATGACGCATGGGTTCTATCCGACTCGGGGAATGCCAGCCAACGCAAAGCGTGCTTGCCTGCCGCGACGCGATGGATCGGCGGGAGGCGGCAAGATACCCCGCCTTGGCGCCGATGCCATGAGCCACGCGGCCGACGCGATGAGCGAACGAGGCAGAATCGGGAGTCGTGTTCTCCGGTCGAAGCGCAGGAGTCTCCAAAAGTCCGCGCGACCAATCCCAACAATTCCGTGGATCGAGGCGGCGCGAGCCGATCCGATATGGTCGATTTCTTCTCCATCTTTCTGCCACGCTCGCTCACGCGCGTGGCCGACGGCTCGTACAAGGTGCTGAACGGCCTCGGTGCGGCGATCGATCCCTCGGGCCCCGGAACGGGCAATCCGGCATCCGTGAACTCGACTGTGCTGATCGGGCCCGTACTCGATCAGCTGGCGGTGGCAGGAAGCGCGCCCGATACCGTTTGGCTCTACGAAGGCGATGCCCCGTTGCCCGGCTCCCCAGAATGGGATCGGTACGCCGAAAAGTTGCAGGCTTTGCTCGGATGCGAGGTCCTGGATGCCAGGGAGAATTCTCGTTACGTCAACGTACCAGGCTACGGCAGGTTCCTGGCGCGCAAATGAGGAGCGCGCGATGACCTGCGGCATGCGACGAGGCGGCTCTTAAGGCGATCGCGGGGGAAGGACGGAGGCCTGGCGGATTCTGGACTCCCAGCGCGAGGATTGGTGCCGGGGTCCTGCGGACG
>JAKOND010000006.1 GCA_022702125.1 Burkholderiaceae bacterium
CGGGATACTTCCTTCGAGATTACCGCGCACTGGTGATCGGTGTGGCCACTGGCTATGTATCCGGCTGGGCGATGAGTTATGTCATGCATCCCTATCGACCCCGATGGGACACCAGCAAGATCGCAGAGATATGGGCGCTGACCAAATGGCTGCTGCTGGGGGGGATCGCGGGCTTTTTCCTGCACAAGATCGACCAGCTGATTGCTGCCCGCGTGGGCAATGCCCAGCAGTACGGGCTCTACAACGTCGGGGCCGACCTGGGACAGCTTCCCACGGGAGAGCTCGGTCCCGCGATGCTTCGGGCATTTCTGCCGGTGCTGTCCTCCATCCAGGGCGAGGCCACCCGGGTCGAGAATGCCGTGCTCAAGACGATTGCCGCAGTCAACACCATCACCATTCCCGTCGGGCTGGGTTTCGCCGCCGTGGCGGTTCCGGCAACCGGGATCGTCCTCGGGGCACGCTGGATCGAGGCGGTTCCCTACGTGGCCTGTTTCGCACTCATCAGCACCATCCAGTTCGCGATGTCGCCGCTGGGCACCTTGCTGGTCCTGCGGGGCCATACGCGCGCGATGAATTCGATCGGGTGGGGCGAATTCTTCATCTTCCTGCTGTTCTGCGCGGTCCTCGTGCCGAAATTCAGCTTGCTGGGACTGGCATGGGCTCGTCTGTGTTCGAGCGCCTGCGGTTCGCTGCTGGGAATCTTCACCACACAGAAATATTGCCAGCTGTCCGCCCGGCGCAGCATGGGGGCCGTAGCCCGTCCTTTGGCGGGCGCGCTGATCATGTGGGTGCTCGTCCGGCAGACGATTGATTTCATGCCTTCCGGGATCCTGGGCCTGATCGCATCGATTGCGGTCGGCATGGTTTTCTATTCCGTCTGGACGCTACTGACCTGGCATCTGGCAGGCCGTCCGGAAGGACTGGAGTCGACGGTCATGGACCAATTGCGGAAGAAACGCGCGGAGTGAGCGCCTCGGACTTCGCCTTCGGGGTGGATCTGGCGTCTTCGTGTATCGGCCGGATATGGAATGCAGGGCGCCGCGCATTCTCGGTGCCCGGAGGGTCACGGTGTCCTCGCCATCGGTCTGGGTCGATGGTTTTCCCCCTTTAGACGGTTCCTTCGTGCCACACAAGCGGGTATCCATGGATAACAGGAGATACATAAAGTCACTAGCTGTATATATCCTGAATGTTACGGTGTCCATCTTTGGCAAATGTCGCGAGTGGATACCGGCACTGACTGAATCGACGTCTTTTCAGATGCTCTGCGCCCTTGGGCTGCCGCGTGTCGACTGGGCATCCCGACTCGTCGTGCGCCATGAACGATGCGTTCAGCACTGGATCAATGACCATGGATAAGGCCCCCAAGCCGCTTTTGCTGCATGTTCTCCGCAACGATGCGCTGGGGGGACTGGAGCAGAGCACGCTGGAAGTCGCCCGATATTTCGCGACACGGGGCGTACGGCAGCACCTGCTCATCATGTCGCCGATCGACGCGGGCATCAGCGAGCGGTTCGCCGAGGCGGGTATCGAAGTCAGCTCCATACCCTTCAACAAGTCGAACGCCCTCGGATTCATCCGGGCCTACCGGCGGCTCGTGCGCCGGCTGCAGCCCGATATCCAGCTCGTCAGCGGCGCTTTCGGCCTGCACGCGCTGCTCGCGATGCTGGGGCGTTTCGCGGGCATCCGGCACTGCTGGACCTACCTGATCATGGGACCCGCGTCGCATGGCCTGCCATGGGCGGTGCAAACCGTGATGGGGCAGGTGGCGCGCTTGTTCGCGCGTGGAGAGATTTCCGTCAGCGGGTACCTGCGGAGGACGTTCAACAAGGAACTGTTCCTTCCCCTGAAGCGCATCCACGTGGTGTCGCGCTGGAGGCCGATCCAGAAGATCGCGGACCTGGCGCAGGAGGCACGCAGCCGGAGAACGGGCGACCATCCGGTCATCTCGACGGCGGGACGCCTGGACTGGATGAAGGATTTCCCCGGCATGGTGGAGGGGTTCGCCCGTTTCGCCCAGGTGGTGCCGACGGCGCGCTTTCAGATCGTCGGGGAAGGCCCGCTGCGGGCGGACCTCGAAGCCCAGGTCGAAAGCCTGGGCATCTCCGACAAGGTGGATTTCCTGGGTTTCCGCAGGGATGTTCCGGCGATCCTGGGAGGCAGCGACATCTTCCTGTTCTCCACGAGCCCCACGGAAGGCATCGGCAACGTGCTGGTGGAAGCCATGGCTGCGGGAACGCCGGTGGTCTGCACGGACATCGGCCCGTGCGCCGAAGTGTTGGGCAACGGCAAGGCGGGGATACTGGTTCCGCCGAAGTCTCCCGAGCGGATGGCGCAAGCCATGCTGGATCTCTGGAACGATCCCGCGCGGAGGCGGCAGCTGTCGCAGCAGGCGCGCGATTTCGCCCACGGCCGCTACAGCATGGAGAAATGCGGAGCCCAACTGTACGAACTGATCGTCGTGGGCTGCCTGCACGAGAAAGAGCGAACCCTGGCGTACGACGCGGCCGCGGAAAAAGGCCACCAGCTCGGGCTATTGTTGGCGAGTTCCGTTTCGTTGTTCTCGGTCTTCTTCGACTGATCCGCCAAGGCGGGACCCGCGCCGCGCCCGGCCTGTCCAC
>JAKOND010000285.1 GCA_022702125.1 Burkholderiaceae bacterium
GGAGACGCCCGAATCCGCATGAAAAATGCTTGCGGGCCGGGGGTCCGCAAGCATTCGAAGCTATGGTTTCAATAGCGCTATGCGCCGGTTTGCCGGCGGGCCGCGGCGAACGCAACCCGCCGGAAGCCGGTGCCGGGCTTCGACGACCCGCACGGCGATCAGCGCGAACCGGAGCCCATGCCGGCACCGCCGGTGCTGCCGCCGGTGCCCATGCCGCCGGAGCCGGTGCTACCGGAGCCCATGCCGCCGGAGCTGCCCATCGAGCCCGAACCGGTACTGCTGCCGTTCATGCCCGTGGCGCTGCCCGTGCCGGTGCCCGGCGTGGCGGCACGCTGGCTGGTACTGCCTCCTTGCATCGCACCGGAATCGCGGGGTGCCGGAGTCGCGAGCTTGCCGGTGCCGCGCGAGGCGCCGCTGCCCATGGTGCCGGAGCTTCCCATGCCGGCGCCGGCGCCCGCTCCCATCGTGCCGGTGCCGGCGCCGGTGGTGCTGCCGCTGCCGGCACCGGTGGTCTGCGCGACGGCCAGACCGGCGGACGCTGCGAGTACCAGGGCCGTACAACCGGCGGCGAGTCGTGTGGTGAAGGTGGTCATGTCTTTGTCCTTTTGGATGAGAGGGGGAGGTGGCTACTGCATGCCCGGAACGTCGGGAACGAGCCTTTTCGCAGGGCACGACGTCAGTCTGGGATGCTTTCGTGCGATGCGGGTAGGAACGGGGGGCCGGCCGGTGTAGGACTGCGAGGCGGACCGGCACCGGGCAGGGAAGACCCTGGGAAGCGGCGGGGACCGAGCAGGGCTAACCCGGGTTTTGATCGTTTATCGATCACTTGCGGCCAAAGATCGCGCGTTATCGGCCATGGAAGGCTTGGCAGGTCCCGCCGAGGAACCTACATTCGCGGCCGACTTGGACGATGTTCGATCTTCCGACGACCCGGGGCCGACGCCCCCGAATCTCCAGAACGAGGCGCACAGAGCATGGCGAACAGGAACGTGGGACGGATGCCGGTGGTCGTCGTCGGCGACATGCCCGTTCGCCATCCATCCCTGGCCTGACATTTTTTCGAAACGGCACGTCCATGCACCGCTCCATCGCCACCGTCTCGCTCAGCGGCACCCTGCGCCAGAAGCTCGAAGCCATCGCGGCGGCGGGTTTCGACGGCATCGAGCTGTTCGAGAACGACTTCATCCAGTTCAACGGCAGCGCCGCCGAACTCGGCCGCATCGCGTCGGACCTGGGCCTGTCGATCGACCTCTACCAGCCCTTCCGCGATTTCGAGGGCATGCCCGAGCCGCAGTTCCTGCGCAGCCTGGACCGCGCGGAGCGCAAGTTCGACCTGATGCAGGCCATGGGCGCGCCGCTGGTGCTGTGCTGCTCCAACACCTCGCCGCTGTCGGTCGACGACCCGGACCGCGCCGCCGCGCAGCTCCATGCCCTGGCCGAGCGCGCCGCGCGCCGCGGGCTGCGGGTGGGCTTCGAGGCCCTGGCCTGGGGGCGCCACACCGCGCGCTACCGCCAGGCCTGGGAGATCGTGCGCCGCGCCGACCATCCGAGCCTGGGGCTGATCCTCGACAGTTTCCATACGCTGTCGCTCAAGGACGATCCGTCCGCCATCGCCGATATTCCGGGCGACCGCATCTTCTTCCTGCAGATGGCCGACGCGCCGCTGCTGTCGATGGACGTGCTGCAGTGGGCACGCCACCACCGCTCCTTCCCGGGGCAGGGCGAACTCGACGTGACCGGCTTCTTCGAGCAGGTGCTGCGCGCGGGCTACGCCGGGCCGCTGTCGCTGGAGATCTTCAACGACGTGTTCCGCGAGACGCCCAACCGGCGCACCGCGGTGGACGCGATGCGTTCGCTGAAGTACCTGGAGAGCGAGGCCCGCCGGCGCCTGGCCGCGGCCGACGCGGCGGGCGGCGACGCGCCGGCGCGCCGCGCGCTGGAGCGGATCGACCTGGCGGCCCCGCCGCCGGCGCCGCGTTTCGCGGGCATCTCCTTCATCGAATTCGCGGCCGACGAACGATCGGCCGAGTCGCTGGGCGCGCTGCTGCGCCAGATGGGCTTCCGGCGCGTCGGCCGCCACCGGTCGAAGGCCGTGGCGCTGTACCGGCAGGGCGGCATCCACCTGATCGTGAACGCGCAGCCCGATTCCTTCGCCCGCGAACGCTTCGCGGCGCACGGCACCTCGGTCTGCGCCCTGGGCGTGCGGACCGGGGACGCGCAGGCCGCGGTGGAACGCGCCACCGCCATGGAATCGCAGCGCTACGACAGCCCGCTCGGCCCCGGCGAGCAGCCGGTGCCGGCGGTGGTGGTGCCGGGCGGCAACCTGGTGCATTTCGTGCCGGAATCGCTCGGCGCCGAGGGCCTGTTCGCGGCCGACTTCGTGCTGCAGGACGACCCGGCCGACGCCGCGCTGCCCGACGCCGGCCTGCGGTCGGTGGACCATGTGGCGCTGGGCCTGGCGCTGGACCAGCTCGACACCTGGGTGCTGTTCTCGCGCGCGGTGCTCGGCCTGGAGCCGGGCGAGAGCCAGGAGCTGGCCGACCCGTTCGGCCTGATCCGCAGCCGCGGCGTCGCCAGCGCCGACCGCAGCCTGCGCCTGGTGCTCAACGTGTCCCTGAGCCAGCGCACCCGCACCGCGCAGACGGTGCGCGCCACCGGCGGCGGCGCGGTCCACCACATCGCGCTGCGCTGCGACGACATCTTCGCGGCGGTCGAGCGGCTGCGCGCCGCCGGCACCCGCTTCGTGCCGATCTCGGACAACTACTACGACGACCTGCCGACGCGCATCGACCTCGACCCGGCGCTGGTCGCGCGGCTGCGCGATGCCGGCGTGCTGTTCGACCGGTCGCCCGCCGGCGACTACCTGCACATCTACACCGAGAGCTTCGAGCAGGGCCTGTTCTTCGAGGTGGTGCAGCGCATCGGCGGCTACGACGCCTACGGCGCGTCCAATGCGCCGGCGCGCATGGCCTCGCAGGCGCAGCGGCCCTGAATCGCCCCCCGCCCGGCGCCCGCCCGTTCCCCCTTTCCCGTCGTTCCATCACCCACAAACCACAACCGCACCATCGGAGACACGCATGGCCATCAGCACCACCCCAGAGCCCTCGGGCAAGCACCAGTCCAAGAAAGCCGCCGCCAGCGGCTGGATCGGATCGGCGCTGGAGTACTACGACTTCTTCATCTACGCCACCGCGGCGGCACTGATCTTCCCGCAGATCTTCTTCCCCAAGGGCGATCCGGCGATCGCCATCATCGCGTCGCTCGCCACCTACGGCGTGGGCTACGTGGCGCGGCCCATCGGCGCCTTCGTGCTGGGCCACATCGGCGACACGCACGGCCGCAAGCAGGTGCTGGTGTGGTGCATGTTCCTGATGGGCTTCTCGACCATCGCCGTGGGCCTGCTGCCCACCTACGACCAGATCGGCCTGTGGGCACCCACGCTGCTGGTGCTGATGCGCCTGATCCAGGGCTTCGCCGTGGCCGGCGAGATCTCGGGCGCCAGCTCGATGATCCTGGAGCACGCGCCCTTCGGTCGCCGCGGCTTCTTCGCCAGCTTCACGCTGCAGGGCGTGCAGGCCGGCCAGATCCTGGCCGCCGCCGTGTTCCTGCCGCTGGCCCACTACATGCCGGCCGAGCAGTTCAACACCTGGGGCTGGCGCATCCCGTTCCTGCTGAGCTTCATCGTGATCATCGCCGGCTGGATCATCCGCCGCGAGGTGGACGAGACCCCGGCCTTCACCGACAAGACCGAGCAGAAGCAGCGCGCGCGCTCGCCGGTCGTCGACGCCTTCAAGTACAACCTGCCCGACATGCTGCGCGTGGTGTGCATGGCGCTGATGAACGTGATCCCGGTGATCGCCACCATCTTCGGCGCCGCCTACGCGGTGCAGCCGGCCTACGGCATCGGCTTCGCCAAGGACATCTACCTGTGGATCCCGGTGCTGGGCAACATCCTGGCGGTGCTGGTGATTCCCTTCGTGGGCAACCTGTCCGACAAGATCGGCCGCCGCCCGCCCATCATCGTCGGCGCGCTGCTGTCGGGCCTGCTGGCCTTCGGCTACCTCTACGCCATCAGCATCAAGAGCGTTCCGCTGGCGATCTGCATGTCGCTGCTGATGTGGGGCGTGGTCTACCAGGGCTACAACGCGGTGTTCCCGTCCTTCTACCCCGAGCTGTTCCCGACCCGCACCCGCGTCTCGGCCATGGCCATCTCGCAGAACGTCGGCACGGCCATCACCGCCATGCTGCCCGCGCTGTTCACCACCATCGCTCCGCCCGGCGCCGCCAACATCTGGCTGACCGTCGGCGCCCTCGCGTTCGGCATCACCGTCATCGCCGCCATCGCCGCATTCAGCGCCCGCGAGACCTACCGTGTCCACATGAAGGACCTGGGCGCGCCCGACGCGGTGCCGGTCGCCAAGGCCGAGTACGACCGACTGCGCGCCCAGGCGGTCGCCACGGCCAGCGCCGGACGCTGACGGGTCGCCCGGCCGGGCAGCGGCCCTTCTCTTCTCCTTGAAAAAACAGCGCAGGCGCAGGCGGCATCTGCGCTGTTTGCTCTTGAAACAAGAGCAGGTGCAGGCCGATCCCGCATCCCGTGCGGCAAGGCCGGGATCGGGGCAGAATGGCCGCATGACCACCGTTTCCCTGCGTATCGACTTCGTCTCCGACGTTTCCTGCCCCTGGTGCGCCGTGGGCCTCGCCTCGCTGGAGCAGGCCCTGGCGCGCGTGGCGCCCGGGATCACCGCCACGCTGCATTTCCAGCCCTTCGAACTCAACCCGGCGATGGCGCCCGAGGGCGAGGACACGCTCGAACACCTGCAGCGCAAGTACGGCATCGACGCCGGGCAGGTGCGCGCCAACGCAGAGGCGCTGCGCGAACGGGCCGCCGCGGCCGGCTTCGCCTTCGACCCCGGCATGCGCAAGCGCATCTGGAATACTTTCGACGCCCACCGGCTGCTGCACTGGGCGGGCCTGGAAGGGCCGGAGCCGCAGCTCGCGCTCAAGAAGGCGCTGTTGACCGCCTATTTCATCGACGGATCGAGCCCGGCCGACCATGCGCTGCTGGTCCGGCTGGCCGAGGGCGCCGGCCTCGACCCGGCGCGCGCCGCCGCCATCCTCGCCGGGGACGAGTACGCGGCCGAGGTGCGCGCGCAGGAACGGTTCTATGCCGATGCCGGCATCCGGTCGGTGCCGGCGGTGATCATCGGCGGGCGGCACCTGGTGTCCGGCGGCCAGCCGCCGGAGCTGTTCGAGCAGGCGCTGCGGCAGATCGCCGGCGCGCCCTGAGCGTCAGGCTTCGGTGAAGGCCCGGTAGCCGGCCGCGTCGAGCAGGCCGTCGGCCTCGGCGGTGTCGGTCACCTTGACCTTGAAGAACCAGCCCGCGTCCAGCGGGTCGGCGTTGGCCAGCGTCGGGTCGGCGCGCAAGGCCTCGTTGACCTCGACGATCTCGCCCGATACCGGCATGTAGACATCGGCCGCGGCCTTGACCGACTCCACCACGCCGGCGACGTCGCCCTGCTTGAGCAGGTCGCCGACGGCCGGCAGCTCGACGAAGACGATGTCGCCCAGCGTGTCCTGCGCATGCACGGTGATGCCCACGCGGGCCGCCAGGGGGGAGGCGAGATCGACCCACTGGTGGTCGCGGGAATATTTGACGGTCATGGAAGTTCCAGAAAGAAGAAAACGGGGTTGTCGGGGGCAGGGCCCGTAGTATCGGCGGACCCGGCACCGCCGGCGGCGGTAGCGCCGCGCGCGGCGCCCTCCGGCCTGCCGCGATGCCTCCGGATGAATCCGGTCCCGGGGCGCCTGCGTAAGCGATGGACATTCAGAGAACCATCGGGCAGCCGGCATGCAATCAGGACAGAAGAAAAGAGTGGACCACGGGCAGCTTCAGCGATTCCTGCAGGACGCGCTATCGGCCGCGGTTGGCTGGACCGTCATTCCGCCGGAAACCCGGTGCATCGGCCCCGCGGGCTCGGGCGGCGTCAACTGGACCCTGGACACCCGCCACATGGACGATTCCATGCGCGCGCTGGTGGCCTGGTTCCAGTCGCGGTACGACGTGGATCCGGTGAGCTGCCCGGCCGCTGCCCATCAGGGCGGGGTGCTGTCCCGCATGCTGTCGTGGGGCCTGCGCAGGGCCCAGGGCCTCCGGCGATGCCGACGGCTCCGTCGACGAAGCGCCCAGCCCTGGAGAACGCTCGGCTGAGGGGAAGACGGGGCGGTCGCCGGGTCCGGCGGCGCGGGGCCGGGCGGCGGACCGATGGCCCCGATCTCCGGGGAGCGAAATGCGGAAACGAAAAAGCCCTGAAACCTTCCGGTTTCAGGGCTATCCGTTTGGTGCGGCTGGCAGGAATCGAACCCACGACCCCTTGGTTCGTAGCCAAGTACTCTATCCAGCTGAGCTACAGCCGCTAAGACTCGTATTCTAGCGAGGTTTTTCGGGGTTTTCCAGTTCCGGCGAACTTTTCTGCACTTTCTGCACTTTTGCGGCGCCGGCCCCGGCCGGATGCAGGGCAAGGCCGGACAGGAAGTCCGGGCGGCAACGGCACCGGGCGGACGGTTCAAAGGTAACGATTCTCAAGTTCCCGGGGTTTCCGCCGAAACGAGGGTGGAGCGGGCACACGTCATGGTGACGCGATGCATTACCGTTCCTAACCCGCATCGTTCATGAAAATCTCCGATCTCAAGGTCGCGCACAAGCTCGGCCTTTCTTTCCTGATGGTGGTGGCGATGACGACCGTGCTCGGAATCGTCGGACTGGCGAAGATGGGCGGCATCGGCGCCCAGACCCAGCAGATGGCCACCAACGAGCTGCCGAGCATCCTGCTGCTCAACGACTACTACAACCTGCTGAACTACTACCGTCGGACCGAGACCCAGCTGCTGCTGAACATCCCGGACGAGCGACGCAAGACGCTCAACGACCAGATGACGCAGCGCCTCAACAATTTCGATCCCCTGGAGCAGGCCTACGAGCCGCTGGTCGTGTCGCCCCGGGAGCGCGAACTGTTCGACCTGCTCAAGCAGCAGCGTCGCGCCTATGCCGCCTCCTACCGCCGCCTCAGCGCGGCCGGCGCCGACGCGCAGGCGCGGCAGGAGGCGACCCAGTACCTGGTGACCGAATCGCGCGATCTGTTCAACAACACCACCAAGACGCTCGACGACCTGATCGCGCTGAATCGCGCGGACTTGAAAGTGTCGGCGGGTGCGGCGATGGAAGCGCTGGAGTCCGGACGGGCCTGGATGCTGGCCACGCTGATCGTCATCGTGGCCTTGTCCAGCATGCTGGCCGTCCTGCTCACACGGTCGATGTCGCGGTCGCTGCGCCAGTCGATCGATGCGACCCGGCACATCGCCGAAGGCGACCTCGGCCAGCGGTTCGACACCGCCGGGCGCGACGAGTTCGGCCAGCTGCTGGAATCGCTCGGCCAGATGCGCGACCGGCTGGCGCAGGTGGTGGGCGACGTGCGCGGCAACGCCGAAAGCGTCGCGACCGCGAGCGCGCAGATCGCGCAGGGCAACCACGACCTGTCGTCG
>JAKOND010000342.1 GCA_022702125.1 Burkholderiaceae bacterium
GGAAGTTACTTGATAGACCAATTGGGCTGTATCGGTCAATGCATACCATCCGTGAGCCAGGCCAGGTGGAATATAAAGCATTTCACCCTGTTCGGCAGTCAACTCGAATGTAGCAACCTGACCCTGCGTTGGCGAGCCGTGCCGTAGATCAACCACGGCATCGAACGCGTTGCCCACCGGACAATGTACTAGCTTTGCATGCTGATGTGGCGGAAGCTGAAAATGCATACCGCGCAATACACCCCTATAAGAGACACTGTAAAATGATTCTACGAAGTGGGTAGCGAGACCATAATTGGCAAAAGTTTCCAAGTGAAAGGTCTTGACTAGCCGTCCACGTTCATCAGCATGAACATCTGGCTGAAGTAAATAACAACCGTGTAGTGGAGTGAGCTCAATACGCATACAAAATTCCTAGAAATTGACGCCAAAATAACTTTCCATTTTGGTCACCACAAATTCCAACATCGTAGTGCTGAGTCCAGGATAAATACCTATCCAGAAGGTGTCGTTCATCACCCGATCCGTATTCTCCAGATTTCCGCTGACCCGATATTTCTGGCCTTGCATGGAAGGTTGCCGTGTAAGATTTCCCGCGAACAGCAAACGTGTCCCGATCCTGTTCTGATCCAAATATCCCAAAAGGTCAACGTGCCGCGTTGCCGCCGCTTCACGCAGAGTGATCGGAAATCCAAACCACGACGGATTCGAATTTGCTGTTGCCTGAGGCAAAAGAAGAAATTCTTGGCAACTTTGCAGCCTCCGATACAGATAGTCGAAGTTGTGCCGCCGTGCCACGATGAAATCCTCAAGCCGATCCATCTGCGCCAGGGCACAGGCGGCCTGCATGTCGGTGATCTTGAGGTTGTAGCCGACATGCGAGTAGGTGTACTTGTGGTCGTAACCCGGCGGCAGGTCACCCAGCTGCCAGTCGTAACGCTTGCCGCAGGTGTTGTCCTGGCCCGGTCCGCAATAGCAGTCGCGGCCCCAATCGCGGAAGGAGGTGGCGATGCGCGCGAGCTCGTCGTCGTTGGTGAACACCGCACCGCCCTCGCCCATGGTGATGTGGTGTGCCGGATAGAAGCTCAGCGTGCCGATGTCGCCGAAAGTACCGACCAGGCGGCCATCGTAGGTCGACCCCAGGGCATCGCAGCAATCCTCGATCAGCCACAACCCATGTTTCCGGCAGATGGCCTGGACGATCTCCAGGTTGAATGGATTGCCCAGCGTGTGGGCCAGCATGATGGCCTTGGTCCGCGGCGAGATCGCCGCCTCGATCAGGCTGGCGTCGATGTTGTAGGTACCCATTTCCACGTCGACGAAAACCGGCACCGCCCCGTTCTGCAGGATCGGGTTGACCGTCGTCGGGAAGCCTGCGGCGACGCCGATGACTTCGTCTCCCGGGCGTATCGCGCGCTCGCCGAGCGCCGGAGACGTGAGCGTGCTGAAAGCCAGCAGGTTCGCGGAAGAACCGCTGTTCGTGGTCATGGCGTGCCGCACGCCCAGGAATTCACGCAGGCGTTTCTCGAAAGCGTCGTTGAAACGACCGGTGGTCAACCATCCGTCGAGCGACGCGGCCACCATGTTCTGCAGTTCGGCTTCGCCGATGAGCTTGCCCGACGGGGGTATCGTGGTCACGCCCGGGAAAAAGGACTGCGGACGGTATACATGGGCTGCATATTCCGACACCAGGGCTGAGATTTGTGCGCGGAGCGCTTCGGCTTTGGTCAAAGGCATGGGGGGAGAAAAATGCACTGCGGCTAGGCCGAGCGGTAACGGGTGATCTGCTTGTCAAGCATGGCGGAGGCAGGCTGTCCGGCTTCGCTCGCCGCATGCCATTCGGCGATGCTTGCCAGCGTCTGGCCCAATGTCCAGCGGGGCGACCAGCCTAGCAGCGTACGGGCTTTGCTGCTGTCGAGCTTCAGCAGGCCGGCCTCGTGCGGATCGGCATCCGAAGTCCCGATCCGGTAGGAGCCTCGGCCCAGCGCGCCGATCAGTGATCGAACGACGTGTTCGACGGTATGGCTGTCGCCTTCGGAAGCTCCGAAATTCCAGGCTTCGGCATACCGGGGGCCATGATCGTGCAGCGCTTGGGCTAGCCGCAGATAGCCCGCCAATGGCTCCAGCACATGCTGCCAGGGACGCACCGCATGCGGACGACGCAATACCACCTCGCCATCGCGCTGCAATGCCCGCAGCATGTCGGGCACCAGCCGGTCGGACGCGTGGTCCCCTCCACCGATAACGTTGCCCGCCCGCGCAGTCGCCACCCCGACCCGATGCTCGGCGTAGTGGTCGGCAGGGTAGAAGGAATTCCGGTACGCGGCTGTCACCAACTCGGCGCAGGCCTTGCTGTTGCTGTAGGGATCGTGTCCGCCCAGCGTGTCCTGCTCGCGGTAGCCCCACAACCATTCGTGGTTTTCGTAGCATTTGTCGGTCGTGACCACGACCACCGCGCGCACGCCCGGCACACGCCGCACCGCATCGAGCAGGTTGACCGTGCCCATGACGTTCGTGGCATACGTTCCGACCGGATCGGCGTAGGAAGCTCGCACCAAGGGCTGCGCCGCCAGATGGAAAACCACCTCGGGCCGGCAGTCGCGCATCGCGCTGGACAGTCGCTCGGCATCGCGCACATCGGCCAGCACGGAGCGCATGCCCTCGCCGATGCGGGCCGCGTCGAACAACGATCCGCTTCCCTCCGGCGGCAGTGCGTAGCCCGTCGTCTCGGCGCCCATGCGCTGCAGCCATGCGCACAACCAACTTCCCTTGAACCCGGTGTGTCCTGTCACCAGAACGCGCCGGCCACGCCAGAACCCTGCATCGACAGGGTCGTCCGTCACCAGCATTTCCATGGCGCGCGGCCCCCGTTCCACAACTGTTCGAGCAGGTTCTTGTCGCGCAGCGTATCCATCGGCTGCCAGAAGCCGCCGTGGCGATAGGCGCGCAATTGGTCCTGGGCGGCCAGCGTCTCCAGCGGGGTGGACTCCCAAACCGTGTCGTCCGAGCGGATCAGGTCGAGGACCTGCGGCGACAAGACAAAGAAACCGCCGTTGACAGCGGCATCGCCGTCGGGTTTCTCTTGGAAGGACAGCACTCGATCGTCTTGCATGCGTAAGGCGCCAAAACGGCCGGGTGGCAGGGTGGAAGTCAATGTCGCCAACTTGCCGTGCGACTTGTGGAAGGCGAGCAGGGCCGTGATGTCGATGTCGCCCAGGCCGTCTCCGTAGGTGAAGCAAAAGGCCTCGTCGTTTTCCACATAGCGGCGTGCCCGCATCAAACGGCCGCCGGTCTGGGTGCCGTCTCCGGTATCCAGCAGGGTGACCCGCCAGGGTTCGGCATAGCGCTCATGCACCTCCATCCGGTTGTTGGCGAGGTCGAATGTCACGTCCGACATGTGGAGGAAGTAGTTGGCGAAATACTCCTTGATGACGTAGCCCTTGTAGCCGCAGCACACGACGAAGTCATTTATTCCGTGCTGCGAATAAATCTTCATGATGTGCCACAGGATCGGCTTGCCGCCGATTTCGACCATGGGCTTGGGCCGGTACAGGGTTTCTTCACTCAGGCGCGACCCTAGGCCGCCGGCGAGGATGATGGCTTTCATGGGTTTTTTACTTGCTTTATCGACTGCTGACGGAGCCGTTCCGTCCCTGCCGCATCCGGCGAGATGGCCGGAGCGCGTTCACGGCTTTGTACGTGACTAAGCCAATGCATCTTCCAGTGCAGAAACGAGTGCATCCTGCTGCACATCCGTCATGCCGGGAAAGAAAGGCACCCCGCACATCCCGTACGCGATGGAAGTGGCTTCTGGCGTGGGCAGGCACACGCAGTGCGACGCCACGGTCAGCATCCGTGCCATCAACGGCTGGTACCAGCGTCGTGTCGCGATGCCGCGCGCTGCGCAGATGCGCTCCAACCGGTCGCGCTGGCGGGAATCCAGCAACCGGATGCATAGCAATGTCGGCGCAGCCACTGCGCCGATGCCGGCCTGCCAGCGGATCGTGCCCGGCGGCGCCACGGCCTGCAGTCTGGTCCGCAGAGCGGCATGGCGATCCCGTCTGCGGTCAGCCCCTTCGGCCCAGCAATCCAATGCCGCCAAGCCGACAGCCGCATGGTATTCGCTCATTTTGGCGTTGGTCCCCACGCTGCCGAGCACGCCGACCGGGAGGGATGCGCCTGGATTCAGGTTGATGCCGAAATTGGAAAGCTGTTGGATTTTCGACACCAATGCCGGATCGCGCGAAATCACGAAGCCGCCTTCGCCAGCCGGCAAGGATTTGGTCGCGTGCATGCTGAAGACCGCAGTGCCTGAAACGGCATCGAGCCATTGGCTTCCATAGCCTGCAGCCGCGTCGACCACCACGGGAAGATCCGTTTCCTCATGGAAGGCATGCCACGCCCCCATGTCATGCGGCACTCCGAAGGCCGCGACGGGCAGTACGGCATCGATGTCAGCTTCGGTGGCGGCAGCCCGTGCAGTGGCTGGCGTGAGGAGCCAACTGTCTCCATCCACATCGCCCAGCACGGGGATGTGCCCCGCGCGCAGCACAGCCGTGGCCGTCGCGACGAAGGTGAGCGAGGGAATCAGGACACGGCTGCGCGGCGGCAGGTTCAGTGCCGCAAGCGCGAGTTCCAGGCCCAGCGTGGCGCTCGATACGGTGCACAACGCCAGCGGCTCACTGGAATGGGATGCGAAACGTTCGAGCAAACGCTGCTCCAGTTCCTTGACCAGCGGGCCGAAGTTGGAATAGTGCTGGGCCGCGTGCATGCGCTCCAGGTACGGCAGCAGTGCCTGCGGCGACGGAAGTTCGGGGACTAGGAGGGGAATGGAAATCGGCGTGCTCATGACCGTCCTATGCCCCGACGAGACGTTCCGTCATGCCGACCGTATCCGGCAAGTCGGCTTCCGGACGACAACGCAGGTCCAGGTCGCGCTTGTCTCCGCGCAGATGGTTCATCCACATGATGCGGAACGATTTCTCAAGCTCTTTCACCCGGCTCGCGTAATCCATCAGCCCTCCTTGCCGCAGCAGAGCGCGCGACTGCTGCCGGTGCAGCCGCAGCCGGTCCGTGTCGGCGATCAGGCGGAGCGCGATATCCACATAGGCATCGGGATCAGCCGCGACCCACTCTCCCAATCCCATGCCCTGCAAAGTGCGCGCAGAGGACGAATCGATGCCGCGCTCGGCATCGAGCGCAACCACCGGAAGGCCCATCCACAGCGCATGCAGCGTGGTGGTGCCGCCGGAAAGGGGAGCGGTGTCCAGTGCGATGTCCGCGATGTGGCCGAGTTCCATGAAGCGCTCCAGCGGTTGCTGGTGCATCACGAACACGCGGTCCAGGGGCAGGTCGGCGGCCTCGACCCGGTGCTGCATGGCGGCCTGGGCATCGTCTGGAGTGTGCTCCTTGACCATGATGACCAGCCGCGCATCGGGGCGCCGGTCCAGGATGCGTTTCCAGAGGCAGAGCATCTCGTGCGTGAGCTTGACCGAATTGTTCAGCGAGATCAGCGTCGGATAGCCCGCCTCCAGCATGGGGGGGTCGGTGCGCAGCGGTGCATGGGGGGGCGGCGAATAGCAAGCCATGCATTCGAGGCGGAACAGCGTTTCGGTGTAGGAAGCTTCCCGCCCGGGGGGATCCATGCTCCAGTCGGTCAGCCGGTAGTCCATGGCCTTCATGCCGAGGGTATTCATGAAACCCAGCCAGGTGACCTGCACCGGCGCGGCTCGGCGGGCGAAGGTCATCAGGCGCTGGCCCAGCGTATGGCCGGACAGGTCCACCAGGATGTCGATGCGCAGCGCGCGGATGAATTCGCAGAGTTCCTCGTCCGAGAGTTCTGCCACCTCGTGCCATAGCTTCGTATGGCGCTGGAGCATGGGCGTGATGTCGTCGCGGCCACCGCTCGAGAAGACATGCACTTCCACGTTGTCGTGATCGTGGTGCTCCAGCACCGGCAGCATGAAGAAGGCCACCGAATGCCGGCGGAAATCGGCGGTGACGTAGCCGACCTTGAGCTTGCGGTGGGGATCGCGGTCGGCCACCACCAGCGGCTGGGCCTTGGCCGTCAGCGGATCGGCCGCGCGCCGGCCCCAATCGCGGTAGACCGCGAGCGTGCGGGCGGGGTCCTTGTCGATGCTGCTGTGCACCCAGGCACGCATGACCCAGACCGCGGACTGGTCGCTGCGACGGGCGGCCTGGTCGATCAGCCGGCGGGCCTCCTCGGTGTCGCCCAGGTTGAAGCGCGCGAATGCCATGAAGCGCAGCGCCTCGACGTTGCCCGGCTCCAGGGTCAGCGCCGTGTCCAGTGCCTCGATCGCGCGTGCCCAGTGCAGGCCGACGAGGAAGACATAGGCCACGCGCAGCCAAGCGTGCACCAGCTTCGGATCCAGCGAAAGCGCATGCGTGTATTTGACGAGCGCCTCCTCCAGCCGCTGATGCCGCTCCAGCGACCGCGCCTCGTCGAGGACGGATCGCAGTTCTGCCGATAGGGCTGCCGGCCTGGGCCGTGACTTCGAAAGATGGCGGGCGTGTTTGGGCATGACCTGCATTGTGGATTCGGTTCAACCGGGGG
The DNA here is from genome assembly GCA_022702125.1 of Burkholderiaceae bacterium. Lineage (GTDB taxonomy): Bacteria > Pseudomonadota > Gammaproteobacteria > Burkholderiales > Burkholderiaceae_C > JAKOND01. The sequence goes on from JAKOND010000342.1 coordinate 6,575, forward strand.
AAAGACAGGATTTGGCAGGCAAGACCGGGGCTTTTCTCCCCGCCCCGTTCGATCGACTCAGTTAGCATTCCGATACATTTTCATTCGTCTACGTGCTGCCTCGCCGCCGCGCGCAGCATTTTTCTATCTCCCCATGCTCGTCATCATCGGTTATGTCGTCGCCCTAGCCTGCATCTTTGGCGTCTACGCTGCGCACGGCGGCAATATGAGCGTGATCCTGCACGCCCTGCCCTTCGAGTTGACCACCATCCTGGGGGCGGCGCTCGGCGCGTTCGTAGTCAACAACCAGTCCAAGGTGCTGAAATCCACGCTCAAGACGCTGCCGCAGGCGTTCAAGGGAGGGAAGTACACCAAGGCCCGCTACCTCGATCTGCTGGCGATGCTCTACGACATCCTGCAGAAGGCGCGCAAGGACGGCCTGATGGCCATCGAGAACGATGTGGAGGCGCCCGAGGAATCGGAGATCTTCAAGAAATACCCCACGGTGGGCACCGACCACCATGTGATCGAATTCACCACCGACTACCTGCGCATGATGGTGTCGGGCAACCTCAACGCGCACGAGATCGAGTCCCTGATGGACAGCGAGATCGACACCCACCACCAGGAAGCCCATGCCCCGGTGGCCGCATTGGCGCGGCTCGCGGGCGCGCTGCCGGCCTTCGGCATCGTGGCGGCGGTGCTCGGGGTGGTCAACACCATGGGCTCGGTCGGCCAGCCGCCGGCGATCCTCGGGGGCATGATCGGCTCGGCGCTGGTCGGCACCTTCCTGGGCATCCTGCTGGCCTACGGCGTGGTGGAGCCGCTCGCGGGCCTGCTGGATCAGAAATCGGAAGATGCGGCCAAGGAGCTGCTGTGCATCAAGACCACGCTGCTGGCCAGCATGCAGGGCTACAACCCGACCACCGCCATCGAGTTCGGCCGCAAGGTGCTGTTCTCGACCGAGCGGCCGAGCTTCCTCGAACTGGAAAACCATGTGAAGGGCAAGAAGTAAGGCCTCCGGGCCCTGCCTGCTCCACAGACCACCCACCATGGCCGATAAGAAACTCCAGCCGATCATCATCAAGCGCATCAAGAAGTCGGGCCATGCGGCCCATGGCGGCGCCTGGAAGATCGCGTACGCCGACTTCGTGACCGCGATGATGGCGTTCTTCCTGCTGATGTGGTTGCTGGGCTCGACCGCGCAAGGCGAGCTGCAGGGAATCGCCTCGTATTTCCAGAACCCGGTGAAGGTGTCGCTGCAGGGGGGCAACGGATCGGGCAACAGCTCTAGCATCATCCCGGGCGGCGGCGCCGACCTGTCCAAGACAGTCGGCCAGGTGGACCGCTCGAAGCCCGAGGAACGCAGGATCCGCACGGTGCAGAGCGAAGCCGAAGCCCGCGCGGAACTGGCCCGCAAGGATGCGTTGCGCATCGAGGCCCTGCGCGACAAGATCGACAGCCTGATCACCGGCAACCCGAAGCTGGCCGAGTACCGGTCGCAGATCCGGCTGGAAATCACGCCCGACGGGCTGCAGATCCAGATCGTGGACGACCAGAAGCGGGCGATGTTCGATTCGGGCAGCGCGCTGGTCAAGCCTTACATGCGCGACATCCTGCACGAGATCGGCGGCGCCCTGGGAGGCGTGCAGAACCGCATCAGCCTGGCCGGCCACACCGACGCCACGCCCTACGGCAACGGCGACCGCGGCTACAGCAACTGGGAACTGTCGGCCGACCGGGCCAGCGCCTCGCGGCGCGAGCTGGTGGCGGGCGGCATGCCCGACGAGAAGATGGTGCGGCTGGTGGGCCTGGCATCGAGCGACCTGATGGAGCCCGACACCCCGCGCTCCCCGACCAACCGCCGGATCAGCATCACCGTGCTGACCCACGAGGCCGAATCGCGCCTGCTGGGTTCGAACCGCAAGGCCGCCCGGCTGTCCCCGCCCGAGGCTCTCCAGGCGGTCCAGGTGGTGGGCGAGCCCGTCCCGGGGCCCGCACCTGTTGCGGCATCGGCACAGCCTCGGGCGGTTCCCATGGTTCCGGCCGTCGCCGAACGGACTTCTGCGCCTTCGCGCTAGCGCAAGCGCCCGGCGTCTGTCACAATTTCACACACTTCGGGCTTCGTCCTTCATTTTTGGAGGCGAATGCCGATCTAGCTAGCATTCCGCGTTTCTCCATTTGCCTCGAAAGGGCCATCCGTGGCTACAGCCCAGCGCTTTCTGATCGTCGACGACTTCTCCACCATGCGCCGCATCGTGCGCAACCTCCTCAAAGAAAGTGGCTATGCCGATGCCGATGAGGCCGAAGACGGCGTTGCGGCCCTGGCCAAGTTGCGCAACGGCCGCTTCGACTTCGTGGTGACCGACATCAACATGCCCAACATGAACGGTTTCGAGCTGCTGGCCGCCATCAAGGGCGACGAGAAGCTCAAACACCTGCCGGTGCTGATGGTGACCGCCGAAGCCCGGAAGGAGGACATCGTGACCGCGGCCCAGGGCGGCGCTGCCGGCTACATCGTCAAGCCCTTCACCAAGGCCATCCTGGAAGACAAGGTCGGCAACATTCTCAAGAAGATGGGATTGCAAGAATGACAGCTCTCCACCCGGACCTGATCGCCCAGGCAGTCGAATCCGGTGCCGCCGGTGGTGGTAGCGCCCCGGTCGATGTCCACACCAAGATCGGCCAGCTGACCCGTCAGCTGCACGATTCGCTCAATGCGTTGGGCTATGCCGAGCAGCTCCGGAGCAGCGTGGGCGAGATTCCCGATGCGAAGTCGCGCCTGACCTACATCGCACGGCTGACCGGAGAGGCGGCAGAAAAGGTTCTCAACCGCGTCGACCAGGCCAAGGCGCAGCACGACTACATCGCCAGCGAGACGCGGCGCATGGTCGGCGACCTGGTCAAGGATCCGGTCGCGGCGGTGGCCAAGGGCACGATCATGAATTTCCTGGAGGACGTGGAACGGTCCACCCAGGAAGCGGACGTGCACCTGACCGAGATCATGATGGCCCAGGACTTCCACGACCTGACCGGCCAGGTGATCGCCAAGGTGGTGGGCCTGGCGGCGACCATCGAGGCGCAACTGGTCGAACTGCTGATCCAGACCGCGCCGCCGGGCAGCGCCACGCCGCAGACAGCCGCGGCGGCCGCCGCGGCTGCAGCGGCGGCGGTGGCCGCTACCGCCATCGCCGAAACGCCCGCCCTGGCATCGACCCCCACACCGCGCCTGCAGGGTCCGGTCGTCGATCCCGAGAATGCGGTCGATGTGGTCACCAGCCAGTCGGAAGTGGATGATCTGCTGGCCAGCCTGGGGTTCTGAACCGGGCATTCCGGAAACCGCCCGCCCCGCCCGATCACGACGGCGCCCGACGCGCCCACAGACAAAAACGCCGTACCGCTCCGAAGAGCGGCACGGCGTTTTTGCCTATGGCGGCCCGAACGGCCGCCGACGCGTCAGTCCGGATCAGGGCTGGATCTGGGAGATCTTCGCGCCCTGCAGGGACACGCCGGCCTCCAGGCCGACGTTGGTCAGCACGAAGCTCACCACCGGCTGGCGGATGCTGTTGGAATCCACGCTGCCGTTCGCACCGACCGTACCGGCTGCCACGGTCGCGTCCGCGCCGACGGTCCAGCCCTTGCTGCTCCGGAATTTCTCTAGCGACTCGCGGGTGTTGAACACGTAGATGATGGCCTTGGACTGGGCACCGGCCTGCCAACCGATGGAGCCGGCGGTGGTGCTGTAGTAGGCCTGGGTGGCGTTGCCGGTGCGCAGCGCGCCGCGGCCGTATTCCGCCCCGATGCCCAGGCTCGCGCCCACCACCGACGGGAAGACCAGCGTGCCGGCCGACTTCGCGACGATCTCGCGCGAGCCCGGCACCGAGCTGTACAGCTTCGACAGCGCGGCGTCCACGCCGGCATCGATCTCGGCGCGCGAGCTGGCGACGCTGGCCTTGTCGCTCGGGCGGGTGGTGGTGCAGCCCGTGAAAGCAACGGCGGAGAGCGCGACGGCGGCAAGCACGCCGGCGGTACGGATGGTGGTGAATTTCATGGCGAATACTCCCTTGAAGGTTTGACATCGACCCCGGGCCTTCTCTGGGCCCGGGTCGGTTTCTAGCCTAGGGCCTGGCCGATTTACACCTGTAATCAAAGGCAATCCGTGCAGGAAAGCAACGTCCGACGGTGCCCGTCGGACAGGGCCTCCTGGCTCGAACTGGCACCCCGAAAGCCGGCTTATCCGCGCTTCTCGATCGCAGCCGTTCCCGACAATTCATCGGCACACCATCCCACCGCCCATGAGTTCAGCCCAAGACCGCAACCTCCCCGCCACCGCGCACCGACTCGACCAGGCACGCAAGGACGGCGAAGCCTCGCGCTCGCGCGACATGGCGAACCTGGCCGTGCTGGGCGCCGGTGCCGTGGCCACCCTGATGCTGACCGCGCCGGTGGTCGACCGCCTGAAGCACGCGTTGGGCCGACAAATGGTTTTCAACGCCGCGACGCTGAAGGATCCGGCAGGCATGGTCCACCGGCTGGCCGACATCGCGCTGCTGGGCGTAGGCATCAGCGTGGTTTTCTCGGTGATCGTGGTGTTCGCGGTGATCGTCGGCACGGTGGCCGCCGGCGGCTGGATTGCCAGCACCAAGCCGATCATGCCCAACTTCGGCCGGCTCAACCCCCTCGCGGGCATCGGCAACCTGGTCTCCAAGCAGGCGGTCGTCAACATCGGCAAGCTGATCCTGCTGTCGGCGGTGCTGGGCGCGGTGGCCTGGATGCACCTGCGCGGCAGCATCGAGAAAATCTCGGCGCTGGCGATGCAGCCGTCGAACGCCTCGCTGGCGGCGCTGGCCCAGTGGCTGGCTTCCGGCATGGCGACGATGCTGCTGGTGGTCTTCGCAGTGGCGGTGATCGATGTGCCGCTGCAGAAGTTCTTCTTCAAGAAGAAGCTCAAGATGAGCCACGAGGAAGTCAAGCAGGAGCACAAGAACGCCGAAGGCAGCCCCGAAGTCAAGGGCAAGATCCGCCAGCGCCAACGCGAACTGGCGCAGCGCAAGAGCATCGCCAACGTGCCCAAGGCCGACTTCGTGCTCATGAACCCGACGCACTATGCGGTCGCGCTGAAGTACGACGAGGCGACGATGGCCGCGCCGCAGGTGATCGCCAAGGGCGCCGACCTGCTGGCGATGCGCATCCGCGAGGTGGCCAAGGCGCACCAGATCCCGGTGCTGCAGTCGCCGATGCTGGCCCGGGCGCTGTATGCGCATGCCGAGCTGGAGCAGGGCATCCCGTCGGCGCTGTACGCGGCGGTGGCCCAGGTGCTGGCCTACGTCTACCGCCTCAAGGCCGCGCTGCGCGGCGAAGGCGCGATGCCGACGGCCGAGCCCCGCCCCGAGCCGCTGGTGCCGCCCGAACTCGACCCGCACCGCAAGCCGGCCGCACCGGACGCGGCGGCGGTGCGCGCCGCCGGCGGCATGGCCTCCACCGCCGAGACGGCCGTCAACGCGGTCGGCCGCGCCGGCAGCGTCGGTAGCAGCGGCATCACACCAGGGAGCCCCCAATGAACGCGCAAATCCTGCAGGCACGGTCCTGGCTCGGCCGCAACACCGCCCTGATCCAGGGCGTCGCGGCGCCGCTCTTCGTGGTGATGATCCTCGCCATGATGGTGCTGCCGATGGCGTCGTGGCTGCTCGACGTCTTCTTCACCGTCAACATCGCCGTGGCGCTGATGGTGATGATGGTGGCGGCCTACATGATCAAGCCGCTCGACTTCATCGCCTTCCCGTCGGTGCTGCTGCTGACCACGCTGATGCGGCTCTCCCTCAACGTGGCCTCGACCCGGGTGGTGCTGCTCGAGGGCCACACCGGCGCAGGCGCGGCCGGCGCGGTGATCGAGGCCTTCGGCCACTTCCTGATCGGCGGCAACTTCGCGGTCGGCCTGATCGTCTTCGCGATCCTGGTGGTGATCAACTTCGTGGTGGTGACCAAGGGCGCCGAGCGGATCGCCGAGGTCTCGGCCCGCTTCACGCTGGACGCCATGCCCGGCAAGCAGATGGCGGTGGACTCCGACCTCAACGCCGGCCTGATCGACGAGGCCACCGCCCGCAAGCGCCGCGCCGAGGTGGGCGAAGAGGCCAACTTCTTCGGCGCGATGGACGGCGCGAGCAAGTTCGTGCGCGGCGACGCGGTCGCCGGCATCCTGATCCTGCTGATCAACATCGTCGGCGGCTTCGCCATCGGCATGATCCAGCACGGCCTGTCGGCCGGCCAGGCCGCCGACAGCTACATCCTGCTGGCCGTCGGCGACGCGCTGGTGGCGCAGATCCCGGGGCTGCTGATCTCGGTGGCCGCGGCGATGGTGGTCTCGCGGGTCGGCAAGGAGCAGGACGTGGGCGGTCAGATCATCGGCCAGCTGTTCGGCTCGGCCAAGGTGCTGGCGCTGACCGGCGGCATCCTGATCATGCTGGGCCTGATCCCGGGCATGCCGCACCTGGTCTTCCTGGGCGTGGGCGGCGTCGTCTCGTACATGGCCTGGCGGCTGCACAAGCGCCCGCCGCCGCCCGATCCGGTACTGGCTGCCGCTGCGGCCGCCGCCGCGGCCCCGGCCAACGACGGCGAGGCCACCTGGGACGACCTGCAGCCGGTGGACCTGCTGGGGCTGGAGCTGGGCTACCGCCTCATCACGCTGGTGGACAAGAACCGCCAGGGCGACCTGCTGACCCGCATCAAGGGCGTGCGCCGCAAGTTCGCCCAGGAAGTCGGCTTCCTGCCGCCGCCGGTGCATGTGCGCGACAACCTCGAACTCAAGCCCAGCGGCTACCGCATCACGCTGCGCGGCGTCGTGGTGGGCGACGGCGAGGCCTTCCCCGGCATGTTCCTGGCGATCAACCCAGGCGGCATCACCACGCCGCTGATCGGCACCGCCACCACCGACCCGGCCTTCGGCCTGCCGGCCCACTGGATCGACGAGCGGCAGAAGGAAGCGGCACAAATGGCCGGTTTTACCGTTGTTGATTCCGAAACCGTGATGGCCACACATCTCTCACACTTGATGCAAGTCCAGGCGGCCAAATTGTTGAGCCGCACCGAGACCCAGCAGCTCGTCGAACACGTCGCCAAGCTCGCGCCCAAGCTCATCGAGGAAGTGGTCCCGAAAATGGTGTCGATCGCAGGTTTCCAGAAAGTCCTCCAGCTGCTGCTGGAAGAGTCCGTGCACATCCGCGACATACGCACCATCGTCGAGGCGCTCGCCGAGAACGCCGCCAGCGTGGCCGATCCGGTCGAGCTGGCGCGCAGGGTGCGCATCGCGCTGGCGCCCGCCATCGTGCAGCAGATCTACGGTCCGGTGCGCGAGTTGAGCGTCATCGCCATCGAGCCGGGCCTGGAGCGGCTGCTGGTGCAGGCGCTGGGCCATCCGAACGGCCCGTCGCTCGACCCGGGCGTCGCCGACATCCTGACTCGCACCGCCGCCGAAGTCGCGCTCAAGCAGGAGGAAATGGGCCTGCCCGCCTGCCTGCTGGTGCCCGACGCGATCCGCAGCGCGATCGCCCGGCTGGTCCGCCGCGTCGCGCCGCGCCTGCAGGTGCTGGCGCACAGCGAGATTCCTGAAACCCACACCATCCGTATTGGTCCGATTCTGCAAGGGGCATCTGCATGAACATCCAGCGCTTCATCGCCGCTACCTCGCGCGAGGCCCTCGCCAAGGCCCGCCACGCCTTCGGCGAAGGCACCCTGATCCTGTCGAACCGCCCGGTCTCCGGCGGCATCGAGGTCGTCGCCACCGCCGAAGACACCCTGGCCGCCAGCCTGCCCGCGCAGGGCGCCGCACCGCCTCCCGCACCCGTGGCGCAGGGCAAGCCCAGCCTGCAGTCGCGCGCCGCGGCCCAGTCCCCGCGGGACGGCCTGTCGCCCAAGGCGGTACCGGCCCCGGCCCGCAATCCGGTCCACGAGGACACCGAACAGCTGGCGATGAGCACCCTGTCCTTCCAGGACTACGTGCGCGAACGCATGCTGCGCCGCCGCCACGAAGCCCTCAACGGCGACGCCGCGGACCAGCCCCCGCAGCAAACCGCCCGCGAAGCCGCCGACGCGCCGCTGACCCAGATGGGTCGCTGGGCCCCTGCGATGACGCAGGAAGCCGAAGCCTCGCCGATGGTGCGCCGCGCCGCGCCGCAGCAATCGCAGGCGGCCCCGGCCCGCGAATCCCACCGCGCTGCGGCCCACCCCGTCCCGCGCCCCGAAGCCCGTGCCGACCTGGGCGCCGACGACGGCTTCGACTTCGCGCCGCGCCGCGCCGCGCAGGCTGCGGCCGCGCCGCACAACATCGTCGACGAACTGCAGTCGATGAAGGACCTGATCGAGGAGCGCTTCAACTCCCTGGCCTGGCTCGGCCAGGCGCGGCAGGACCCGATCCAGTCGAACCTGATGCTCAAGTTCATCCGCGCCGGCTATTCGCCCGCGCTGGCCCGCGCCCTGCTGGAGCGCATGCCCTCCAATGCGAGCGCCGCCGATGCGGTGCGCTGGCTGATGGACGTGCTCGAACGCAACATCCGCACCGCGCCGCACGGCATGAGCCTGGCCGAGGAAGGCGGCATCTTCGCGCTGGTCGGCGCCACCGGCGTCGGCAAGACCACCACCGCCGCCAAGATGGCCGCGGCCTGCGCCCAGATCCACGGCCCGCAGAGCGTCGGCCTGATCACCCTCGACACCTACCGGGTGGCGGCCCACGAGCAGCTGCGCGCCTACGGTCGCATGCTCGGCGTGGTGGCCCACCTGGCCCACGACCGCGCCGCGCTGCAGGATCTGCTGGGCCTGCTGGCCGGCAAGAAGATGGTGCTGATCGATACCACCGGCATCGCCCCGCGCGACCCGAGGAAACGCGACATGCTCGATGTGCTGGACCTGCCGGGCGTGCAGCGCCTGCTGGTGCTCAATGCCGGCAGCCACGGCGACACGCTCGACGACATGGTCGACTCGTTCAAGGTCGGTGCGGCGCAGCAGACGATCCTCACCAAGACCGACGAGGCGGTCAAGCTCGGTCCGGCGCTCGATGCCCTGATACGCCACCAGCTGGTGCTGCGCGGCGTGACCAACGGCCAGCGGGTGCCCGAGGACTGGGACGAGGCCCGCCCGGACGAACTGATCCGCGCCTCGATGCGCTCGCCGGCCCGCGCCTCGGCCCACGAGCCGCGCGCGACCGACCTCAATTTCTTCTTCACGCAAGCGGCACCGCTGGTGTCCCCACCCGCCTACCGGAGTCACCTCGATGCTTGACCGCGACAACAGCCAAGGCGCCAGCCTGCGCCCCGCGATGCACGGACAGCCCACCGCCCGCCTGACCGCGATGGTGAGCCACGGCGATCTGTCCACCGAAATGCCGCTGCTGTGGCAGCTGTGCGCAGCGCTGCAGAGCTTCGGCCACCATGTGGCGGTGCTCGATGCCACCGCGACCGAAACCCCGGCGCGCCCCGGCCTGCAGCAGATGCTCGACGGCAGCCACGTCGGCGACGCCGGCTACGACACGGCCGGCCTGTCGGTCTGGCCGGCCGCCGCCGGCATGCAGGCCCTGGCCACCGCCTGCGACGTGCTGGCCGACGCCGCGCGCGACAACGGCGCCGATGCCGCTTCCGCCCGCGAACTGGCGGCCTCCGCGATGCGCGCCCACCTGGCGCGCGCCCTGCGGCCGCACGACCTGCTGCTGCTGTATGCGACGCCGGACCGCCTGTCGGCCTGGATGGGCGGCAGCGCGCTGGCCCCGCTGCTGGCGACCTCGCCGGTGCAGTCGCGGGTGCTGGCGGCCTACCAGTCGCTGCGCCAGCTGCTGGACACCGGCATCGCGCCGACGCTCGCCACCATCACCACCGAAACCGGGCTCGCGCCCGCCGCCAGCGCCCAGGCCGCGCGGACCAACCTGTCCCACTGCGCCTCGGTATGGCTGGGCCACCGGATCGACGTGCTGGGCGTGCGCACCTCGCTGCAGGCCGAATTCCCGTCGGCCGACGTGCGCCGTCTGGCGCTGTGCCTGATCGAGCGCGCGGTGCCGCTGAACCCGGTGCCGGCGACGCCGCACCGATCTTCCACGGACGATCCGGCCGTGGCACCGCCGACGCCTGCGCGGCCCGACACCATCGCATTGGAGAGCCACTAGCCATGTATACCGCCAAGGGCCATCTCGATCGTGAGGCCATGATCCGCCAGTACGTGCCGCTGGTGAAGCGGCTGGCGCACCATATGATCGTCAAACTGCCGCCGAACGTGGAGATCGACGACCTGATCCAGGTCGGCATGATCGGCCTGGCCGACGCGCTGTCCCGCTACCAGGCCAGCCAGGGCGTGCAATTCGAGACCTTCGCCACCCAACGCATCCGCGGGGCGATGATCGACGAGCTGCGCGAGGGCGACTGGATGAGCCGCGGCTCCCGCAAGAGCCAGAAGGAGATCGAGCAGGCGCTGCACCGGCTGGAACAGCGGCTCGGCCGCACGCCGGTCGAATCCGAGATCGCGCAGGAACTCGAGATGTCGCTGGCCGACTACCAGAGCCTGCTGGCGCGGGTGCGCGGCACCCAGCTGATCTACCTGGAGGACATGGGCGGCGGGCAGGGCGACGAAGGCGGCGGGGCCGACGGCTTCCTCGACCGGCACGTGGGCGACAACGGCGATGCCGACCCGATGAACCAGCTGCGCGACCAGCGGCTGCGCACCGCGCTGGTCGCGGCCATCGATTGCCTGCCCGAGCGCGAGAAATTCATCATGAGCATGTACTACGACGACGACATGAACCTGAAGGAGATCGCTGCGGTGCTCGGCATCACCGAGTCGCGCGTCTGCCAGCTGCACAGCCAGTCCATCGCCCGGCTGCGGGCGCGGATGCGCAGCCACTGAGGCGCGGGCGCTCCGCGGGGGGCCCGTGGGGTCGACCGCGGGACGCCCTCGCGGTTTCGGTCGCGATCGCCAGAACTTCGGAACCGGACCGCCGCAGGATGCCGTGCACGCACCGCGTCCCGCGGCGGATGCACGGCCTTCCCGCGGCCCGCCTGCCGTTCGGGGCCCGGAGATCGCACGGAGGGGAAAAAGCCCGGTCTCCCGGGCGGGCTCCGGCTGCGTCGTATCAGCCGAAGCGGCTTCGCATCGCCGTGCCCGCGCCGTAGGTGACCTGCTGCGCCTGGCCCATCGAGGGCATCAGCGACTCCAGGCTGCGGGATACCACGGCAGCACGCCGGGCCATCTGGGTGCGGTGCTGGCCCAGCGCCTGGCCGATGCCCAGCATCCGCGCCCGCAGCGCCCCATCGCCCGCCAGCGCCACCATGGCGCTTGGATTCGTCATCAGGTGCGAGAAGCTCGCCGAGATGTCGCGCAGCGTGGTGGTTGCCGCCTGCAGCGCCGGCGCGTCGCCGGCGACGAGCGCCTTGCCGACGACCTCCAGCTGGGACTCGATCTGCGCCAGGGCGGCCGCCAGCACGGCCTGCGGCGTCATGGGCGCTTCGGGGGCACGGGACGGCACGAAGCCGTGAGGGGTCGTCATGGCACGGTCCTCGGCGAAAGCATCGGAAGGGAAGGATGCACCGGAAGCGGCGCGGGAATCGGTGCGGCGGCGGTCGGCGCGGGAACCGGCGCGAGAGCGGACGGGACGTCCGCGCGCCGGCAACGGCCCGGCGCCGGGCCCTGCCTCAGGCTTCGGAATTGCGGCGCAGCAGCTGCTGCGCGTTGGACAGCAGCTTGTCGGCGATGGCGCCGGCATTGACCTTGTAGGTGCCCTGCGCAATGGCGGCCCGCACTTCGGCGACCTTCCGGGCATTGAAATCGGGCTGCGCGGCGCCGACGCCCGCAGCGGCAAGGGCGGCGCCGGGCTCCAGCGAACGGGCCAGGCTGGATACGGTAACCGCCGTCGAGGCCGTCGTGCTCGGCGGCGTCGCCGCAGCAGGAGCCTTGGCTTCGGCGGACCGGCTTGCAGGCGCAGCCGTGCCTGCCTTGGTGGCGGCGGTCGGTGCGCTGAGGGCACCGGTCAATTCGGCGGACGACTGTTGGCTGATCTTCATGGTGTTCTCCACGTCGGCCTCCCAGGGTGCGAGGCATCACTGGGTAGGTTTTCGGCGGCTGGAACGCAGACTTTAATCGAGACACGCTTTTTTACGAAAGAAAGGGGAAATAGCCGGGCTGCCGTCCGGACCTCAGAAGACGACCTCGACGGTCCGCGCATCGCGCACCGTGCCGGACATGATGCGACCGCCGTCCATGCGCACCCGCACCGGCTGGCCGACGAAACCGGCCGTGATGGCCTGGCCGTCGGAGGCGACGGCGAAGCCGGCGCCGGCCGCCACCACCCGGATCTGGGCGCCGGCCTGGAAGGCCTGCGGCGGCCGGACGGCGGCCTGGCGCAGCGCCTGGCCGGCGTTGAGCGAGCGGATCACGGTGGTGCCGATCCATTGCGCCGGGTCGGCGATCACCGGGGAGGCGTCCTCGGCCCAGTCGACCTCGGCCTGCACCGCGTCGCCCGCGGCCAGCGTGGCGCCGGGCGACACCGGGCCGGGCACCACCCATGCCGGCCCGAAGGCCTTGACGGTGACCGGCAGGAAGACGTTCCAGCGCACCGGGCCGTCCACGCAGCGCAGGCCCAGCCGGGTGCGGCCCCAGAGCCGCATGCCGGGCGGCAGGTAGGGCTCGATCCGGGCGCAGGGCGCCAGCCGCAGGCGGCTGTCGAGCGCGCCGACGGAGACTTCCATCCGCAGCGGCGCGGTGCCGCCGCCGAGCGCCGCCGGCGCCTGGGCGACCGCGTCGTCGAGGAAATGGCGGCTGGTGGCCAGCAGGTCCTCGGGCGTCCCGTCGGAGGCGGCCGGAGCCGCCGGCGCGGCGGCGGCCGGGGCGGAGGATGCTACGGAAACAGGAGCACGCAACGAAGGCGCGACGCCGGCTGCGGGCACGCCGGCAGCGGGATTCGCCGCAGGCGCGGCCACCGGCGCGACCGGTGCGGCCTTGGTCAGCGCGGCCAGCTGGGCCGCCTGCATCGACTGCAGCTTGGCGGCCACGGCGGCAGCGGGCTCGGCCGCATGCGCGCCGCAGGAGAACGCGGACGCCAGGAGGGACGCGATCGCCACGAGCGGCAGGCGGGACGGGATTGGATGACGACGAGGCATGGCGGGACTCCCACGGAAAACCGGAGCCCGACTATAGGAAGCGCCCGGCCGATCGAATGGCCGGAACTGCGGCAGGAAGGCCCGCTTCATCGCCGCTTCGTCGCCGGGCGGGATTTTCATAATTCCCTCCACGCAGAGAAGCCGTCCGGGCTCCTCGTCCACAACCTTTCCGGCAACGCGCATGCTCGACAAACTGACCCAGGCGGTAGATTTCCAAGGCAAGGCCCTGGTGCTGCGCGCCGACCGCCAGCGCACCATCGCCAGCAATATCGCCAATGCCGATACGCCCGGCTATGCGGCGCGCGACTTCCAGTTCGACGAAGCGCTGCGCGACGCGACCCGCGCCGCGTCGAACGGCTACGAGGTGAGCACGGTGCGCATGGCGGCGCCCTCCTCCGGCGCCTCCCTCGGCACGTCCGCCGGGGGCCGCACCGATGCGCGCCACATCCCGATCGCCATGGCCGGCGGCGGCGGCGGTCCGCAGAAGGACTACACCGTGCAGACCCAGCCCAGCATGGACGGCAACACCGTGGACATGGACCGCGAGCGCGCCGCCTTCACCGACAACGCGGTGCGCTACGAGGCGACGCTGCGCTTCATCAACGGATCGGCCAGGACCATCCTGTCGGCCATCCAGGGCCAGTAACCCGCCCGCGCGATCTCGCAGGAACCGAAGGAAACCCACCATGTCGATGTTCTCGATCTTCAATATCTCCGGCACCGCCGTCGGCGCCCAGGCGCAGCGGCTCAACGTGGTCGCCAGCAACCTGGCCAACGTCGACGCGGTCGCCGGCCCCGACGGCAAGTCCTACAAGGCGCGCCAGGTGGTGTTCCAGACCCTGCCGCTGGGCGACGACGGCACCGCCGGCGTCAAGGTGACCAACGTCACCGAGAACAACGCCCCCGGCCGCCGGATGCTCGACCCCGCCAACCCGGCCGCCGACGCGCAGGGCTACGTCACCCACTCGAACGTCAACGCGGTCGAGGAGATGGTCAACATGATGTCCGCCTCGCGGGCCTACCAGAACAACGTCGAGGTGATGAACACCGCCAAGACGCTGATGCTCAAGACGCTGCAGATGGGCCAGTGAGCCGGTCCGCCCTCCCACCCCTTCCCACCACCGGACATCCCCCATGAGCACCGTCAGCAACGCCGCCACCGCGGGCACCTCGGCCAGCGCCTACACCTACACGCCGACGACCGCCGCCTCGACGGCCACGACCGGCGCCGCCGCCAACACCGCCAACGATCCGGCGACCGCGCAGGACCGGTTCCTGAAGCTGCTGGTGGCGCAGCTGACCAACCAGGACCCGATGAACCCGATGGACAACGCGCAGATGACCTCGCAGATCGCGCAGATCAACACCGTCACCGGCATCACCCAACTCAACACCACCGTCAAGGACATGGCCTCGCAGATCTCGGGCATGCAGGTGCTGCAGGGCGGCGCGCTGGTCGGCCGCAACGTGGTCACCGAGGGCAACACCCTGAGCAAGGACGCCACGACCGGCACCGCCGGCGGCATGTTCGACCTGTCGGGCGCCGCGTCCGACGTCCAGGTGGACGTCACCACCACCGGCGGGGTGCTGCTCGGCACGATGAAGCTCGGCGCGCTCGATGCCGGACGGCACGAGTTCGCCTGGGACGGCGCCGGCGCCAGCGGCTCGCAGGCCCTCAACTTCACGGTGCGGTCCACCAACGCCGGCACCGCGGTGGCGAACACCGCGCTGCGCAAGGACACGGTCAAGTCGGTGGGCGCCGACGGCGGCGCGCTGACCCTGACCCTGAATTCCGGCAGCACCGTGGCCTACGACAAGGTCAAGTCCATCCTTTGATCCGGCGGCGTTCCCTTCCTTCCCGTCATTTTTCCTCCAGGAGCCATCCATGTCTTTCCAGCAAGGGCTGTCCGGCCTGAACGCCGCGAGCCGCGGCCTCGACGTCATCGGCCACAACATCGCCAACGCCAACACCACCGGCATGAAGGCCTCGCGGGCGGAGTTCTCCGACCTGTACGCCGGCAACCTGGCCTCCTCCGGGAGCGCCACGCCCGGCACCGGGGTGGCGGTCAGCGCGATATCGCAGCAGTTCACCCAGGGCAACATCACCGCCACCGGCAACAGCCTGGACGTGGCGATCAACGGCAGCGGCTTCTTCAACGTGGTCCTGCCCAACGGCGACCAGGCCTACACCCGGGCCGGCAACTTCAAGATGGACAAGGACGGCTACATCGTCACCAACGAAGGCGCCAGGCTGCAGGGCGACATCGTCGACCCGGTGACCAAGGCGGTCTCCAAGGGCACGCTGCAGGTCCCGACCGGCAAGGGGGTCGCCGGCAAGGCCACCAGCAGCGGCAACATCGAACTCAACCTCGACACCCGCGCCGCGGTCGCCAGCTCGGTCACGCCGCCCACGCCGCTGACCACCTACGGCACCTCGCTCAACATCTTCGACACCCAGGGCGCCGCGGTCCCGGTCAACCTGTACTTCCAGAAGACCGGCGCCAACACCTGGAACGTCTACCAGAAGGCCGACGGCAGCGACACCCCGACCGCCCTCACCTTCGACGGCACCGGCAAGCTGACCGCGCCGGCCAGCGGCAAGATCACCATCGCCGACCCCCGCGCCACGCCCGGCCCGGGCGGCGCGGTGGGCGGCACCTTCTCGATCGCCGGCATGACCCAGAACGCCGCGTCCTTCGCGGTCTCCGACCTGTCGCAGGACGGCTACGCGCCCGGCGCCCTCACCGGCATGACCATCGATGCCGACGGCTCGCTCACCACCCGCTACTCCAACGGCCAGACGCAGAAGGCCGGCGTGGTGACGATCGCGAACTTCCGCAACGCGCAGGGCCTGGAGCCCGCGTCCGGCAGCTACTGGAAGCAGACCATCGCCTCCGGCAACCCGATCGTGGGCGCGCCCGGCGCGGGCAACCTCGGCAAGCTCAAGTCCGGCGCGCTGGAGGATTCCACCGTCGACCTGACCGGCGAGCTGGTCGGCATGATGACCGCCCAGCGCGCCTACCAGGCCAACGCGCAGACCATCAAGACGCAGGACCAGGTGATGTCCACCCTGGTCAACCTGCGCTGATGCGGCGGCCGCACTGACACCGACTCCCTGAACGACCGAGGCACGCACATCCATGGACCGCCTGATCTATACATCGATGACCGGGGCCAGCGCCGCCGCGGCCCGCCAGACGGTGCTGGCGAACAACCTGGCCAACGCGTCCACCAACGGCTTCAGGGCCGAGCTGTCGCAATTCCGCGCGGTGCCGCTCAACAGCCAGGGCGCCGCCACCACCCGGGTCTTCGCGCTGGAAGCCACCTCCGGCTACGACGACCGGGCCGGCTCGGTGCAGCGCACCGAGCGCAACCTCGACGCGATGGCGCAGGGCAACGCCTGGTTCGCGGTGCAGGGCCTCGACGGCACCGAGGCCTACACCCGCAACGGCGCCCTCGAAGTCAACGCCCAGGGCACGCTGGTCAACAGCGTCGGCCTGACCATGCTCTCCGACGGCGGCGCGCCGATCGACGTGCCGGCCGGCGCGCAGATCGCGCTCGGCCAGGACGGCACCCTCACCGCCAAGGTGGAGGGCCAGCCGCCCAACACGCTCGGCCGGCTCAAGCTCGCCACGCCCACCGCGGACGCGCCGCTGCGGCGCAGCGAGGACAGCCTGTTCCGCACCGCCGCCGGCGACCCGCTGCCCGCCGATCCGCTGGCGCGGCTGCAGACCGGCGCCATCGAATCCTCGAACGTCAACGCGGTCGAGTCCATGGTCGGCATGATCGCCGCGGCCCGCCAGTTCGAGTCGCAGATGAAGCTGATGCAGGCCGCCGAAACCAACGACAAGAGCGCCAGCCGGCTGCTCAGCACCCAGGGTTAAGAAAGTAGAACACCATGATCAATTCGCTCTGGATCTCCAAGACCGGCATGGAAGCCCAGCAGACCCAGCTGGACGTGATTTCCCACAACCTGGCCAACGTCTCGACCACCGGCTACAAGCGCGCCACCGCGGTGTTCGAGGACCTGATGTACCAGAACCTGCGCCAGGTCGGCGCCAACAGCACCGAGCAGTCGCAGCTGCCCACCGGCCTGCAGCTGGGCCTGGGCGTGCGCACCGTCGCCACCGCCCGCTCCTTCGCGCAGGGCAGCCTGCAGCAGTCGGGCAACACGCTCGACGTGGCGATCAAGGGCAACGGCTTCTTCCAGGTGACGATGCCCGACGGCACCATCGGCTACAGCCGCGACGGCTCCTTCCAGGTCAACGCGCAGGGCCAGCTGGTCAACGCCACCGGCCTGCCCATCGCCAGCGGCGTGACGATCCCGGCCAACGCGCAGAGCGTCTCGATCGCCGCCGACGGCACCGTCAGCGCCACCCTGGCCGGCAACGCCACGCCGCAGCAGGTCGGCACCATCGCGCTGGCCAACTTCATCAACCCGGCCGGCCTGGAGCCCCGGGGCCAGAACCTGTTCACCGAAACCGCCGCCTCCGGCCAGCCCCAGGGCGGCACCGCCGGCACCAACGGCCTGGGCACGATGATGCAGGGCTACCTGGAAACCTCGAACGTCAACGTGGTGCAGGAGCTGGTGACCATGATCCAGACCCAGCGCGCCTACGAGATGAATTCCAAGGCGGTGCAGACCTCCGACCAGATGCTGCAGAAACTGGCGCAGCTCTGAGCGACGCACGCACCGCAAGACCCGAGAGCCGAGACCTGCCATGACATCCCGCTCCCCGCGCCCCGCCCGCCGCACCGCCGCCATCGCCCTCGCCGCCGCCGCGGCCGCCCTGCTCGCCGGCTGCGAGACCATGGCGCCCAAGGTGGACATGGCGGTCACCTCGGCGCCGCCGCTGGCCTATGCCACGCCGGTCAGGCCGCCGGTCACCGGCGGCCTGTTCCATGTCGCCAACTACCGGCCGGCCTTCGAGGACCGGCGCGCCCGGCTGGTGGGCGACAGCCTGACCATCCTGATCGCCGAGAACATCTCGGCCAGCCAGAAATCGACCTCCACCCTGGGCCGCAACAGCAGCACCAAGGCCGGCATCACCGCGCTGCCCTTCTTCGGCGCGGCCTCGCTCGCGGCCAAGACCGGCGTGGGCGCCTCGACCGCCAACTCCTTCGA
Source organism: Burkholderiaceae bacterium (assembly GCA_022702125.1). Classification (GTDB taxonomy): domain Bacteria; phylum Pseudomonadota; class Gammaproteobacteria; order Burkholderiales; family Burkholderiaceae_C; genus JAKOND01. The sequence continues at coordinate 24,806 of JAKOND010000342.1, forward strand.
GGGCAAGGGCGGCACCGAGAGCGCCAACACCTTCACCGGCAGCATCACCACCACCGTGGTCGAGGTGCTGCCCAACGGGCACCTGATGGTCGCCGGCGAGAAGCAGATCGGCGTCAACCAGAACGTCGACGTGCTGCGCTTCACCGGCACGGTGGACCCGCGCGCCATCCAGTCGGGCAGCACCATCAGCTCCACCCAGGTCGCCAACGTGCGGGTCGAATCGCGCGGCCGCGGCACCCAGGACGAAGCCCAGACAGTAGGCTGGCTTTCCCGCTTCTTTTTGAACGTTAGCCCTTTCTGATCCCTCGGAGAATTCGTGCATGGCCTCCATGCACGCTCCCTCCGCCGCTTCTCTCCTCCCTTCCGCCGTCCGCCGTGCGCCCGTCGCACGCTGGACGGCGATGCTGTTTCTGGCGGCATCCGGCGCGGCGCTGAGCCTGCCGGCGCAGGCGCTGCGCATCAAGGAAGTCGCCGCCATCGCCGGCGCGCGCAGCAACAAGCTGACCGGCTACGGCCTGGTGGTGGGCCTCGACGGCACCGGCGACCAGACCACCCAGATGCCGGCCACCACCCAGAGCCTGTCCAACTACCTGCAGCAGCTCGGCATCACCCTGCCGCCGGCGGCCCTGTCGAGCCTGCAGCTCAAGAACGTGGCGGCGGTGCTGGTGACCGCGGAGATGCCCGCCTTCGCCCAGCCGGGCCAGGCCATCGACATCAACGTGTCCTCGATCGGCAACTCCAAGTCGCTCAAGGGCGGCACGCTCATCGTCACCCCGATGCGCGGCGTCGACGGCGAGATCTACGCGCTGGCGCAGGGCAACATGGTCATCGCCGGCGCCGGCGCCTCCGCCGGCGGCAGCAAGGTGCAGATCAACCACCTGAGCGCCGGCCGCATCCCCGGCGGCGCGCAGGTCGAGCGCGCCATCCCGACGCCGCTGCAGGAAGGCAGCACCATCAACCTGGACCTCAACGCCACCGACTTCCAGACCGCGCGCCGCGTGGCGCAGGTCATCAACGCGCGGATGGGCGCGGGCATCGCCCAGGCGCTCGACGGCCGCACGGTGCAGGTCCAGGCGCCGATCGGCCCGGGGGCGCGCGTCGGCTTCATCGCCGACCTGGAGGAACTGCCGCTGGAACTGGCCGCGCCGTCGGCCAAGGTGGTGGTCAATGCCCGCACCGGCTCCATCGTGCTCAACCAGGCCGTCACGCTCGGCCCCTGCGCCATCGCGCACGGCAACCTGGCCATCACCATCAATTCCACGCCGGTCATCAGCCAGCCCGGCGCCTTCTCGCAGGGCCAGACGGTGGTGGCGCAGAAGAGCGACATCACCATCAAGCAGGAGCCGGGCACGCTGCTGACGCTGCCCGTCTCGCCGCAGCTGGCCGACGTGGTGCGCGCGCTCAATTCGCTCGGCGCCACGCCGCAAGACCTGCTCGCCATCCTGCAGGCGATCAAGGCCGCCGGCGCGCTCAACGCCGAACTCGAAGTGATCTGACCCCGGAGACTGCGCCATGGCGATTTCCTCGACCTCTTCCGCGAATTTCACCGCCGGCATGCTGTCCGCCCCCCCCGGACAGGGCGCGGCGTCGGGCAACGCCCTGGCCGCCGATGCGCGCTCGCTCGGCGCCCTCAAGGCGCAGGCCGGCAAGGACAGCCCGGCCGCGATCAAGGAAACGGCCAAGCAGCTCGAATCCCTTTTCATGCGGGAGCTGCTCAAGAGCATGCGCGAAGCCACCATGAAGTCCGGGCTGACCGACAACGAAGGCACCGCGCTCGGCACCGACATGCTCGACCAGCAGTTCTCGGTGCAGATGTCGGGCCAGCGCGGCGGGCTGTCCGACATGATCGCGAAACAGCTCTCGCGCCAGACCGTCGGCGCCGACACCGATGCGGCCAACGCCGCCCCCATGGACTTCAAGGTCCCCTCCACCCTCTCGCTCGGCCGCATGGGCGCCGTCGCCGGCGCGGCCGATGCCGCCGCCGCGGCCGCCCCGGCGCAGCGGGTGCGCACCACGCAGACCCAGGCCGGCTTCGTCGACCAGCACAGCAACGCGGCCGCCCGGGTGGCGCAGGACAGCGGCATTCCCGCGGCTTTCATGATGGGGCAGGCCGGCCACGAGACCGGCTGGGGCAAGAGCGAGATCTACATGAAGGACGGCAGCAACTCGCACAACCTGTTCGGCATCAAGGCCGGCGCCGGCTGGACCGGCAAGGTCGCCGAAGTCACCACCACTGAATACATCGGAGGAAAGATGCAGAAGGTCACGGCCAAGTTCCGCGCCTACGACAGCTACGAGGACTCCTTCCGCGACTACGCGAAGCTGATCAACGACAACCCGCGCTACGCCACCGCCCGGCAGAACACCGGCTCGGCCGTCGCCTACGCCACCGAACTCAAGCGCGCCGGCTACGCCACCGACCCGGCCTACGCGTCCAAGCTCAGCCGCGCGATCCACAGCACCATGCAACTCCAGCGCAACCAGCTGCAGGGCATGACGACCGTCACAGGAAACACCGCGGCTTAAGGCCAGGGGAAACACACCATGAGCTTACTCAACGTCGGAACCCGCGCGTTGCTCGCCAACCAGGCAGCGCTGTCCACCACCGGACACAACATCGCCAATGCCAAGACCGAGGGCTATTCGCGCCAGTCGGTCGTCCAGCGCCAGGTGGAAGGGCAGAACACGGGCAATGGCTACATCGGCAACGGCGTGCAGGTCGTCACGGTGGAGCGCCAGAGCAGCGCGCTGCTGACCCGGCAGAGCACGGCGGCCCAATCGGTCGCCACGGCCGACACCACGCGCGCCACCCGGCTCTACCAGATGGAAGACGCCTTCCCCAGCGGCAGCGCCGGCCTGGGCGCGGCGGTGAACGACCTGATGAGCGCCTTCAGCGACGCCACCAGCGTGCCCAACGACCTGACCGCGCGCTCGGTCGCGCTGGCCCGGGCCGACGAACTGGCCAGCCGCTTCCGCACCACCTCCAACCGGCTCGACGACCTGGCGGGCGGCACCCGGCAGGAGATCGCCACCGGCGTCGGCGCGGTCAACAAGCTGACCGCCCAGATCGCGACCCTCAACGACGAGATCATCCGCGCCAAGGGCTCCGGCCAGACGCCCAACGACCTGCTCGACCAGCGCGACAAGCTCATCGGCGATCTCAACGGCTACGTGCAGACCACGCAGGTCGCGGCCGACGACGGCAGCACCAACGTCTTCCTGGGCAGCCAGCCGCTGGTGCTCGCCGGCACGGCCACGCCGCTGACGACCAAGACCGACGATCCCGCGGGCATCAAGCTCACCATCGTGCGCGGCGGGGCGACCACCACGCTCGACGAGAACGCCATCGGCGGCGGCAGCATCACCGGCCTGCTGAAGTTCAACAACACCGACCTGGCCAACGGCCGCAACCTGCTCGGCCGCATGGCGGTCACGGTCGCGGCGCTGGTCAACGGCCAGCACCAGGTCGGCCTGGACATGAACGGCAACGCGGGCACCGCGCTCTTCAACGCGCCGAGCGTGGACAACGTCTACGACGGCACCGGGCAGCGCAGCACCGCGCTCAGCATCGTGCTGAAGGACCCGTCGGTTCTGCGCGCCACCGGCTACCAGGTGCAGATCAACGCCAGCGGCACCGGCGGCACGCTGGTGCGCACCGCCGACGGCAGCACCGCCGCCTTCTCGGTCGTTTCGGGCAAGCTGCAGTTCGCCGGCGGCGCCACCACGCTCGACGGGCTGGCCTTCAACGTCGGCACGCCCGCGCCCGCCGCCAACTCCATCCTGACCGCCAAGCCCTTCGAGAGCGCGGCGGGCGCCCTCAAGACGGCCATCTCCAATCCGCGCCAGCTGGCCGTCGGCAGCCCGATCGAGCCGAAGCTCGGCAGCGCCAACGCCGGCACGCTGGCGGTGTCGGCCATCACGGCCACCCCCGACCTGGCGCTCCCGACCGCCGCGCTGACGCTGACCTTCACCCGCGGCACCGCGCCCGCGCCGGACACCTACAGCTACACCGGCGCGAGCGGCACCGTCACCGCCCCCTACAAGACCGGCGAACCCATCGTCATCGACGGGCGCAGCATCACGCTCAAGGGCACGCCCGCCACCGGCGACACGGTCACCATCCAGCCCGCTTCCGCCGCCTACCGCGGCACCAGTTCCGGCAATGCCGCCGCCCTCGCCGGCCTGTCCACGGCAGCCGCCTTCGACGGCGCCACCCTGGCCGACGGCTACTCCGGCGTCATCGCCGGCATCGGCCTGCAGGTGCAGAGCGCGCAGTACGCGGCGCAGGTGTCGACCTCCATCGCCTCCAACCTGGCGTCCGACAAGTCGAGCATCTCCGGCGTCAACCTGGACGAGGAAGCCAGCAACCTGCTGATGTACCAGCAGTCCTACCAGGCCTCGGCCAAGATGATCCAGATCTCCCAGAACATCTTCGATTCGCTCATTCAGTCTGTCGGCCGCTGAGCGACAGGCCTCCACTTCCGACAGGATGCACCGCCATGACCAATCCCTTCGCCCGTATCGGCACCGCTAACGCCTACGACAGCGCCCTCCGCAACATCAGCGCACGCCAGAACGCGGTGGTCAACCTGCAGGGGCAGATGAGCAGCGGCAAGAACGTCTCGCGCGGCAGCGACGACCCCACCGCCGCCGCGCAGGCCGAACGCGCCACCACCCGCCTGTCGCAGATCGACACCCAGCAGCGCGCGCTGACGGCCCAGCGCAACACCATCGCCAGCGCCGAGGCCACGCTCGGCAACGTCAACTCCTCGCTGCAGGATTTCCGCGACAAGATCGTCAACGCCGGCAACGGCGCCTACACCCCCACCGACCGCGCCAACCTGCTCCAGCAGCTCACCTCGCTGCGCGAACAGGTGCTGTCGTACGCCAACCAGACCGACAGCAACGGCCAGCCGCTGTTCGGCGGCCTGGGCAGCACCTCGACGCCCTTCGCCGACGGCAGCCCGGTGGCCTACAACGGCCTCGGCGGCCAGGCCGGCAGCAACGGCAACCTGATCGCGTCCACCATCGACGGCCAGGCCGCGTTCATGAACGTGCCCACCGGCAACGGCACCTTCGCCATCAGCCTGCCGCGCAATGCCGACGGCACGGTCTCCAACGCCGGCTCCGCCTGGGCCGACCTGGGCAAGGTGACTTCGCCGAGCGCGGTCACCGGCCACCAGTACACCCTCACCTTCTCGGTGGACCCGACGACCAAGGCCACCACCTACTCGGTCGGCGACCTCACCGACCCGACCCGCGCCGGCCCGCCGGCGCTGCCCGCCCTGCCGAGCAACGTCGCCTACAAGGCGGGCGAAGCCATCGCCTTCGACGGCCAGTCCTTCGTCGTCAAGGGCACGCCCGCCAACGGCGACACGATGGGCGTGGCCCCCAGCAAGACGTCCAGCATCTTCCAGGTGATGGACCAGGCGATCTCCGACATCGGCAAGGCCGGCAGCAACGTGGGCGCGATCGCCCATACGGTCGCCCAGTCGCTCGGCCAGATCGACACCGCGGCCATCCGCGTCTCGGCCAGCCGCGGCTATGCCGGCGAACTGCTCAACCGCGCCGACCGCATCGGCGAGGCGCAGGAGTCGCGCAGCGTGCAGGTCACCGGCGACCTGGCGATCGCCGAGGGCTCCGACCAGAACAGCCAGGTCAAGCGCATCTCCGACTTCCAGAACCAGCAGACCAACTATTCGGCGGCCCTGCAGTCCTACGCCCAGATCCAGAAGCTGTCGCTGTTCAACTACATCGGCTGAACCGGCGCCGGCGTGCCGGGGCACGCTGCCCTCCGGACCGGGGCCGCTACGATGTCGCACCCCCGATCCGGCCCCGTCCCTGTCCTTCTTCCTCCGCATGACCGCGACCGTCCTCGACCGCATCACCCTCGGCTACCGCCTCCTGTGGAACCGCCACCGCGGCCTGGAGGGCATCGCGCTCTTCCTGCGGGAAGACCCCGGCAGCACGCCCGACAGCCCGCCGGTGGATGCGGCGCACCTGGTCGATTCGCTGCGCGAACTGTGGTCGAGCGACGCCGCTCCGCTCTACCTGGTGCCGCAGACGCCGCAACTGCTGTTCGGCCTGCTGGCGCAGGTGTCCGGCACCCCCGGCCCCGCGTCGGGCGAAGCCGACGGCCCGCGCTTCCAGTCCGGTCCGCCGCTGCGCCCGACCCTGGTGGCGCCGGAGGCCTTCCTGTCCGGCGCCGACATGCGCCTGGCGGTGCGCCAGGCCCATGCGCGCGGGGTGCCGCTGGTGCTGCTGCAGGGCGATGCGGAGGCGCCGCTCGACGCGGAGATCGCCCGCTGCTTCCGGCGGCGCTGGCTGTCGCTCCCGCCGGTGCGCGCCGCCGAGGCGCTGCAGGCCGGGCTGCGGATGCAGGCCGCCGGCATCCCCGCCGGCGCCGATCCGACGCCCGGGCCGCTGTCCTCCGACCAGATCTACGACGGCATCGCCGGCCGCGCGCTGATGGAATACTGCCTGGACCGGCGCCATGCCTTCGCGCTGGCCGGCTGGCCCTCGGAAGACGTGCTGCACAGCCTGCGGCACATGCCGATGCAGCCCGAGTACGCGGTGGTGCGGGCCACGCTGCGGGCGCTGGAGGCCGACCGCGCGGCCGAGGTGGTCGAGCGCACCCTGATGCAGGACGCGGTGCTCACCTACCGCTTCCTGACCTACATCCACTCGCCCGGGCTCGGCCTGCGCGGCTCGGTCGAGTCGGTGTACCACGGGCTGATGATGCTGGGCACCAACACCCTGACGCGCTGGCTGGCGCAGCAACTGCCCCGTGCCGAGGAAGACGCCAACCTGCGACCGATCAAGGCGCAGCTGGCGCTGCGCGCGCGGCTGATGGACCGCCTCCTCGATGCCGGCGTCGAGGAGGCCCTGCGGCGCGAGGTGCTGCTGTGCGGCCTGTTCTCCGGTCTGGGCGACCTGCTCGGCGAGCCCCTGGGCGACCTGCTGCATCGCCTGCCCCTGTCGAGCCGCATCCACGAAGCGACGGTGCTGCGCACCGGCCCCTACGCCGGGACCCTGGCCATGACGCTGGCGCTCGAAAGCGCCGACACCGACGCCATCCGCCGCCTGCGCCAGGAGCAGGAGATGGAAACCGGCGAGGTCAACCGCGCACTGATGCGGGCGCTGGCCGGGATGGAGCGCTCCTAGCGTATCCGCCCCCGCCCCGTCGGAACGAATAATTCCCTGCGCCCGGATTATTCATTTACTGTTCATAAGCGTGAATTTCCGGAGAGGTCCCGTGCCTCCTCCGGAATCCCGTGCCGCCCGCAACCGGCAGCGGGTTAGCGAATAGCAAAAACAGCATGGCGCGTTATGGCATTCCATATGCATGGATTGCCGCATTCGGCCGGTTCCGGATTAATTCCCGCCCATCGACAGCCATTCACCGGGGCGCGCCATCGGCCTCCCCGGTCTGTCCGCCCGCGCCCCCGCCAGAAACCGATGTCCTGCGGGAGCAGCGATTCCCATTGCCTTCCATTACATCCCGTTGCGCCGCCGGATGCCTCGGGGTTGTAATGCAAGCCGGCATTCGGCCGGTGGCGCCCTTTCGTGTCCGGCGAAAAAACCCTTCGATAAAAATTACCAGAATCCGTACTCTTCAACCGACGATCATGTCTGCCCATCTTTATTCGAATCTATTCTCTTCCGATTTTTTCAAGGATTTCTCCTGCCGCGTCGATCCCTCGACCAAGCTGGGCAATCATGTTCAACTCGCGATGGATATCAAAAGAATAAAAGAATCGAATCCCTCGGAATCCGGCGCCCTGATCGTGGTGGAAATTCTGGACCACGATCTGGTACGCCGGATTTTCATCGCTTCCGGTAGCGACATGACGGACCAGCTGCTCTGCGAAATCACCCGGAGGCTCAGGAACCTGCTCTCGAAGCATTCGCGCCTTTATTATGTCGGCGTCGGCCGCTTCGGGGTGCTCACGTCGAAGGAGCATTCGGGCATCGAAACGCTCATGGCCTCCATCAAGGACACCATGAGCATTCCGTTCGAGAGCGGAAATTACCGGAAGATGATGGATATCGTCATCGGCGCGCTGCCGATGGCGGAGGTGGCGGCCGCCCCCCTGGACGCGCTCAGGAAGGCTACGGTGGCCGCCCACAAGGCCCGGGAAGAATTATTGCCCATCGCGCATTACAGCCTGGCATTCGACGCGCTCCAGCTGCGCAAGCACCGAATACTCCAGGAAATTCCCGAAGCGATCGCCTCCGGTCAATTCAGCCTGGTATTCCAGCCGAAAATCGATGTGACCGGCGCGATGACCGGCGCGGAGGCATTGCTGCGCTGGCAGCATCCGGAACTGGGTTGCGTGAGTCCCGGAGAATTCATTCCCCTGGCGGACGATACGGAACTCATGGTCGATATCACCCGATGGGTGGTCCGGGAGGTTCTCCGTTGCTGCCGGCTTTTCGTTCGGCAAGGCCTCGATCTCAAGATCGCATTGAATGTCTCCTCCCGCAATTTGAACGATGCGGAATTTCCGGGATTCATGCTCGCGGCGCTCGGTCGATTCGATGTTCCGGCATCGAAAATCCAGATCGAGTGCACGGAATATTCCGCCTTGAAAGCGGACCAGTGCATCGAATCGCTGCGCGCGTTGAGCCGCGCCGGCCTGACCATCGCCCTGGACGATTTCGGCAGCGGCCATTCGAACCTGGCGAGCCTGCAGAGCCTGCCGATCGATCTCCTGAAAATCGATCGGTCGCTGATCGCGCCGATCGCGGACAGTCCCCATTCCCTGCGATTGCTGGAGGGCGTGATCAAGCTGGCGAAAAGCCTGGGCTACAAGATCGTCGCGGAAGGCGTCGAAACCGGCGAGATCCTGCGCATGCTCCAGTCCCTGGGCATCGACGAGATGCAAGGCTATGCGATCGCCAAGCCCATGGATTTCCACCAGCTCTCGAAGTTCGCCGAAAGCAGGATGGCGCCCTCCGCCCTGGCGAACGGATGAGCCCGCCCCGCGCGTAGGGGAAGAATCATCGCGTCGCCATGGCCTAGCGCATCGCGTCGCGCAGTTGCTCGAAGCGCTTCCAGAACGCGGCGTCCTGGGTGCTGGCGAAGTTGATCCGCATCAGGGTCGAGGGCTGGCGGCTGGCGTGGAACAGCGCGCCGGGCGCCAGCAGCGTGCCCTCGTCGAGCATGCGCTGGGCGAGCCGGTCGGTGTCCACGCCGGTGTCGACCCAGCCGAACATGCCCGCCGGCTCGGCGGCGAAGGTGCAGCCGGCGGCCAGCGCCAGCTTCACGCTGCGGGTGCGGGCGGCGTCGAGCCGCTGGCGCACGCGCTCGGCATGGCGGCGCAGCTGCCCCTGGTCGATGCACAGCGCCAGGGCCTTCTCCAGCAGCGAGGGCGTGGTGAGCGTGGCCAGCAGCTTGGTGTCGAGCAGCCGCTCGACCAGCGCGCCGGGCGCCGCCAGGAAGCCGACGCGCCAGTTGGGCGCCAGGATCTTGGCGAAGCCGCCGACGTAGAGCGTGCGCTCCAGCCCGTCGAGCGCCGCGAGGCGCACCGCGTGCGGCGCCGCCAGGTGGCTGTAGGTGTCGTCCTCGACGATGTGGAAGTCGTGCCGCTGCGCCAGTTGCAGCAGGCGGTGCGCGCTGCCCGGCGCCAGGCAGTAGCCGGTCGGGTTGTGGAACACGCTGACGCTGACGAAGAGCCGCGGCGCATGCGCCTCGCAGTAGCGCGCCATCACCGCCAGGTCGGGCCCGTCGGCGCGGCGCGGCACCGGCAGGACCCGCATGCCCAGCGCGTCGAGCCGGGCGAACTCGACCGACCAGCCCGGCTCCTCGACCATCACCGGGTCGCCCGCCTTGAGCAGCGTGCGGCTGACGATGTCGAGCGCGTGGGTGGCGCCGACGGTGGTCAGGATCTGCGCCTCGGTCACCGGGATCTGCAGGCCCCGCAGCCGGTGGGCCAGCACCGCGCGCAGGCCGGCGTCGCCCATCGGCTCGCCGTAGGAGCGGGCCTCCCGCGCCCAGGCGGCGCTGGCGGTGACGCGGCGCACCGCGGCCGGCAGCGCTGGCAGGTCGAGCCATTCGAGCGGCAGCACGCCCGAGCCGGGCTGCGGCCGGTCCGACGGATGGTGGAACATGCCGCGGATCAGCGCGGTGGCGTGGCTGGGCGCCGCGTACGCAGGCCGGTGGCCGGCCGTTGCTATCTTTTCGGGAGCATGCAGCGAAGGCGACGCCCGGGCATGCGGCCGATTCGATGCCATGTCCGCCGCCGCGTCGCGCACGAAGAAGCCGCGCTGGCGCCGCGCCTCCACCAGCCCCTGGGCCACCAGCTGGTCGTAGGCCGCCACCACCGTGTGCGGGCTGACGCCCTGCTGGCGCGCGCACTCGCGCACCGAGGGCAGCCGCGCGCCGGGCGCCAGCAGGCGGCTGCGGATGCGCTCGACGAAACGGCCGGCGAGCTGGTCGGTCAGGGACTGGGCGGGGGTGCGGGTCAGCATGGTCGGGGCAGGATCGTGGGGAATGCGCGCCGTCGGCCGCAGGCCCGGGCCGCGAAGGCTGTGCCAGCGCGGACGCCGATACAGATGCGCCGTGTGTGGAGCCAACTGTACCGGCACTGTAGCGGTTCCCGGCGTACAGTGACCGCATGCCCCGCCCCGTCCCTTCCCCTTTCCCCCCCGCGCCGCGCACCGGTCCGTCGCGCCGCAAGCCATGAGGCCCGAGACGCGCGGCTTCTGGCTCGGCGTGCTGGGCACCGCGATCTTCGCGGCCACGCTGCCGATGACGCGGCTGGCCGTCGGCGCCGCCGACGCGCCCCGGCTCTCGCCCGAGTTCGTGACCCTGGGCCGCGCCGCGGTCGCGGGGCTGCTGTCGGCGGTCACGCTGCTGCTGGTGCTGCGCGGCCCCTGGCCCCGGCGCCACCACTGGCGGCCGCTGGCCATGGGCGTGCTGGGCAACGCGGTCGGCTATCCGCTGCTGCTGGCCTGGGGGCTGCGCAGCGTCAGTTCGGGCCATGCGGCGGTGATCACCGCGCTGCTGCCGCTGACGACCGCCGCGGTGGCGGCCTGGGTGCTGCACCAGCGGGCCCGCCTGGGCTTCTGGCTGTGCGCGGCCAGCGGCAGCGCGCTGGTGGTGGCGTTCTCGCTGCTGCGGGCGTCGCAGCACGGCGGCGGTTTCGCGTTCGAGCCGGCCGACCTGCTGCTGGCCGTCGGCATGCTGGCCGCCTCGGTCGGCTATGTCTACGGCGCGCAGGTGACGCCCGAACTCGGCGCCGAGCGCACCATCTGCTGGGTCACCGTGCTGGCGTTGCCGCTGACCCTGCCCGGCATGTGGTGGACCTGGCCGGCGCAGCCGGCGGCGGTGCCGGTTTCGGCCTGGATGGGCTTCGCCTACGTGGCGCTGTTCTCGATGTGGATCGGCTTCTTCGCCTGGTACCGCGGCCTGGCGCTCGGCGGCACCCTGCGGGTGAGCCAGACGCAGCTGCTGCAGCCCTTCTTCTCGATCGTGTTCGCGGTGCCGCTGCTGGGAGAATCGCTGGACGCGGTGACCCTCGGCTTCGCCGCCGCGACGGTCGCGGCGGTGGCCCTGGGCCGCATGCTGTCGCGGCCGGGCCGCGCCGATGTCCCGGCCGCGACAGCCGTGCCCGCCGTACCGGCCGCCGCGCCGGCGGCGGCGGCCGCGCCGCGCTAACCTCGGGCGTCCGGCCCGCGCAGCCGACCGCGCGCCTGTCCCGCCCTCTCCGCCCTCTCCGCCCTTCCTTTTCTCCGCTCCGCTTCTTTCCCGAGGAACCCCGCCATGACCTGGACCCTGGCCGCCCGCACCCGCCGCATGACATCGTCGGCCATCCGCGACCTGCTCAAGCTCACCGAACGGCCCGGCATCATCAGCTTCGCCGGCGGCCTGCCCTCGCCCAAGGCCTTCCCGGTGCCGGAATTCGCCGCCGCCTGCGAGAAGGTGCTGCGCGAGGACGGCCAGTCGGCCCTGCAGTACGCCGCCACCGAGGGGCTGCCCGCGCTGCGCGAGTTCGTCGCCGCCTCGCTGCCCTGGGACGCGGACCCGGCGCAGGTGCTGATCACCACCGGCTCGCAGCAGGGCCTGGACCTGGTCGCCAAGGTGCTGATCGACCCGGGCAGCCGCATCCTGGTGGAGACGCCCACCTACCTCGGCGGCCTGCAGGCCTTCGCGCCGATGGAGCCCACGGTGGTGGCGGTGGCCAGCGACGACGACGGCATCGACGCGGACGACCTGGCCGCCCGGACCGGCGACGGCGCCGACCGCGCGCGCTTCCTCTACGTGCTGCCCAATTTCCAGAACCCCACCGGCCGCACCATGACCGAGGCGCGCCGCGCCGCGCTGGCGTCGCGCGCCGAGCGGCTCGGCCTGCCGCTGCTGGAGGACAACCCCTACGGCGAGCTGTGGTTCGACGCCCCGCCGCCCGCGCCGCTGACCGCCCGCAACCCCGAGGGCTGCCTCTACATGGGTTCGTTCTCGAAGGTGCTGGCGCCCGGTCTGCGCCTGGGCTACGTGGTCGCGCCGCCGGCCATCCACGGCCGTCTGGTGCAGGCCAAGCAGGCGGCCGACCTGCACAGCCCGAGCTTCAACCAGCGCGTGGTGGCCGAGGTGGTGAAGGACGGCTTCCTCGACCGCCACGTGCCGACCATCCGCGCGCTCTACCGGTCGCAGCGCGACGCGATGCTGGCCGCGCTCGGCCGCGAGATGGCCGGCCTGGACGTGCGCTGGAACACGCCCGCCGGCGGCATGTTCCTGTGGCTGCGGCTGCCCGAGGGCCTGACCGCCACCGCGCTGCTGCCGCGCGCGGTGGAGAAGGGCGTGGCCTTCGTGCCCGGCGAGGCCTTCTACGCCGAGCAGCCCGATCCGCGCACGCTGCGCCTGTCCTTCGTGACCGCCAGCGCGCAGCAGATCGACATCGGCATCGCCGCGCTGGCGGCGGCGGTGCGCGAATCGCTCGACGCCGCGCCGGCCGCGCGCCTGTCGGACCGGGCGGAGATTTTGTGAGCGCGCCGCACCGCATCCGGCTCTGGGGCCGGCTGTCGTCGATCAACGTGCGCAAGGCCGTCTGGGCCGCGGGCGAACTCGGCCTGGACATCCAGCGCACCGACGCCGGCGGCGAGTTCGGCCTCGTGCGCGAGCCCGAGTTCCTGCGGCGCAACCCGAACGCGATGGTGCCGCTGCTGGAGGACGGCGAGGTCGTCCTGTGGGAATCCAACGTCATCGTGCGCTACCTGGGCGCGCGCTACGGCCGGGACGGCTTCTACCCCGACGCCCTGCCCGAGCGCTTCGACGCCGAGCGCTGGATGGACTGGCAGCAGACCACCCTGAACCCCGCCGGCCGGCACGCCTTCCTGCAGTGGGTCCGCACCCCGGCCGAACGGCGCGACGCGGCGGCCATCGCCGCCTCGGTCGCGGCGACCGAGCCGCTGCTGCAGATCCTGGACCGCCACCTGGCCGAGCGCGAGTTCATGGGCGGCGCGCGCTTCGGCATCGCCGACATCCCGGTGGGCTGCGAGGTGCACCGCTGGTTCGCCCTGCCGCAGCCCCGGCCGGCCCGGCCGCACCTGGAGCGCTGGTTCCGCGCGGTGTCGGCCCGCCCGGCCGCGCGCGGCCTGCTCGACATGCCGCTGGCATGACGCCCGCCGCGCCGCCCGGCCTCCGCGACCGGCCGTTCCGGCAGGTCGACGTCTTCACCGCCACCGCGGGGCTGGGCAACCCGCTGGCGGTCGTGCTCGATGCCGACGGGCTGGACGCGGCGTCGATGCAGCGCTTCGCCGCCTGGACCCACCTGTCGGAAACCACCTTCCTGCTGCCGCCGACGCGACCGGACGCCGACTACCGGGTGCGCATCTTCACGCCCGGCGGCGAACTGCCCTTCGCCGGGCATCCGACGCTCGGCAGCTGCCATGCCTGGCTGGCCGCCGGCGGCCGGCCGCGCGACGACGCCGTCGTCGTGCAGGAATGCGCGGTGGGTCCGGTGCGCATCCGCCGCGACGGACCGCGCCTCGCCTTCGCCGCCCCGGCGCTGCGCCGCAGCGATCCGGACCCGGCGCTTCTGGCCGCGCTGCTGCAGGCCCTGGGCCTCGCGCCCGCGCGATTGCGCGCCGCGCAGGTGCTCGACAACGGTCCGGTCTGGCACGGCCTGCTGGTCGACAGCGCCGCAGCCGTGCTCGACCTGTGCCCGGACCATGCGCGGCTCAAGGCGCTGGGTATGAAGGCCGGCGTGGCCCATGTCCCGCCGGCGCTCGTGGGACGGGATGCGGATGCGGCCGGCGCGCGGGGACCGGATGCCCCGATGGTGACCGTGCGCGGATTCGCGGCCCCCATCGGCGTGCCCGAGGACCCGGTGACCGGCAGCCTCAACGCCGGCCTGGCCCAGTGGCTGATCGCCGACGGGCTGGCGCCGCGCCGCTACACCGCGGCGCAGGGCGAATGCCTGGGTCGCGCCGGCCGCGTCGCGGTGCTGCGGGACGATGCCGGCCAGGTCTGGGTCGGCGGGCAGGTGGCCGACTGCATCGCGGGCACGGTGCGGCTGTAGGAAGCAGCACGGGGCACGGGGCGCGGCGGTCGGCGTGCCGTCTGTCGACCGCCCATGAAAAAAGGCGGACCCGCCGGGGCAGGTCCGCCTGTCGGGCACGGTCCGGGCCGTGCCTATGACGCTTCCAGCGACTTGTCGTTCAAGCCGCGTCGCGCGCCGCGCCACGGCGACGACGGACCACGGCCGCGCCGGTGATCGCCAGCGCCACCAGGGCCAGCGAGCCCGGCTCGGGCAGTTGCTTGATTTCCGTGCCGCTGATGGTCTGGTAGCGGCCCACCGTGTGGTTGTCCGACTCGTAGCCGCCGAAACCACCGGCGGTCTCGGTGAACAGGATGCGGTCGAAGCCCGTTCCGTTCTGCTCGAAGAAGTTCAGGAACACGTAGGGCTGGTTCTGGTTTCCGCCGGTCGACGGGTTGCCGCAGTACTTGCCGTTCGGGCAGTTGCCGGTCAGCCCCAGCACGGCCGCCGGGTCGAAGGTGAACAGCTGGGTGGCACCGCTGTAGAACGTCACCGTGTTGCCGAGATCCAGCGCGGACAGCCAGAAGCCGAAGTAGGTCACCGGCAGGGCGGCGCCCGCCGTGGTCTTCGCCGACAGATCCAGCTCGTATCCGGTGGGCGTGTAGGTCACGGCGTAGTTGCCCGTGGAGCCGCCGTAGACGCTTTGCGGCGTGATCTCGATGCCCTTGTACTGGCCGGTGATCTGGACCGGGCCGCCGGTCAGGCCGAAGTTGGTGGTGAAGTTCTGGCTGGCGCCGACCGAACGGGAATCGAAGGTCTCGACGCCCTTGTAGTCGAAGGTCGCCGTCGAATTGGTGACCCCGGGCGCCTCGTACGTGACGACGAAATTCGAACTCACGGTGGCGGCAGATGCCGCGCCGGCCGATGCGGCCACACATGCCGCGATGACGGCCTTCGATACGAAGCTCATAGCTCCCTCCTGGTTTATGAAGCCATCCCATGAGCAACTGGTGTGCCAGCGCGCAAGTTGTTGTTCTGGAAACATGTTTTTTTACACAATAAAACGAGTGTAAAAACGTCCGACAGCCCATTAGGTACTTTGATGCGCTTATTGAACTGTTCAGAAAGCCTTAATGATGCTTTTTACAGTAATAAAGCATATCTTTTGAGATATAGCTTCGAGATCATTCGCAGATCCTTTGTTAAATTATGTAATTCATTTACATCCTGAGTTCGTCCGGCGAGTGGAAGATGCGGTCGGGCGCGAGGGATCGCAGCGCGTCGATATCGCCGTAGCCCCAGGCCACCGCGCCGAAGGGCACGCCGGCCGCCCGCGCCGCGGCCAGGTCGGTTTCGGTATCGCCGACGAACAGGGCGTCCCGCGGCGCGCACCCGGCCTGCCGCAGCACCCGGCGGATGCGCGGCGCCTTGCCGAAGACCGACATGCCGCATTCGATCCAGCCGAACTGCGCCGCATGCCTCGGGCCCAGCGCGCGCAGCACGTTGTCGCGGGCGTTGGAGCTGACCAGCGCCAGCCCGACGCCGCGTGCCGCCAGGTGGTCCAGCGCCGCGCCGATGCCGTCGAAGAGGCCGACGCCGGCGCCCTCGGCCCGCATCCGCGCCACGAAGCCGTGCGCCACCGCGGGCAGCTTCCGGGCGGGAAGGCCCAGCCGGGCCAGCGCCGCCCGGACCGGCATGCGGCGCAGCTCCGCCAGATCGGCCCGGGCGAGCGGCGCGAAGCCGTGCTGCGCGGCCAGGGCATCGAAGACGTTCGCGAAGAAGCCCAGCGAATCGGCCAGCGTCCCGTCGAAGTCGAACAGCACCAGCCGGCACGGCCGCTGGCGGCCGTCCGGCGGCATCAGGGGAGGACCGCGCCCACCACCGCGCCGGTCGCCTGCACGCCGGTCTTGACGATGACCGCTCCGGTGGTCACCACCGCGTCGGCCACCGCCACCACGGCACAGCCGCTGCACAGGCCGGCCGCCAGGGCCAGGGCGGGAATCAGGCGCAGGATCGAGGAATGCGGCATGGCGGCGAAAGGGGTCGGGAAGGGGGCGGCGGCGGGCACCGGGCATGCGATGGCGGCCCGGGCCGGGCGCAGCGCGGGCGCGAGTGTATCGAGGACCGGCCGACCGCGTGCGCCGCTCAGGCCGCCGCTTCCACGGTTTGCCGGCCCGCGGGGCTCCGCGAGGACGACCGGATCGCGCGCAGCAGCGGGAATTCGACCCAGCGCGAAATCGCCATGCCGGCCGCGATCGCGCCGGCGCACACCAGCCCGTAGCTCAGCCAGACCGGCAGCAGGCGCAGGATGCCGGCGACTTCCAGGACCTTGTAGAGCACGCCGACGGCCATGAGGTGGAACAGGTAGATCGAATAGGACGCGCCGCCCAGCCGCACCAGCACGACCCCCGGGACGCCGCGCACCCGCGGCACGCCCGCCAGCCCCACAACCAGCGCCACGGACACGAAACCGTAGGCGATGCGTGCGGAATTCGCGTAGCCGTCGAACAGGCCCAGGTCCTCCGTCGCGGCCAGCGTCAGGAAGAGCAGTCCGCTCGCCACCAGCAGGGGCCGCGTGCGTTCCGCCAGGCCGGGGTGCTTCCGGACCAGCCAGGCCCCGGCCATGCCCATGAAGAATTCCAGGTTGAACGGGTTCGTGGCGACCCGGTAGAGGTCCTGCCGGAGCCACGACTCCCCGCCCGCCCACTGGGCCAGGATCAGCAGCAGCCAGAACACGAGCACCGCCTGACCGAGCCGGACATGCAGGATCATCAGCGCGAACACGCCGTAGAAGAGCATCTCGTGCTGCAGCGTCCAGGACACGCCCAGCAGAGGCATGCCCAGGGGCTGGGTCAGGAGCAGCGTCTGCAGCATGAGCCAGCCTCCCGGGAGCACCGGGTTGCGGGACAGCATCACCAGCGCCAGCGAGCCCAGCAGCGCGGCCCAGTACACCGGGTAGATGCGGGTCGTCCGCCGCTGGATGTAGCGCGCGAGCTGGCGCGGCCGGCCGATGTCCGCGGCATGGACGAAATAGATCAGGAAGCCCGACAGCACGAAGAAGAAATCCACGCCCGCATGGCCGAAATGGAAGATGCCGCCCCAGGGCAGGTAGCCGGCGTCCGCCTTGAAGTGCCGCGCCGCGTGGTACATCACCACCAGGAAGGCGGCCAGGCCGCGCCCCGCCTCGATGCCCTGCAGCTTTCCGCCGGCGGCAGTGGTCATGGAAAAAAGAAACCGCATGAAATTCTCCCCCTGGCGCATCCGTAAGCAACCTTCGTTCCTTTGTTGCGAAAGGTCTGGAAATCAACAATTTGAAAAATATCCACACCTCCCCCTGTAATGCGCTCCGACACGGCCGGTCCGGGGCCGCCGGCGTTCCGGGCCGGCGGGGAAGGCCGTGCGGAGCACCGACGGAACGGCCAGGATCCTCACGCATCTTTTCATGGTCCTGCCCAGGCGTTTCCTTGGATAGGCGCTACCGAATCGATAGCAATGCCCGGGGCTGCGTATCGCAGCTTGTTACCGTGGCTGCGGGCCGGCCGCATAGCCTGCCGGCCATCGCAATCACTGCCCGCAGGCCCCCACCATGACCGACCAGGACCGCAAGGCCATCCTCACCCTGTGCCTGATGGCCGCCTTCGCCGACGGCGACAAGCACGACCGCGAGCGCGACGAGGTGCGCCGCATCGCCGATTCGCTGGCGGGCGACGGCTCGGTGCACCTGGCCGCGCTCTACCAGGACGTGCTGCTGCAGCGGGTGGCGCTGGACGACGTGGCCCGGCAGATCGCCGCGCCGCAGTCGCGCAACCTCGCCTACGAGATGGCGGTCTGCGTCTGCGAGGCCGACGGCCGCCGCTCGGACGCCGAGCGCGCCTTCCTCGACCGCCTGCGCCGCGCGCTGGACCTGGACGCCGAAGCCGCCGGCACCTACACCCGCCAGGCCGAGGCGCTGGCCGAGGCGCCGCTGCAGCCGCTCGACGACCGCACCGCCGCCGCCGGCCCCGCGGCCGCCTTGGCCGCCGCCAGCGCCGCCACGGCCGCGGCCGCCGCGACGCCGCCCGCCGGCACCGACCGCCCCTCCACCCTGTCGGATGCCGAGATCGACAAGGCCATCCTCGACGCCGCCATCCTCAACGGCGCGCTGGAACTTCTGCCCGAGACGCTCTCCACCCTGGCCATCATCCCGCTGCAGACCCGCCTGGTCTACCGCATCGGCCAGTCCTACGGCTACGAGCTGGACCGCGGGCACATCAAGGATTTCCTCGCCACCGCCGGCGTCGGCCTGACCTCGCAGTACCTGGAGCAGGCCGGCCGCAAGCTGCTGGGCGGGCTGCTCGGCAAGGTCGGCGGCGGGCTGCTGGGAGGCGTGGGCAAGCAGGCGGTGAGTTCGGGCATGAGCTTCGCCAGCACCTGGGCGCTGGG
Source organism: Burkholderiaceae bacterium (assembly GCA_022702125.1). GTDB lineage: Bacteria > Pseudomonadota > Gammaproteobacteria > Burkholderiales > Burkholderiaceae_C > JAKOND01. The sequence continues at coordinate 43,708 of JAKOND010000342.1, forward strand.
CCAGGTCGCGCGGCGCTATTACGCGGGCGGCCGGACGCTGTCGGCGCCGGCGCTCAAGCAGGCCTTCTCCGGCCTGCTGGGCGAGGCCGAGCAGCTGCAGGGCCGCTACCTGCCGGCCATCCAGCAGAAGGCGCGCACGGTGGACGTGTCGCAGGTGCTGTCGATGGTGCGCGGCCGCTGACGGCCCCCGGCCGGCGCCGCGCCCTCCTCCCCCTTCTCCCTTCCCACGGAACCATCCGATGTCCGAACGCCTGCGGTACGTGCTCGCGCGCCTGGTGCGCACCACCTGGTGGCGCTGCGCGCTGGTGTCGGTCTTCGCGCTGGTGGCGGTGGTGGTCTCGGCCCTGACCGGGCCCTACATCCCGGCGGAGCTGGCCTCGGACCTGGGCGCCGACGCGGTCGGCTCGATCCTGACCATCCTGGCGTCGAGCATGCTGACGGTCGCGATCTTCTCGGCCAACGGCATGGTGACCGCGCTGGGCGCGGTCAGCAGCAGCGCCACGCCGCGCGCCTCGCAGCTGGTGGTGGAGGACAGCACCGCGCAGAACACGCTCGCGGTCTTCATCGGCACCTTCGTCTACAGCCTGATCGGCCTGGTCGGCCTGTCGGCGCACCTCTACGGCAACGGCGGCCGGCTGGTGCTGTTCGGCTTCACGCTGGTGCTGCTGGTGTTCGTGATCGTGGTGCTGCTGCGCTGGCTGGACTACCTCTCCACGCTCGGCCGCCTGGGCGCGACGCTGGCGCGCGTCGAACGCGCCACCCGGGCCGCGATGGAGCAGCGCCTGGCGCTGCCCCACCTGGGCGGCCTGCCGCAGGCCCCGGGGCAGCGCGGCGCCCACGCGGTGCGCGCCGCCGACGTGGGCTTCGTCGAGCACGTGTCCCTGGACCTGCTCGACACCCTGGCCGGCGAACTCGGCCGGACGCTCCATGTGCATGCGCTGCCGGGCCGGTTCGTCGAGCCCTCGGCGGTGCTCGCGAGCTGCGACGCGCCGATGGACGCGGAGACGGCGGACCGGGTCCGCGAGGCCTTCTCGATCGGCACCGGCCGCAGCTTCGACCACGATCCGCGCTTCGGGCTGGTGGTGCTCGGCGAGATCGGCGCGCGGGCGATGTCCGCCTCGGTCAACGACCCGGGCACCGCGCTGGACGTGATCGCCTCGGGCATCCGCCTGCTGGCGCACTGGGCGGAAAAACGCGGCGATGCGCCCGAGGCGCCGAAGTTCGAGCGGGTCAGCGCGCCGCCGCTGCGCGAGGCCGGCATGGTCGAGGACATCTTCGCGCCCCTGGCCCGCTACGCGGCCGCGGCCCCCGAGGTCGGCCTGGCGCTGCAGCGCGGCCTGCGCTCGCTGCAGGCGCTCGGCCACGCGCCCTTCGCCGAAGCCGCGCTGGCGCAGTCGGCCTACGCGCTGGACCGCGCACGCCGCGCCGACCTGCCGCCGTCGGACCTGACCGCGCTGGAGGCGGCCGCGCCGTCGGCGGCGACGGAAGGCGCCGCGGAAAGCACCGTCCCGCCCCCGCAGAGGCGCTAGGCCGCCCGGTCCGGCCGCGGCCCGGCGACGCGCGCCAGGGTGGCCCGCACGCCGTGCGCCGCGAGCAGCCGGTACCAGCGGGCGACGGCCCGCGCCAGGTCCGGCTGTCCGCCCAGGTCGCCGAAGACGGGGCCGAAATCCAGCAGCGCGGCGATGCGCGCGTCGTCGTCGGGCACCGCCGCGTCCGGCCCGCTCCCCGCCAGCCGCTGCGCCAGCGCCTCGGCCAGCGGGTCCTGCACCGGCACGGTTACCGTGGCGCCGCCGTCGCCGCCGCGCAGGTAGTGCGCCCAGCCGGCCACGGCGAGGGCCAGCAGCTCGGCCGGCGCGCCCTGCGCCCGCCGGTCGCGCAGGGCGGCCAGCCAGCGCTGCGGGATCTTCTGGCTGCCGTCCATCGCCACCTGCCGGGTGGTGTGGCCGAGCGCCGGATTGGCGAAGCGGGACAGCACCGCGGCGCAGGCCGCGTCCGCGTCCAGGCCGGGCAGCGCGCCCAGCGTCGGCGCCAGCTCCTCGCGCAGCAGGGCCTCGGCGTAGCGGCGCAGCGCGGGCACCGCGACCGCCTCGGCGATGGTGGCCACGCCCATGGAGGCGCCGAGGTAGGCCAGCGCCGAGTGCGGCGCGTTGACCAGGCGCAGCTTCAGGCGTTCCCAGGGCGCGGCGTCCTCCACGAAACGCACGCCGGGCACCGCGTCCCAGTCCGGCCGGCCGGCGGCGAAACGGTCTTCCACCATCCAGGCGAGGAAGGGCTCCCCCACCACCGGCGCGGCGTCGTACAGGCCCAGGCGGGCGGCGATGCGGTCGCGGTCGTCCCCGGTGGTGCGCGGCACGATGCGGTCGACCATGCTGTTGGGGAAGCAGCACCGGCCGTCGATCCATTCGGCCAGCGCCGGATCGACCCGCGCCGCGAAGGCGCGCACCAGGCCGCGCAGGGTGTCGCCGTTGGCCGGCAGGTTGTCGCAGGACAGCAGCGTGACCGGCCCCAGGCCCCGCGCCCGGCGCCGCGCCAGGCCGTGCACCAGGAAGCCCAGGGTGCCGCGCGGCGCGTCCGGCGCGCGCAGGTCGTGGACGATGTCCGGGTCGTCCGTCCGCAGGGCGCGGGTGGCGGGGTCGTGGTGGTAGCCCTTCTCGGTGACGGTCAGGCTCACGATGCGGGTGTCGGGGTGGGCGACGCGGTCGAGCACCGCGCCCGGGTCCTCGGGCGCCACCAGGATGTCGAGCAGCCCGCCCACCACCTGCAGCGCCTCGCGCGGCGCGCCGTCGGCCGGGTCGGTGTCGCGCAGCGCGAGCGTGTAGAGCCCGGCCTGGGGCCGCAGCGCGTCGCGGGTCCCGGGGCTGCGCAGCGACACGCCGACGATGCCCCAGCGCCGGTCGCCGGCCGCCAGCGCCGCGTCGTTGACCGCCGCCAGGTGGCCGCGGTGGAAGGCGCCCAGCCCCAGGTGGACGATGCCGGCGCGCAGCGCCGCGCGGTCGAAGCGCGGCCGGGCGACGTCGGCGGGCAGGCGGTCGAGGGTGCCGGGATGCAGCCGGGGCAGGCCGGCGGCGGCGTCCGGGGCGGGCCCGGCGGGGGAATCGGTCGTCATCGCGGTGCCTTTCCTCGTGCCTACCAGTGCCACAGGGTGCCGTCGTGCGCCAGCCGGTTGACCGGCAGGTAGGCGCGGCGGTACGGGTACTTCGCGGCCAGGGCCTCGTCGATCTCCACCCCGTGGCCGGGCGCCTCGCCGGGGTGCAGGAAGCCGTCGGCGAAGGCGTAGGCGTGCGGGAAGACGGCGTCGGTCTCGGCGCTGTGCGGCATGTACTCCTGGATGCCGAAGTTGGGCACCCAGGTGTCGAAGTGCAGCGCCGCGCCCATGCATACCGGCGAGAGGTCGGTCGCGCCGTGGCAGCCGGTGCGCACCTGGTGGAGCGCGGCCAGGTCGGCGATGCGGCGCAGGTGGGTGATGCCGCCGGCGTGCACGACGGTGGCGCGGATGTAGTCGATGAGCCGCTCCTCGATGAGCTGCTTGCAGTCCCAGATGCTGTTGAACACCTCGCCCACCGCCAGCGGCGTGGTGGTGTGCTGGCGGATCAGGCGGAAGGCCGCCGGGTCCTCGGCCGGGGTGGCGTCCTCGATCCAGAACAGGTCGCAGGGCTCCAGCGCCTTGCCCAGCCGCGCCGCCTCGATCGGCGTGAGCCGGTGGTGCACATCGTGCAGCAGGTGGATGTCGGGGCCGACCGCCTCGCGCACCGCGGCGAACAGCTCCGGCGTGTGGCGCAGGTATTTGCCCGTGTCCCAGTCGTGCTCGGAGGGCAGCTCGCCGTCGGCCGGCTCGTAGGCCCGCTGGCCCTCGCGCGGCACGCCGTAGACCTTCTGGATGCCGGGCACGCCGCTCTGGGCGCGGATCGCGCGGAAGCCCTGCTCCCGGTGGCGCAGCACCGCGTCCACCGTCTCGGGGATGTCGCGGCCGTTGGCGTGGCCGTAGACCATCACGCCCTGCCGGCTGGCGCCGCCGAGCAGCTGGTAGAGCGGCATGCCGGCGGCCTTGGCCTTGATGTCCCACAGCGCGGTGTCCACCGCGGCGATGGCGGCCATGGTGACCGGGCCGCGCCGCCAGTAGGCGCCCCGGTAGAGGTACTGCCACAGGACCTCGATGCGGTGCGCGTCGCGGCCGATCAGGCAGGGCACCACGTGGTCGGCGAGGTAGCTCGCCACCGCGAGCTCGCGGCCGTTGAGGGTGGCGTCGCCGATGCCGGCCAGGCCCTCGTCGGTCTCGATCTTCAGGGTGACGAAATTGCGGCCGGGGCTGCAGACGATGACGCGGGCGCCGGTGATCTTCATGCGGTGTCTCCTGTGTTTTTTCCGTGCGCGGATCCCCCGGCCTACATCACCGCGCCGAGCTGCCAGGGCACGAACTCGTTCTGGCCGTAGCCGTGCAGCTCGCTCTTGGTCTTGCGGCCGGAGGCGGTCGCGAGCATGGCCCGGAAGATGCGCTCGCCCACCTCGTCGATGCCGGCGGTGCCGTCGATGATCTCGCCGCAGTTGAGGTCGATGTCCTCCGCCTGCCGGCGCCACAGCGCGGTGTTGGTGGAGAACTTCAGGCTGGGCGCGGGCGCGCAGCCGTAGGCCGAGCCCCGGCCGGTGGTGAAGCAGATCAGGTTGGCGCCGCCCGCCACCTGCCCGGTGGCCGACACCGGGTCGTAGCCCGGCGTGTCCATGAAGACCAGGCCGCGCGCGGTGACCGGCTCGGCGTACTCGTAGACCGCCGTCAGCGCGGTGGTGCCGCTCTTGGCGATGGCGCCGAGCGACTTCTCCAGGATGGTGGTCAGCCCGCCCGCCTTGTTGCCGGCGGACGGGTTGTTGTCCATCTCGCCGCCGTGGCGGGCGCAGTAGGCCTCCCACCAGCGGATGCGGGCGAGCAGCTTCTCGGCCACCTCGGGCGAGGCGGCGCGGCGCGTCAGCAGGTGCTCGGCGCCGTAGATCTCGGAGGTCTCCGACAGGATGGCGGTGCCGCCGTGGCGCACCAGCCGGTCCACCGCCGCGCCCAGCGCCGGGTTGGCCGACAGGCCCGAGTAGCCGTCCGAGCCGCCGCACTGCAGGCCGACGGTCAGGTGCCGCGCCGGCACCGGCTGGCGGTGCACCCGGTTGGCGGCGGCCAGCATGCGGTGCACCTGCTCGATGCCGTGCGCCACGGTGCGCGCGGTGCCGCCGGTGTCCTGGATGCTGAAGGCGTGCAGCAGCGGCCCTTCTTGCAGGCCCCCGTGGCGCAGCAGGCCGTCGATCTGGTTGGTCTCGCAGCCCAGGCCCACCACCAGCAGCCCGGCGAAGTTGGCGTGCCGCGCGTAGCCGCCGAGCGTGCGGCGCAGCACCTCCATCGGCTCGCCCTCGGCGGCCATCGCGCAGCCGGCGCTGTGGGTCAGGGCCACCACGCCGTCCACGTGCGGATAGGGCGCCAGCGCCTCGGGATGGATGTCGCGCCGGAAATGGTCGGCGATGGCGCGCGCCACCGTGGCCGAGCAGTTGACCGAGGTCAGCACCCCGACGTAGTTGCGCGTCGCCACCCGGCCGTCGGCGCGCACGATGCCCTCGAAGGTGGCCGGCTCCGCCACGAAATCGGTCGGGCGCGCGCCCTGCCCCACCTGGTAGTCGAGGTCGACATGGCCGAAGTCGAGGTTGTGCACATGCACGTGCTGGCCCGGCGCGATGGCCCGCCGGGCCCGGCCGATCACCTGGTCGTAGCGCCGCACCGGCGCGCCGGCCGCGATGGCGCGGGTGGCGACCTTGTGGCCCGGCGGCACCAGGCCGCTGACGACGACGTCCGCGCCGCCCTCGCCCTCGCCCGCCAGCACCGTGCCGCCGAGCAGCTGGCGCCGGGCGACCACGACGTCGTCGGCCGGGTGGATGCGGATCGCCGGCGGGGCGGCGAGGGTCTCGGAAGGGGTGACTGCGGACATGGCGTCCTCCGGTGGGTGTGTCTCTT